>CP070648.1:2124446-2139005 GCA_020354555.1 Armatimonadota bacterium | reverse complement strand
GGGCATTGGCATGGCGCGCGCAGGCGGCGATGGGGGAGGAGTCCTTGGCGACACGCCCATCACATCCGCGAATCCACGGGCAAGGCCCGCTGAACCCGCCGGCAGCACGCGTAGGGGCATCTCCGACATGTGCTGAACCGCTGCGGCGATGTCTCGCATATCCTCCGCTGAATCCGCGTCCAGCATCAGCAGTTCAGCTCCCTCGTCTAGGGCCTGCGCCAGCGCTTCCGCGAGAGCACCCGGCGTGCCGTACGTACGCGGCGACAAGATCGCGACTCCGCATTGCCACTGCCGGCGCACAATGGCGGCTACCTCGGACACGCCGACCGGCGCCGCCCCGTCTCGCCCGACCTCGGTCTCCGCCACCGGGGTGCCGTTGACGAGCAGAATGCCGTCCGCAACGGTACGCTGGCGCGCGGGGAACGCGGGGGCGAGGATTGCCGCCTCCGCACCCTCGGTCGCCGCCTCGATCGCGGCGCCGACATTGCCTCGCAGCGTGGAGTCGAGTTTGAGATAGCGCCGGCACCCAGGGATCCGCGCGAGCTGCGCGAACGCGTCCGCGATACGGATTGCGCAGTCCTTCGGTGTTACGTTCCGGCAGTCGGCGTCAATGGCGAATGCCGCGGCGTCCGCAGCGTTGTGCGGCAGCCACGACGGACGCGGCCCGAGTGAAACTAGTGACGGCCGCTCCGGCGACGCCACCTGCGCCGCCGTGTCGGCAGCGCCGGCGAGATCGTCGGCCGCGATGCCCAAAATCGCGTGATCGTCGGGACTGGTCTGCATCGGCGATATCTTCGGTTCCAGCAGCGCGGAACCTGCCGCCGAAAGGTGCTCGCGCCGCGGCGGTGGAAGACTTAACCGCGGAGATCGCACATGCCGCGGGTGGTCGTGGTCGGCAGCATCAATATGGACCTGGTCGTGCGCGCGGAGCGTTTGCCGCGTCCCGGCGAAACGGTTCGGGGCACGGAGTTCCACACGATCCCCGGTGGGAAGGGCGCCAACCAAGCGGTTGCGGCCGCGCGCCTCGGAGCGGAAGCTCGAATGGTGGGGCGCGTCGGCGACGACGACTTCGGCGAGCGACTGCGTCAGGGGCTCGCGGATAACGGCGTCGCCGTGGATGACGTGGTCGCCGACCGCGAGCACCCGACCGGGGTGGCGCTGATCGTCGTTCAGGAATCCGGCGAAAACAGCATCGTCGTCGCTGGTGGCGCCAACGGGGCTGTGACAGCGAAGGATGTGGCCGCCGCCAAAGACGCGGTCTCGTCTGCCGACGTGCTGCTGCTGCAACTCGAGATTCCGCTGGACACAGTGGCCGCGGCGTTGGATGCGGCGAGCGCCGCGAACGTGGCGTCCATACTTGACGCAGGCCCCGCCGCGAAGCTGCCCGACGCCGTGCGCAATGCGGCGAACGTGCTCTCACCTAATCTCGGTGAAGCCGAGGTGCTGCTCGGCCGCCCAGTATCGGACGCGCTCGATGCCGCACAGGCACTTGTCGCAGCCGGCGCGCCCGCGTGTGTGGTAAAATCAGGAGCGCAGGGATGCGCGTGGGCGGTGCCGGGGCAATCGGAGCATCTCCCGGCGGTTGCGGTTGACGTGGTTGACACGACGGCCGCCGGTGATGCGTTCACTGCCGCGCTCGGAGTCGCTTTGGCCGAAGGCAAGCCGCTTGCGGACGCCGCGCGGTGGGCGAGCTTCGCCGGGGCACTCGCGGTGACGCGCCTCGGGGCACAGCCGTCAATGCCAACGCGGCAGGAGCTCGAGGACTTCATCTCGCGCAGGGGCTGACACATGGCTATCGAGATCTGGCCGTCCATCATGTGCGCGGACTTCGGGCATCTCGCCGAGTCGCTGCGGCAACTCGAGGATGCCGGCGCCGACGGAATCCACCTCGACGTGATGGACGGACACTTCGTCCCCAACATCACGTTCGGCCCGCTCGTCGTTGAAGCCATTCGCGCCAACACAAGATTGCCGCTCGAGGCGCACCTCATGGTTACCAACCCGGACCTCTATATCGGCGACTTCGTAAAAGCGGGCGCGGACATCATCACCATCCACGCCGAGGCGCCCGTGCATCTCCAACGCAGCCTGCAAACGGCGCTGGACGCGGGAGCGCGCGCCGCCGTGGCGCTCAACCCGGCAACGTCCCCAAGCGCCATCGAATACGTGCTCGACGATGTCTCGATGGCGCTGGTGATGACGGTCAACCCAGGATTCTCGGGCCAAGACATCGTCGCCTCGGCGCTGCCCAAGATAGATCGGTTGCACGCGATGATTGCGGAGCGACGACTCGACGTTCGTATCGCGGTGGACGGACATGTCAGCCCGAGCACCGCGCCGGATATGGTGCGCCGAGGGGCGCAGATCCTGATCGGGGGGCGCTCGGGCGTGTTCCTGCCCGATCTGAGTCTCGCCGAAGCCATCAGTCAACTTCGCGCCGCTGCGGCCGCCAAGTAAGAGGAGCCAACCATGCCGCCAGACAAGCCAGCAAGCGATAGACCAACAGACGAGCGCGGGCGACAGGAGCAGGAAAGCTTCAACTACGGGCGCTACCGCATGAACCCGGTGCAGGTCGAGGAGTCCCAGGAGTCGGCCCGTGCGGTGCCCCGCCGCATCGGCGTGTTCGTCGTGCTCCTCGCGGTCGTTGCAGTCGCCGTCCTCGGCATCTGGTATTGGGATCGCCTGACCTCCGAGCAGTCGCCCCTCGAATCCCTCGACCCGGAGGTGCGCGAGCAGGCCCAGGAACTCGTGGACAACCTCCTGACGCGCATCGAATCGCTCCAGGGCCACGTGTACGATGTCCAGTACCCGACGCGCTCGCTGCTGCGTGTTTTCGTCAACCCGACCGTGCTCGAGGCATCCGGTGAAGAGCGTCGCATCACGGACGAAGAGGTCGAGCGCGTTACGGAGCGCGTGGTCAAGGAATTACGCAAGTACGCGCAGACGCCCAAGCCGCTGACCGTCGAGGCCTACGTCGTCGACGACCCCAGCTTGGCCGCCGGCCGGAAGCCGGCGGCCGTCGGGACCTACGACCCCGAGACGGACTCAATGAACGTCGAGCTGACGACAACCATCCCGGTCCCTGAAGGAGAAGGAACCGGCGAAGCTCCTCCGGGCAAAGGCCATCTCGGCGAGCGCGGCGGCGGCGGGATGCCGCAAGAGCACACGCATTCTCACTAGTCTAGGCGACTCACACTTACGGGCCCGCGGACCGGTTGGCAGCCGCAGTGGCGGCGCATGGCCCAGCAATCCATATCTTGCGTGCGACGGTAGCTCGCCGTCGGAAATCCGCGTGGGCTCGCGACCGAAGGCACAAGCCGGATTGGCCGGGTCGGTCGCGGCTGCCGCAAGCGCTTGCCGTGCCCGCTTTTGTCCACGACCACTGCGTACAGGGGACTGCGGATGACCTATCCAAAGCCCGAGTCACGTCTGCCCGCGCTGCTCTGCGCGGTCCTGGTTGCTGCGTTCAACTGCGTCGCCCGCGTGGCTCCGGCGGCTGCCGAGGCCGCGGGCGCGTCGGGCTTCACTCCAGCTCTCGTTGACGTGCGTTTGGTCTCGGACCGCGTCAAGCCCGGAGGGCGGCTCGGCATCACCTACGCCTGGCGCAACGACGGCGTGCCCGCCGATGTCGATTACCTCGTGTTCGCTCACTTCGAATACCCACGCCGGGACTGCGCTGAGATCGTCTTCCAGCATGACCATTCCCCTCTCGTTCCAAGCAGCGCCTGGGAGGCGGGGCGGCTCATCGAGGACGGGCCGTACTCCGTCGCCGTGCCCGCCGAGGCGCCCGAAGGAATCTATGCAGTCCACGTCGGGCTCTGGGACCCCGCGACTAGCGAGCGGAAGTGCGAGACGTACTGGGGGGAGATCGAACTTGATGCCGACGCGCCGCCCGTGACCAAGCCGGAGCCCCTGGCCGCAGACGAGATCCACCGACGTCTGGCATTGCTCGACGCCCGGCTGACCTCGGCGCAGACCATCGAAAGCAAACACATCGCGTTCACCGTCAGCGCGGACAACGGCTGCTATCGCCTGCTCGACAAGCAGTCGGGCGCGTGCTGGCACTCGTCGCCGTTCGCCGACGGATTCGCCAGCGTCGCGCTGCGGCTGCCCTCGGGCAAGGCGAAGCATCTGCGTCTCACAAAACCTGAGCGGGTGACGACGGAGGAGCGTCGCCTGATCATCGAGTATGCCGCGCCGGATGCAGGTGCGGCGTGGCGGCTGATGGTCACGGTGCAACTCGTGCCGGACGGGAGAAGCGTCGAGTTCTCATGGGCGGCCGTCGGCGATGGCGCGGAGGTCACGCACATCGATCTCCTGTCCGACGCCCTGTGGACGACGGACGCCGCGCAGGGGTGTGTCGTAGTTCCCAACGGCGTCGGCCTGATGCTGTCGGCGGACAGCGGCGAGGCATACCTCGACCGCTTCGACACGTTCCGCTGGCGCGGCTGCGTGATGGAGATGCTGGGCGTCGTCAACGGCGGGTCGGCGGCGCTGATTAGTTGGCACGATCCGTATGCAACAGCCTTCGTCAAGAGCGTGATCGGCAGGGATTCGCTGGCGCCGGGCAGCCAGGCCGTTGCGCCGTCGCTGCGTGTCCACAGCCCGGAGTCAGCGGTGCGCATCACGCTCATCCCGCACGGCGGATATGTCGAGATCGCCAAGGCTTACCGCGACGTCGCGCGCGACAAGGGATTGCTCGTCACGTGGACCGAGAAGGCGAAGCGCTGGCCGACGCTTCAACTGGACAAGCTGTTCGGCGCGCCCGATATCAAGCCGTTCGTCCTCAGCCGCGCGGTGAGATCATCGCGGTATTTCCGCGGCGAGCCGGATGCCGAGGAAACCGTAAGCATCGGCTATACGTTTGACGAGGCGGCGCAGGTCGCCGAACACCTGCGGCACGACCTCGGTATCGAGAAGGCGCTCTTCGTCCTCGCCGGCTGGATTCACCGCGGGTATGACAATCAACACCCCGACATCTTGCCGGCGGCGCCTGAGTGCGGCGGCAACGACGGCCTGGCGGACGCCTCCGCGCGTATCCGCAAGCTCGGGTATCTGTTCGGCCTCCACGACAACTACCAGGATATGTACCGCGACGCGCCGTCGTGGTCCGAAGACGCGATCATGAAACGGAACGACGGCAGGCTGCTTGCGGGCGGCAACTGGGCGGGCGGACAGGCCTGGCTCATCTGCTCCAAGCAGGGCCTCGAGCTTGCGGCACGCCCGCAGCACAACCTGCCGCGGGTCAAGGAGCTGTTCGACCCCACGGCATACTTCATTGACACCACGTTCGCGGCCTCGCTGTACGAGTGCTTCGATCCGGCTCATCCGCTCACGCGCTGGGACGATATGGATTACAAGGCCGCTTTGTCCGAGTTCTCGGCCAGCCTGTTTGGGGTACATGGCTCGGAAGACGGCGTGGAGTGGGCGGTGCCGCACGCGTCCTACTTCGAGGGCATGCTGTCCGAGCGCGATATCCCCCCGTATGGCCGCGCGATTCCCCTGTTCGAATTGGTCTACCGCGACTGCATCGCGCTGTACACGCATCAAGGCGATCGCGCGTATCCCAACCGCCCGGACTACATCGTACGCCATATCGGCCTGGGTCGCATGCCGCTGTACGGCTTCGGGCCGCATCTCTACTGGAGCGAGGAACGCGCCGCCCCGATCCGCGTGCACGCCGCGGTCGCGCACCTCGAGCAGACCGGCCCGCGCACCTTCGCCATATCCTATCGCTGGACGGTGGATGAAGACCTCGCGGACGACTGGCGCGTCTTCGTGCACTTCACGCGCGCCGACGGCGAGATTGCGTTCCAGGATGACCACGAGCCGGAGCCGCCCACCACTGCGTGGCGCGCGGGCAGCCGGATCGTCATCGGGCCGCATGAAGTCGAAGCGCCTGAGGGCCTCGAAGGACGCTTCGACATCCGCATCGGCCTGGTTGAGCCGGGAGGTGGTGGACGGGCGCTGCTCGCCGACGCCGACGACGGCACGCGCCGCTGCACCATCGGCCGAGTTCGCGTCAGCGGCGCTGGGCGTGATGCAGAGATTGCCCTCGAACCGCAGGAGACCGTGCAGCCCGACCTGCTGTGCCTCGCGCGTTCCGACGGCGGATGGGCTCACGGCCTCTGCCTCACCGACACGTTCATCAAGAACACCTACGAAGTGATGTCGCCGTTGAACGAGATGACGGCGGCGCTGCCGATGACGGAACACGAGTTCCTGACGCCCGACGGCGCAGTGCAGCGAACCGTGTTCGGCGACCGGGTCGAGGTGATCGTCAACCTCGGCAGAGAGGACTACGCGGCAGCCACGCCCGGCGGGGAAGCGCTGCTACCGCCGTATGGATTCTCGATCTGGGGCCCGCAGTTCCGCGCATTTCACGCACTCTCATGGCAGGACATCGAGTATGACCGTCCGGCTCTGTTCGCAGTCCGCGCGCTCGACGGCCGCAGCATCGAGGAATCGCGGAGACTGCGCGTGTTCCACGGGTTCGGGGAGCCCGTGGTGAAGACCCGCGGCAAGATCTACATAGTCGAGAACGAGACCGTCATCTCCGAGAGCGACTGACATGACAGCCCGCGCACGCGTACAGGCCGCCTTCGAGCACCGCGAACCCGACCGCACGCCGTTCTTCGAGAAGCTCATCAAGAGCCCCATCGCGGACCTCATCCTCGGTCGCGCGAGCGTCGCGCACAACTTCGTGCATCGCATGCGCGCGATGGAGGCCGGCGACTGGGACGCGTTGGTCGAAGCCGAGGCCGTCGAGATTGCTGATACCGTCGAACGGCTGGACATGGACCTCGTGCGCCTGGCGACGAATCTCGGGCCGGATTTCACGCGGCCGAAGCAGCTCGGCGAATTCACATGGCGCGAGGGGGACACCATGGTCCGCTTCATCCCCGGCAGCCCGTGGGTGGAACGGCGCCCGGTGCATGACGCGCGTTCGTCGCCCGAAGAGGAAGAGCAGGCGATGATCCGCTCCCTGGAGCAGGACGAGCCGCCGCCTGCGCTGCCCAGCGACGATCACTTCTACGTCTTCAAGCGCGCGCGAGAGATCATGCGCGAGCGGGGCCTCGACCCGGCGATCTTCGTGTCCGTTTACACCATGCCGGTGTGCGCGATGCCGAGGTACATGTTCACGTGGTTCCACGAGCGCCCGGAACTGCTTCATCGCTACTACGAACGCTGCGCGCAGCGCGGGCTGGTGCTCATCCCTAGGTACGTCGAGTTGGGCGCGGACATCATCGGCCTGGGCGGCGATCTCGCGGCTGACGGCGGCCCGCTCATCTCGCCCGCGCATTATCGCGAGTTCGTGCTGCCGCGCATCCGCGAGCAAGCGGAGCTGTGCCGTTCCTTGGGGGTGTGGTGCACCACCGCGTCCGACGGCGATCTGTGGTCAATGCTCGACGCGTTGCTGATCGAGTCCGGCGTTGACGGGTTCGAGGAGATAGACGCCGCTGCGGGCATGGACCTGCGCCGCCTCAAACAGGCGTACGGCGACCGCATGACATTCATCGGCAACATGGACATCCGCTGGCTGCTGACGAGCGCCTCGCCGCAGGAAGTGGAACGGGCTACCACCGAGTGCATCGAGGCCGGCTGGGGCAATGGCGGGCACATCCTGATGAGCAGCAACTGCATCCACGAGGGGATTCGACCGGCCAACTTCGAAGCAATGGTGCAGGCATATCGCGCTCATTTCGGCATCACGCAGACGCCCGCGCCACTGGCGGTGCAGCATCTCGACCTGCCAGGCTATCTCATACCGTCTTAGGCAAACCGCCGCGCGAACGACAGCGCGTGGAGGCACAATCATGGGAGCACCCATTCTCGGTCTGTCCGGCAGCCCGCGCGAAGGCGGGAACACCGACATCGTCGTGCAGCGCGCCGTGGACGCAGTGGCGCAGAAGTCCGGTAAGGACGTGAACTTCATCCGCGTCGCTGACTTCGCCCTCGGTCACTGCATTGGCTGCCGTCAATGCATGACGCTCGGGCGCTGCGCGTTGGAGGGCGATGATCTGAACGAGATCATGGCGTATCTCTTCGACGCGGAAACGATAATCATCGGCTCCCCGGTGTACTGGCTGAGCCCGCCGGGGGTTCTCAAGGATTTCATGGATCGCTCCCACGGGTGGTACACGGATCTCAGCATCCTCGCCGGCAAGCGGGCGGCGGTGATCAGCGTCGCGGCCGACTCCGGGTTTGAGCCGCACGAGGAAGCGATCGCGGCATGGTTGACGTGCTACGGCGCGGAGGTTGTGCACAAAGCGCGCATCTTCGCCCGCGAGAAGGGCGAGGTGCTCGACCGGCCGGACGAACTGCGGAAGCTGGACACAGTGGTATCGGCGCTCGCCGGATGAAACGATGCGCGCACCGCCGCTGCGCGGTGAAGCGCTCACAGAGAGGAAAGCAATGGGAAATGACAACCGCCGAGTGCGACCAATCATGGCTGTCGCGTTGATCTTGGCGGCCGTCTGTGCAGCCGGGCCCGCATCGGCCTACTTCCTGCCGTCGGCGCGCGCGTTGCTCAGTGTACCGATGGCAGCATCGCCGCCGGAGATAGACGGAGTAGTGGATGATGCATGCTGGCGAGAGGCGGCGGTCGCGCATCAGTTCATCCTGCTCGGCGAGACCAGGTTCGCTCGCCAGCAGACCCGCGCGCTATTGTTGTGGGATGAGGAGAACCTCTACCTCGGCTTCAAGTGCTACGAAGAGCACATGGACCGGCTGGTCACGAGAAGCATCGAGCGTGACGAGGCCGAGTGGCGCGACGATTGCGTCGAGATACTGCTCCAGCCGCCGGACGATGGCACATTCTATCACCTCATAGCAACCGCCGGCCTGATGCGCTACGACGCTGTCAACCGTCCCGGCAGTGACGCCGACACGGAGTGGAACCCGGCGTGGGAACTACAGACGGTGTGGAGCGATGACCGGTGGGAGATGGAGGTGTCCATCCCGTGGACGGCCCTCGGCGTACAGCCGGAGCCGGGCCAGCAGTGGCGCTTCAACTTGGCCCGCGAGGAGCAGCCGCACAGCGAGCTGAGTTCATACTGCCCCGTGCCGGAGCGCTTCCCTGACCCCGCATATTTCGGGACACTGGCGCTCGCCGAGTCGGCCCCGCGCATCACGGTCGAGTCCTGGGGCAACCCGCTCGCCTCCAAGCGCAGGCTTGACGTCGCGATCCGGAACCAGCTGTCCAGGGACGTCGCCGCCAGCGTGACGATCGCAGTCCACGGGCCGGAAGGGGCGCATGAGGAGGTGCGGGCGGTCAGCGCCGCGCCGGGCGTGGGCGCCCGAGTCATCGTCCCGTATGAGATCAAGCGGGAGGGCGACCTGGCGCTGGTCTGCACGGTGACGGAAGGCGAGCGAACGTACTTCCGTCAGGTGCTTCCGATATCCGTACCTCGAATCGGCGGCAAACTGACCGATATTGATTCCCTCATCGCGGCGGTGGTCGACGCATCAGGCGGGGCAAGCATGGACGCCGGCGCGCGGCAGCGCTTCGAAACGGCGCTCGCCGACGCTCGCGCGACACGTGATCGGCTGGCACAGGCCGTGGAGTCAGCGCGCGCGGGCGAACCCGGCGTGATGAGTGAGATTGACGAGCTGACCAACCGCCTCGACCATGAGCTGGCCCTGCTGCGATTGATCAGCAACTCGTACCGCGAGCCACTCCCGGCTGAGCCGGGGCGCCCGTGGCAAGAGCGCACCGAGTACGCGCCGCTGCGCGAGTACTATCGCGCGGCCGATGAGCAAGGATTCCTGATCTGGAAAGCCGACCCGTGGCTCGATCTCGACCCGCACGCCGTCCCCGAAGCGGCAAACCTCAGCCTCGCCGAGTTGAAGTGCGCGCGCGGTGAACGCAAGTACGTCGCGTTAGATCTGCGCAACATCTCGTCGGAGATGATTCACGCGCGGGTCGTGCCTGTCGGGTTCGGCGGGGCGCAGGCGACACAGCCGTCCGTATCGGTGCACGTGCCGGTCTTCATCCGCCGGCACGTCAATACGGATGAGGTCGTCGCCGACCCGCTGCCGCGCATCAACGGCGCGTCCATCATCAGGATCGCGCCCAGCGAGACGACGCAGCTATTCCTGATTGTTGAGACGAAGGGACTCGAGCCGGGCACCCATGAGGCCGCGATCCGCATCGAGCCGCTGTATCGGTTCCCGGCTAGGGAAGTGAAGATACCGGTAATGATCGCGCCTGTCGAACTCGTAGAACCGCCGGTACGCATTTGCACCTGGGGCGCGATCCTCGGCATCAGTTGGGCGACGCCCGATCCGCTGCCGTATCTCGACGACGCCGTCGCGCACGGCGTCAACGTGTTCTTCGTGCCGCCGACGTTCGTCTTGCCGAGGTTCGACGTAGAGGGCAACATGGTCGAGCCGCCGGACTGGACGAAGCATGACGAGTACGTCCGCGCGTATTCGCCCCATGGCCTGGTCGTCGGCGCCTACAGCGCGGGCGAGTACTTCACGGCACGCATGGAGTCCGTCGGCGTCGAGTTCATGAGCGACGCCTACAAAAAGGCCTTCCGTACCTGGATGACCGAGTGGATCGCACACCTCAAGTCCCTCGGGCTGGGTTACGACGACTTCGCATTTCAGCTGTGGGACGAGCCGTCAGGCGGCAAGCGCTACGAGCAGCACGTCGCGCTCGGCAGGTTCTTCAAGCAGGAGGTGGATCCGAACGTTCACGTCGTGTGCACCGCCAACTTCCGCGACGTCGAGAAACTGCGCGCGATAGACGACGGCGTGGACATCTGGGTGCCCCACCGCACGACGATGCGCGACCCCGAGGCGATGGCCTACATTCGCGCTACCGGCGAGGAAATCTGGTGCTACGTCTGCTCCGGGTACTCGAAAACGCTGTCACCGCTTGCCTACTACCGGCTGCTCCCGTGGGAGGCGTTTCATCACGGCGCGCGCGGCTGGGGGCACTTCGCCCACATGTGGTGGGGGGAGGACGTCTGGGGAGTCCACGGGCCGGACCTGAAGGAAGGGGCGACGTACAGCACGATCTACCCCGGGCGCGAAGGCCCCATAACCTGCCGCCGGTGGGAGGCCTACTACGAGGGGCGGCAGGACTACGCCTACCTGTGGATGCTGCGACAGGCCATTGAACGGCTCGGCGTGGCCGGTGCGGATCCTGCGAAGCTGACAGGCGCGCAGGAATTGCTCGACAGGTCGGTCGCGGACGCGCTGTCCCTGATCGGGCCGACCTATCCACGCGCGATTGCGGAGAGCGCCGACCCCGCAGACCTGGACCGTGCCCGCCTGCAGATGCTGTACGTGTTGACCGTACTGGAGCGCTGAGGCGCTGCTCGGTCAGGCGGCTACTCGTCCCGCTTGTCGACTTCGGCGATGAGTTCCTGGAGCAACTCGCGGTGTTCCTCGACGTGCTGCTCCAACACGTGGAGTTCGACCGATGCCGGACTATCCGGCGCCGTGGCCTGCTCGGCGGCGGGGGAGTCCGCGGCCTTGACCAAGTACGGGATGCCCTCCTCGTCCAGCATTTCGGCCAGGGCCTCGATGGACGCGCGAGTGGAGGTTAGGATGCCGACCGTCTTGCCTCCCCGCAAGCGTCGGGCTCTCACGGCGTCCACCTCTGCCAGGTCAGCGACGAGATCCATGTCGCAGTCAGGGCATCGCGTGAGGCCCTCCCGGAATTCGTACCCGCAGCCCGGGCAGAACGCCATTGCCTCTTCTACCTCCTGATCCCACGGGGATTCGCAGCGCGGCCGCCGGTGGCGCCGCGCGGTGACCCTGAAGTGTCGGGGAATGTCACAGATACGGGGAATGAACGCGACACGAGTTGGCAGCCCGCGAACGGAGCTACTGCAAGCCCCAGCGCCGTCGGCATCTGACATGATTGCGCCAACATCGTCGGTTCAGGCTACTCGATTCACAACTTGACGCAGATACCTTCTGCAGCCGAGCGGTACGCAGCCTCGATGATGAGTTGGGCCTTCAGGCCGTCCTCGCCGGTCACCTCGGGCTGACGTTCGCCCCGCACACAATCCACGAAGTGCCGCACCTCAAGGGAGAACCGGTCCGCGCCCTTGGGCTTGACCGTCCGCCACGTCTTCATACCGTCAACACGGTAGCGCAGCACGTTGCGGTCGTAATCGACGATGGCCGCGCCAGTTTCGCCGTAGATCTCGATGTCATTTACGCCGTAGGGCGTGCACCAGCTCGCCTCTATGACTCCGATCGCCCCGTCGCGGGACCTCAGGAGCATCGCTGCCGAGTCCTCCACGTCCACACCCTGGCCCATGGTGTCCATCACTGCGCGCACCTCGCCGGCTTCACCGACGAGAAAGCGGAAGAGATCGGCGCTGTGGATGGACGTGTCGAGCAGCGCGCCGCCCCCCGCCGTCGCCTTTTGCCCGAACCATCGGCCCTCCATTGGTATTCTTCCACCAAACCGGTTGCGATACATGAGAATGCGCCCGAGACGGCCTTGCGCGATGAGGGCCCGGGCCCGCATCACCGGCTCGTGAAAACGATGGCAGAATGCCGTCATCAGCATGACCCCGCGCCCTCGCGCCGCCTCAACCATCTCGCGGGCTTCGTCCGCGCTGTACGCCAGGGGCTTCTCGCACAACACGTGGATGCCGCGCTTGATGCACTCCAGCGCGGGCGCCTTGTGCGCGACCGGTGGGGTGCAGATGCTCACTGCTTCGGGGTGCTCGGCGTCGAGCATCTCGGCATGGTCATCGTACGCACGCCCGCCGAACTCCGCTGCTGCCCGCTCCGCCCGCTCCATGTCCACGTCCGCCATGCCGACCAGGCTGACGCGTTCATCCCCCGCGTAGGGGCGCACGTGGGAGGACGAGATGCCGCCGGTACCAATGACGCCGATCCTCGTCTTGCTCTCGCTCATGGACAGTCCTGAGTCCTTCGCATCGAGTGTTCTACAGAACCGCGGTTTCCCCTCCTGCTGTCGGCGGCCTCGATAGGTGCCCGCAGTCCTGCGGCGAAATCGTGTGCCGGAGGGTAAGCGGTTATGAAGCGCCATATCGTCATCGTCGGCGCGCCGGGATGCGGCAAGACGACAGTGGTGCGCCGGACGCTGGAGCGCTTGCGGGCCGCCGGCGTCGAGGTCTTCGGTTTCTGGACCGGCGAAATCCGCGAGCGTGGATCGCGACAGGGGTTCGACATCGAATCGCTGGCGGGGAAGCGCGCGGTCATGGCTCACGTGGGCCTCAAGGGCGGACCCTCGGTCTCGAAGTATCGCGTCGATGTCGAAGCGATCGAGAGTGTCGCGGTCGAGGAGATACGGCGCGCGCTGCGTGAGGGACTGCCTGGGGGGATCCTGGTCATGGACGAGATTGGCAAGATGGAGCTTTTCTGCGCCGAATTCCGCGACGCGGTCGTGGCGGCCGTGGACGGCCCGCTGCGCGTCCTGGCGACTGCCATGGGCAAACCGCATCCCTTCGTCGAGTCCATCACGCAACGCCCGGATGTCGAGGTCGTCGCTGTCACCGCCGCCAACCGCGACGGCCTCCCCGACGTCCTCATCGGCAAACTCGCCGCCGCCGGCTGAGGTGCCGCCGTGGCGAGACCGCCGCTCCATCGCACTTTCCAGTTGGCTCGTGCCGCGACTATTGGCCGACCGCGTACCGTGGTCCTCCAGCCCTATAGAGTCTCGGGCATTACCGGAACACCGGTAATGGCCGCAGACTCTTCCGGACAAGGTCCGTTCGGGAGGAACGCAGCCATCCCTTGCGTCCCTCCCCTAATGCACGAACCTCGGTAGAGGTGGCATTACCGCCTCGCCGAATACCACACCGGATCCGTTGTGCGTTCGCAAAGGAGGCCTGGCTATGTGCGCGAAGAGACGTCCGTCACCCGCTGTCCGTGCCTCGATGACAGCGCTGCTCCTCGGAGTGATGGGCTTGTGCGCAAGCCAGGTCGAGGCCGCGATTTCGGCCGGCGCCGCGAAAGCGAAGATCACCCCGGAAGGCCAGGTGTGGATCGCCGGGTATGAGGGCAATCGCCGCAGCGAGGCGGTGCACGATGACCTATGGGCACGGGCGATGGTGCTGAAGAGCGGCCATCAGATGCTCGCGATTGCGTCGGTGGACCTGCTCGGCTTCCCCAACCTCTACCTCAAGCGCGTGCGGGAGATGGTGGAGGCGGTGCCGGATGACGCCATCCTGGTGGCGGCGACCCACAACCACTCCGGTCCCGATGTCATCGGCCTGTGGGGTCCGACGGAAGGCGAGTCGGGAGTAGATCAGGCGTACGTCGAGTCGCTCATCAAAACGGTCGCCCAGGTGATCGAGGACGCCGCCGACAACCTGGCGCCGGCGTCGTTGAAGTGCGCCGCGGGCGATTTGCCCGGCGTCTCGAAGAACTCGAGGATCCCCGGGATCCTCGACACCGAACTTGGGGCGCTCCAGGCGGTCGGCGAGGACGGCAAGGTCATTGCGACCCTCGTCAATTTCGCGTGCCACCCGGAGATCATGCAGAACAACTACCTCACCGCGGATTTTCCGAACTGGACGTACCAGCGGATCGAGGAGAAGGCGGGCGGAGTGGCGCTGT
>CP070648.1:2120837-2124346 GCA_020354555.1 Armatimonadota bacterium | reverse complement strand
GATTCCGGGCTCCACAGCGAGGGCGCGCGCGATGCTCACGAGCTGCGCTTCCCCGCCCGACAGCTTCCACGCGGGCTCGCGGGCCATGGGCAGCGCGCCGACGCGCTCGAGCACCTCGCGCACGCGCTCCTTTCTGCGCCGCGGCGGGCAGCCGCGCGCGCGCAGCCCGTAGCCCACGTTCGCGCCGACGCTCGCGCGGAGCAGGTACGGCGACTGGAACGCCATTGCCATCTGCCGGCGCAGCGCGGGCCGCGCGTCGGGTGCGGCGCGGATGCCGCTGATGATGATCTCGCCCTGGTCCGGCGTTTCCAGCAGATCCAACAATCTCAGCAGCGTGCTCTTGCCCGCGCCGTTGGGGCCGAAGACGCAGAACACGCCGCCGCGCGGTATGTCCAGCGTCACATCTCGCAGCACCTCGCGCGTGCCGTAGCGGCGTGTCAGCCCGCGGGCCCGTATCGCGAGGTCGCCGGCCATCATCGCCCCCTCTGCAAGAAGCCGAGGCCGAAGTTCACAACGAATGCGATGAGCAACAGGATAATGCCCAGGGCGATCGCGATGTCGAACTGACCTTTGCCCGTCTCGAGGACGATCGCGGTCGTCATGACGCGGGTGTGGCCGGCGATGTTGCCGCCGACGATCATCACCGCGCCGACCTCGGAGATCACGGCGCCGAAGCCCGCGATGACGGCCGCGCCCATGGCGAACCGCGCTTCCCCGAGCAACGTCAGCGTGGCGCGCAGCTCGCTCGCGCCGAGCGACAGGGCGAGGGTCCGGGCGCGTCTGTCCACGGATTCCACGGCCGACACGGTCAGGGCGGCGACCAGCGGCGCCGCGAGGATGGTCTGCGCGATGACCATCGCCGACACGCTGTAGAGCAGGCGCACGAAACCCAGCGGCCCGCTGCGCGACAGGAGAAGATAGACGAACAGGCCGACGACGACGGGCGGCAAGCTCATGCCGACGTTGAGCACAGCCACGGCCGCCCGCTTGCCGCGGAACCGACGCAGGCCGACCGCTGCGCCGAGGGGTATGCCGATGGCGCAACCGAGGGCGGTGCTCACCCCCGACACGATCAGGGAACGGAAGACAATGCCCCACACGTCCTGCTCGCCGCTGACGAGCAGGCGTGCGGCGTGCGCGAAGCCCTGGATGATGTCGTCCACGAGTTAGCCGGTAAACGGATTCGCGGCCGCCGGCGGCTGCGTGTATATACTATTGGACAGCCGGGGAGGCTATCCTACCGGGCTGGTGCCGGTCGCTTGTAGATACGGAACAGTGACCTGCCGAAGCGGTCGGCGCCAAAGGAGCCGATACGCTTGAGCGTTTCCGGAGCCAGGAAGTAGTGGACGAGCCGCATGGCGCCGGAGTGATTGATCGAGGGATGCGTCCTCGGGCTGATGGCCATGAGGCCATATGGATTGAGCAATTCGTTGCCTTTTTCGTAGAGCACGGCGAGGCGCAGATTGCCCTTCTGGACGAGGTACGTTCCGATGTCGCTGAGCGTGTAGGCGTCCTTTTCGTCGGCGATGCGCAGCGTCGCGGCCATGCCGGAGCCTGCTTCGACATACCAATTGCCTTCGGGCTTGATTCGCGCAGCCTTCCAGAGCATTGTCTCGCGGTGATGGGTGCCGGACTCATCGCCGCGCGAGACGAATGCGGCCCGTGCATCGGCGATGCGGTTCATGGCCGCCGCCGGCGTGGGCGTGGAGCGCAGTCCGGCAGGATCGTCGGTGGGTCCGACGATGACGAAATGGTTGTACATCAGCCGCCAGTGGCCGGAAGCGTGTCCCTCGCGCATGAACTGGCGCTCCAGGTCGGGCGCATGCACCAGGACGAGATCGGCGTCGCCGCGGCGCCCGATCTCCAGCGCCTGGCCGGTGCCGACGGCGATGACCTTGACGTCAATCCCGGTGCGGCGCTCGAACTCGGGCACGAGGTAGTCGAGAAGCCCGGTGTCGTGGGTGCTGGTCGTCGTGGCCAGCGTGACCGGCCTGGGGGCAGCCAGCGCCGAGCCTGCACATGCAAGAATGAGGAGTAGTGTTACAAGTCGGGTGGAGCGCACTATCCACCTGCTCAGTAGACTATCTGGAGTTCCGTGGTGAAGATCCCGTAGTTGCCTCCCACGTCGGGCCGTACGAACTCCTCTGACACGCGCAGGCGCACGGCGTCGTCGATCCGGCGCATCCAGATCAGGGAAGTGACGTCGGTGCTGTCACCTGATACGTCGCGGTCGGGATCGAAACGGTGGAAGCGCACTGCGAGTTGGCTGGCCGGGCACGGCGCATATGAGCCGAGGATGGTCCAGGCGAGGACGTCCTTGTCGCCCTGAGCGATCGCGTTAGGCAGGGCGGCCGTTCCTGCAATCACTTCGCCCTTGAACTCGGCAGGCCCACGCTTGGCGGACACGTGCGCGCCGATCAGGTGCCGGTCTGCGTCGTAGCGCGGAGTCGTCATGGTCTCCGGCTGCGTGTCCATGCCGTAGTACCCGGACAGCCCGTACTCCAGTGATTTGTCAACGTGGGCGATGCGCAGTGCCACGTCCTTGCGCTCGTTGGTGTCGCCGCGCTTGCTTCCCGTGCCATTGACGAGTGCGGCCCATGCCTGCCATTTGTCGCCGAGCTTGCTGTCAACGCGCACGCCTCGGTCGTAGCGTTGATCCGGCAGCAAGCGCCTGACGCCGAGTGCGCGTTCCGGTGCCTCAAGGACGCGCATGGACGTCCACAGCTCCCAGCCGAACGGCACGGGGAATTGCCCGGCCACCAGCCGGGTCGTGCCGACATCGAGCGTCGCGTATGCCTCGTTGAGGCGCGCGGTACTCTCACTTGCCTTTGCCTGGCTCGGCACGTCGAAGTGGAGCTTATAGCTCGCGCGGTCGCTGAGCGGGCCTGACAGCATCACCCGCGCGCGGCGGATGGCGAACTCAGATTCAGGGCTCGCCGAGCCGTCCACGGTGTAGCGCATCTGCGTGTAACCGGAGATGCGATGGCGCGCGGCTTCCCGCGCGAGCTTGTCCACCTCGGTGCGCGTTTCGGCGAGTGACGCCTTCAGCGATTCGAGTTCGACGCCGATCTTCTCGACGTTGGCACCCACGGTGACGAGTTCGTTGCGGAACTCGGCGAGGAGCTTCTCGATCCGGGCGAGGTCTTCGCGGGTGACGGCCGGCGCGCAAGGCTCGTCCTCGGGGCACGTCTCCGACGGCGCCTGGGCGAGCACCTCGAGTTGGCGGCCGCGGGTCTGCATCGCCTCCCCCACTCCACGAACCGCGCGCACGACGATGCCGGCGACCTCGCCGCGGGTCAACGGAACCGGCCCGCTGTACGGCGCGGCCTCGTAGCCGTGAACCAAGCCCCGCTGCATGAGCGCGTCAACCGCGGCATAGACCCAATCACCGGCCGGGACTTCGTCGAGCGAGTCCCTCGTCGCCGGCGCTGCGACAGCGGAGGACGAGAGTACGATGATACACAGAAACAGACAGAATCGGAATGCGCGCACAGCAGCCTCCGGAAGTG
>CP070648.1:2099585-2120737 GCA_020354555.1 Armatimonadota bacterium | reverse complement strand
CGGTCCTCGCGCGTCAGGAAGTCCCAGCCAAAGCGGCCCTTGACGCACGTCCGTCCCCGGTTGGCGGGAGTCCCCTCGTCGCCTTCGACCTTGACAATCTGCCCATCCTTCAGGAAGAACACAAGCCCGCAGCCGACGCCGCAGTAGCCGCAGACCGTGCGCACGGTCGCGAAATCCCACTCGCGCCCGGTGCCTGCGCGAGTGCGCTCGACGAGCGCGCCCGTCGGACATGCCTGCACGCACTGCCCGCAAAACACACACGTGGTCTCTTGCAGCGGCCGCCCGAAGGGGCTTGCGACGCGGCACTCGAACCCGCGGTGCGCGAAGTCAATCGCCGCGGCGCCGACGATGTCGCGGCACATGCTCACGCAGCGTCCGCACAGGATGCACTTCGCGTACTCGCGGTAGAAGCACGGGTTGGTGTCGTCCACCACATCGTAATGACGCTCGCCGATGAACGGAGATTCGCGCACGCCGAGTTCGTAGGCGTATTCCTGAAGCTCGCACTTGCCGCACAACTCGCACGTCAGGCAGTCGGCGGGATGATCCGACAGCAGCAGCTCGACGGCTAGACGCCGGGCCGCAATCACACGATCGGTGTCCGTGCGGACAACCATGTTCGGGGCCGCGGGCAGCGCGCACGATGCGGCCAGGGTGCGCATGCCCTCCACCTCGACCACGCACAAGCGGCAGCCCGCGAAAGGCTCCAGCTGCGGATGATAGCAGAGGCGCGGGATGCGAATGCCGACCCGATCGGCGCCCTCCATTACGGTCGCGCCGCGGGGCACCGCGACCTCCCGTCCGTCAATGTTCAGCTTTACGTCGTCTCGGCTCATGAATCACGCTCGACGCTCGTGGCTAACCGTCAACGAGTCCGCACCGCTTCGAACTTGCACAGGTCAAAGCAGACCCCGCACTTGACGCACGTGGCAGCGTCTATCACGTGCGGCTGCTTCTTCTCGCCGGTGATCGCGTTCTGCGGGCACTTCCGGGCGCACGCGCCGCATCCCGTACACAGTTCGGTGTCAATGACGTATGTTACGATATCGTGGCATACCCCGGCGGGACAGCACCGATCGCGGATGTGCGCCAGATACTCCTCGCGGAAATACCGTATCGTCGACAGCACCGGATTGGGCGCGGTCTGCCCCAGGCCGCACAGCGAGCTGTCCTTGATGACTCGCCCCAGGCGTTCCAGAGCATCAAGGTCCTCCTCGCGGCCTTCCCCCTGCGTGATGCGCGTGAGGATCTCCAACATGCGCCGCGTGCCGATGCGACAGGGCACGCACTTGCCGCAGGATTCGGCCTGGACGAAGTTGAGGAAGAACCGTGCGAGGTCGACTATGCAGGTTCCCTGATCCACGACGATCATTCCACCGGAACCCATTATCGAGCCGATGCCCGTGAGCGATTCATAGTCAATCGGCAGATCGAGATGCGCGTGAGGGACACAGCCGCCGGACGGCCCGCCCATCTGTGCCGCCTTGAACTCGCGCCCGCGCTGGATGCCGCCCCCGACGTCGAAAATGACCTCACGGAGCGTGATGCCCATCGGCACCTCGACGAGGCCCGTGTTGACCACCTTACCCGCAAGCGAAAACACTTTCGTTCCCTTGCTGTTCTCCGTGCCCATGGACGAGAACCATTCCGCGCCGTTGAGGACGATCGGGGCTATGTTGGCAAACGTCTCGACGTTGTTGATATTGGTCGGCTTGCCCCACAGGCCCGACTGCGCGGGGAAGGGCGGTCGCGGTCGCGGCATGCCGCGCTTGCCCTCAATGGACGCCATGAGAGCGGTTTCCTCGCCGCACACAAATGCGCCGGCGCCCTCCTTGAGCTTGACGCGGAAGCTGAAATCCGCGCCCAGGATGTTGTCGCCGAGCAGGCCCATCTGCTCGGCCTGCGCAATCGCAATGCCAAGGTGCTCGACCGCGATCGGATACTCCGCCCGCACGTACAGGTAGCCTTCGCGCGCGCCGATCGCGTAGGCGGCGATGGCCATGCCCTCGATCACTGAGTGGGGATCGCCCTCGAGCACACCGCGGTCCATGAACGCGCCGGGGTCACCTTCGTCGCCGTTGCAGATCAGGTACTTGTCGTCGCCTGGGGAGGATGCCGCCAGCTCCCATTTTCGCCCGGTGGGGAATCCTGCGCCCCCACGCCCGCGTAGGCCGGATGCTTTGACCTCCTCAACGACATCCTGGGGGCTGAGAGAGGAGAGGACCCGAGCCAGGGCGGCGTACCCGTCGCGTCGGATGTACTCCTCGATTCGCTTGGGGTCAATCTGCCCGCAGTTGCGCAGCACCACGAAACGTTGACCGCTGAAGAACGGCATCTGCTCGCGTCGAATGAGCCGTGCTTTGTCGGCACCTCTATAGGCGAGCCGCTCAACCGGCTGTCCGCCTTTCACGGTGACGGAGACTATCTCGCTGGCATTTTCCGGCCGCACGCGCTGGTAAAAGAACCCGTGGGGGTCGACCGCCATCACCGGGGCGCCGGCGCAAAAGCCGTGGCACCCGGTCTCGACCAGATCGACGTCCTGCGCCAGCCCTTGCTGTTCTATCTCCCGCGCCAGCGCGTCCCGCAAGCCGACTGCGCCGAATGCCCGGCACCCGGTCATGCAGACTCGCAGGCGCGGGCGTTGCGGATCATGCTGCTCCCGAAGTCGCGCCCGGTATTGCCGCAGATCGTCTGGGCTGCGCAGAGATGGCAGTTGCGTGGTGTCGGATCTCACTTGAACTGTTCCAGCGCGGAGTCCACGTCGCGCGGCGTCAGATTGCCGAAATACTGGTCGTCGATCATGATTGCAGGGGCGAGAAAGCAGCATCCCAGGCACGCGACCGTCTCGAGGGTGAAGCGCAGATCGTGCGTCGTCTCGCCGGACCTGATGCCGAGCGCGCGCTCGATGGCTCCGAGTACCGTCTTGCCGCCCTTGACGTGGCACGCCGTGCCCTGGCAGCTCCGAATGGTGTAGCGTCCGCGCGGCGTTAGGTGGAACTGCGCGTAGAATGTAACGACGCCGTACACCGTGCTTACCGGCAGGCCGAGTCCTCGCGCGGTCTCCTCCACCACGGCTTCGGGTAGGAAGCCGTAGTGCGCCTGGGCTTCCTGGAGCACCGGAATCAATGCCCCGCCGGCCGCGGCGTGGTGGCGCGCGATGATGTCCGCCAAGGGCGCCAGGTCAAGGGGCTCGACATGCTCGTGGGTCGTCTGTCCAGCCTGGTCGTTCATGATGTTCTCGTCCGTCGCGTCGGTCGCGCTGTGCGAGCTCGCATCGTCCCGGCCGCTACGTTTCGGGCAGAAAGTAGCTCAGTATCTCGAGCTCCTGGGTCAGATCAACGTTACGCACTACCGCGCCCTCGGGTGCGGCAAGCCGCACGGGCGCGAAGTTGAGTATCGCCTTGACGCCGCTGCGGACCATCATGTCGGCGACTTCACGCGCCGCGCCAGCGGGGGTCGCGATGATCCCGAGGCGGACGTTCATCTCGCGGTTGATCTCGGTCATGCGCTGGACGTCCAGGATCTCCAGTTCCCACACCTTGCGGCCGATCTTGTTGAAGTTGTTGTCGTAGATTGCGGCGACGCGGAAACTGGACGCCGCGAAGTTGGCATAGCCGGCCAATGCTGTGCCCAGGTTCCCGGCGCCCACGATGAGCACCGGCTGCTCGCGGTCGAGGCGCATGATGTGGCTCAGCCGCGCGACGAGCGGGGCGACGGAGTAGCCCATCCCCGGCTTGCCGAACTCGCCGAAGTATGAGAGGTCCTTGCGCACCTGGCCCGAGCTGATACCGGTGCTCTGCTCGATGTCCGCCGAGGACATCGTCTCGACGCCGTCGCGCTGCGCTACGCGCAAGCAGCGTAGGTAGAGCGCGAGGCGAGCGATGGTCGGCTCGGGAGCTTCTCCGGGCATATGTCCCCCTAATGCTCGGCGCCTAATTGCCTGAGTTGTGCCAGGTTGTACACGGGCCCGTCCACGCACACATACGAGCGCCCGATATTGCAGCGCCCGCATTTGCCGATTCCGCACTTCATCCGCATCTCGAGCGTGGTCACAATCTGCTCGTCGCTGAACCCCAGTTGCGCCAGCCCCTGAAGCACCAGGCGAATCATGATCGGCGGCCCGCACGTGATCGTGATGATGCCCTCGGGCGACGGGCCCAGCTCGGCCAGAACCGCCGGGACGAAGCCGACGCGCCCGGTCCATTCATCGTCGCCGGCGTCAACCGTTAGGTGCAGCGTCATGTCATCGCGGTTCGCCCACTGCTCGAGCTCCGGCTTGAAGACGAGGTCCGCGGGGCTGCGCGCGCCGTAGATGATGTCAATGTCGCCGTAGTCGCCGCGGTTATCGAGGCAGTAGTTGATCGCCGACCGCAGCGGCGCGAGGCCGATGCCTCCGCCGATGAACAGCAACCGCTTGCCCCGCCACTCGTCAACCGGGAAGTTGTTGCCGTACGGCCCGCGCACGCCGATCCCCTCGCCGCCGATCATCTCGTGCAGCGCGCGCGTCACGCGCCCCATACGCTTGATGCTGAACTCCAGGAATCCAGCTCTGGTGGGCGTCGAAGTGATGGAGAACGGCGCTTCGCCGACCCCGAACACGGAGACCTCGGCGAACTGGCCGGGGCGGTACGCGAACCCCGCGCGGGGGTCATCGTCGCAGAAGACGACCTTGAAGGTCTTCGTATCCGGCGTCTCGACGCGCACCTCCTCAATGCGCGCGGCGTCCGGCAGGTATGGGTTGCTCCTGTTAGGCACCGGACGACTCCTCGTGGGCCCCCGCCGCCGGGGCCGCGGCAAGGGCGACTATCGTCTCGCGCACGTCCATGCCCACCGGACATAGGCGAACGCACCGCCCGCAGCCCACACAATAGACCGCGTCAGTGCGCTCGGGAAGGTACTCCAGCTTGTGGCAGATGCGCTGCTTGAGACGCTCGGCGGGATCGCGCCGCGGGTTCTCGCCGCTGGTCATGAGAGTGAAATCAGTGAATTGACACGTATCCCAACAGCGGTAGCGGCACCCCGTCGTGCCGAGCATCTCGTCCTGAATGTCGAAGCAGTGACACGTCGGGCACAGGAAACTGCACACCCCGCAGCGCACGCACTTCTGGGACAGCTCCTTCCACAACGGCGACTCGTGCAGCCCGGCCAGCTTCTCTCGCATCTCGGCCAGCGGCAGGCCCTCCGCCGTGCGCGCCCGCAGGTCACTCGCCGCATTGTCTCGGGCCGCCCGGTCGTCGTCTCCGGCCGCCTGGAACCATTCACTGCCCGCCGCCACCAGTTCCTGACCCGTCTCGCTCTTCGCCTCGGCGAAATACCTGTCGCCGAGGTCGGTCAGGACGACATCGGCAGGCGGCGACGCCAGGTCAACCCCCGGCGCGTCGCCGCAGAAGCACCCCTCCAGCGGTTCGGCGCAGACCAGGCTGATCACGGGTATCGCCGACCGCGCGGAACGGTAGTACGGGTCCTCGTAGCCGCTGTACTCCTGCGAGAACACGGTGTCCAGCAGACTCAATGCCGTCGCGTCGCAGGGCCGCACTCCAACCAGCAGACGCGGCTCCGCTTGCGCTGAGTCGGACACCGCCTCTGCGATTTCCATGCCGTCTTCGCTCCGGCGGAAGGTCAGCAGCGTCTGGCTGGCCGGGAAGAACGCCTCCTTGGGTGGCCTGCGGGTATTGCCGCTGGGCTGCAGGGCGGACCCATAGTCCGCGGTGCGCTCGAAGGCCATCCCGTCGGCTCCCGGCGCGTAGATGGCGTATCGCTCGCCGAGGCGCGCAAGCCACTCAACGGCCTTGTCTTTCGCTATCGTGTAGTCAGGCATCACTCGTGCCCCGCAACGCTCTTGTCCTCGTCGCTGTCCGCGAACTGCGCGAGGAACGGCGGCACGTCGGTGTCCGTTCCAGCCTCGTATCCGAACAGCTCGTGCAGTTCTTTCTCGAGCTTGCGGCCGAGTTCGCGCAGCGGTATGTCCATCGGGCACGCCCGCTCGCACTCGCCGCAGTCCACGCAGCGCCCCGCTGCATGCCATGCCCGCACGCACTGGAAGAGCAAGTTGTCCTCGGGGTTCGGCTGGCGGGCGACGAAGCGCGGCTCGCGGATGTCGGCGATGCAGTCGCGGCAGTAGCACAACGGGCACACATTCCGGCACGCATTGCAGCGAATGCAGCGCTCGAACTGTTCGAGCCAGTACTGTCGGCGGGCGAGCGGAGCCATTGCTTCGATTTCCGCCACCCGGGCGTACGCGGTCTCGTCCGAGCGCGAAGCCTCGACGGGCTCGCCAACCAGAACGTCGTACAACTGAGGCATCGGGTGGGCGCACGCGTGGCACCGCGCCAGCAGCGCCTGGTCGCGCGGAACGCCGTGTTCCTGTCCGGCGGCGGTGACCACGACATCCGCGGAATCGCTGTCGAGGCCCGCGACGTTCTCCCACGTCGCCGAGTTCGCCGGCTCCAGCCGGTCGAGGTCAATCATTCCCGCGCAGGGGACGCCGATGACGTACACCTGATCCCGCTCGATCTGATGTTCCTGGAGCAGGACCGCGAGGGCGCGCGCGTCGCACCCCTTGAGCACCACGGCAACCGGCTTCGGCGCCGCGATGACATACGTCGCAAGGTTTCCGGCGCAGGCGGCGTTCCAGACGAGGTCGTCAACTTCCTCCGGCGTGGTGGCGAAATGCGGCGTGACGCGCCACGGCTTGCGTCCCTGGCGGAAACCGATGACACACGCCGCGCGGTTCTCCTGCAGCGCGCGCTTGGCCTCTTCTCGTATCCGTTGCTCGATGTCAGCCATGTTCGCTCGTGGGAGCCGCATCTCGCGGCGATATCTCCGCCGGCGCTGCCGGCAATTCCCCTAGTCGCTGCAATTCCTCGAGGTCCGCCACCATCTCGCGAATGACCTCGGCAAAGCGGTGGCCCTCCGAGGCGCTGACCCATTCCAGGCGAAAGCGCTTCGGGTGTATCCCCAGGTATTCCAGCCACGGCGTGAAGATGGCCATGCGCCGCCGGGTGTAGAAGTTCCCTTCGCTGTAGTGGCAGTCCCCGGGATGGCATCCTGCAACGAGCACGCCGTCCATGCCTAGGCGAAACGCGCGCAGCACGAACGCCGGGTCCACCCGCGCCGAACACGGCACGCGCAGGATGCGGACGTTCGCCGGGTACTGGAGCCTGCCGCCCCCGGCGAGATCCGCGCCGGCATAGCTGCACCAGCGACAGAGGAACGCCAGCAGGCGCGGGCCCTGGTCGCGGCCGTCGCTCGCCTGGGCCGGCGCCGGTCCCTCGGTCTTCTCCTCTACGGCCGACATAGCGCCTCCATCCCGGCGAGAATCTGCTCGTCGGCGTAACCGCGAAGGTTGAGCGCCGCCGAGCGGCAAGCGGCGACACACCCGCCGCAGCCCTGGCACACCGCCTCGTTGACCTTCGCCACCGTGCGCTCCTCGCGCGTCATGCGGTCGGTTATGACCTCACCTTCGATGGCATCGAAGGGGCAGATCTCCTTGCACGTCAGGCACCCGCTGCACCGCGCGGCATCGACCTCGGCGATCAGAGGTTCGCTCAGGATCGAGTCCTTCGAGAACAGCGCGCATACCTTGGCGGCGGCGCCGCTCGCCGCAGCCACGGTGTCGGGGATATCGCGCGGGTACTGGCACGCGCCGGCAAGGTAGATCCCTGCGAAGAGGTTCTCCACCGGGCGCAGTTTCAGGTGCGCCTCGCTGAAGAAGCCGTACTGGTCGGTCTGGATGTTGAGCATGCGCGCGACTTCGGCGACGTCCTCGCGCGCCCGCAGCGCCGTCGCCAACACGACGAGGTCGGCATCTATCTCCACCGGCACCCCCGCCAGGCTGTCCGCGCCCTTGACCCGCAGCTTGCCTCCCTCGGGGTAGATGCGGCTCACCCGCCCGCGCAGGTATTTGACCCCCAACTCCTCCTGAGCGCGCCGCACGAACTCCTCGTAGCCCTTCCCCGCCGCGCGAATGTCCATGTAGAACACGTACACCTCTGCGTTGGGCAGCTTCTCCTTGACCAGCGTCGCGTGCGTGGCGGTGTACATGCAGCATACCTTGGAGCAGTACGGATACCCCTTGGTGTCATCACGCGACCCGACGCATTGAATGAACACCACCGTCTTCGGCTCCTCGTGGTTCGAGGGGCGCACGATGTGCCCTTCGGTGGGGCCGCCCACGTTGACCAGCCGTTCGAATTGCTCGCCGGTGATGACGTCGGCGAACTGGCCGCCGCCGTACTCGGTCATCCGCGACGAGTCGTAGAGGTCGCAGCCGGTCGCGACGACGATGGCGCCGAACTGCTCGTTGATCAGTTCGTCGCCCTGCTCGTAGTCCACCGCCTCCGCCGGGCAAATCTTGGCACAGACCCCGCACTTGCCCTTGGCGGGCTTGCCGTCGCCCGCATCCTCAGCCGCGGCGAGGCTGCGGAAATAGCGGCAGTTCTCGCGGTCGATCACCGGGAGGTTGGGCACGGCCTGCGCAAACGGGCGGTAGATCGCCTTGCGCGTGCCCAGTCCGGCCTCGAACTCGCTCGCTACTCTGGTCGGGCACTTCTCCTCGCACACGCCGCAGCCCGTGCACTTGTCGGCGTTGACGGATCGCGCGCGCTTGCGGATGGTCACCTCGAAGTTGCCCACGTAGCCCGAGACGTTCTCGACCTCCGAGTAGGTGTAGAGCGTAATGTTGGGATGCTTCGCCGCGTCCACCATCTTCGGCGTCAGGATGCACGCCGAGCAGTCCATGGTGGGGAAGGTCTTGTCGAACTGCGCCATGCGCCCGCCGATCGAAGGAGAGCGCTCGACGAGCACCACCGGGTGGCCGGCATCCGCGATGTCGAGCGCCGCCTGAATGCCGGCAATGCCGCCGCCGATGACCAGGGCGCGCTTGGTGATCGGCATCTCCGAGCGCGACAGTTGCTTGCCCTTGGTCGCCACGGCGACTGCCATCGCGGTCTCATCGAGCGCCTTCGCCGTGGCCTCATCGCGGTCGGAATGCACCCACGAGCACTGCTCGCGGATGTTCGCCATCTGGAACACGTATGGGTTGAGTCCCGCCCCCGCGATGCAATTCTGGAAGGTCGTCTCGTGGAGCGTCGGCGAGCAGGACGCCACGACTACGGCATCGAGGTCGTGCTCCCTGATCGCGTCCTGGATCATCTTCTGCCCCGGCTCGGAGCACATGTACTTGTACTCCGCCGCGTAGACGACGCCGGGCAGCTTGGTGGCCTCAGCAACGACCTTCTGGACGTCAACCGTCTTCGCTATATTCGAACCGCACCAGCAGACGAAGACGCCTACTCTGCGCACATTAACCTCCGGCTGCGGCTGGCTGTTCGGGGTGCTCGAACGCGACCTTCACCAGGCGCGTCGCATCCACAATATGCCGCCCGAGACCGAGCTGCTTCGGATCGAGCCCCAACGCCAGCCCCACCAGCTCAGTGATGTACAGGATCGGTAAGTCCAGTTCTGCGCCCGATCGCTGGCCTGCTGCCGCCTGCCTCGTGTCCAGGTTGGTCTGGCACATGGGGCAGGCGACCGCGACGCAGTTCGCTCCGGCGGACTGCGCATGCGTGAGGATGTCAGCGACCAGCCGCACCGCCGACGGCGTGTTGGTCACCGCCAGACTCGCGCCGCAGCACTCGACCTTGTGGTACCACTCAACCGGTTCCGCCCCGACCGCGCCCAGGATCCGCTCCATCGAGGTCGGGTTCTCCGGGTCGTCGAACTCCGCGATCTCGGGCGGCCGCACGAGAAGGCAGCCGTAATACGCCGCTGGGCGCAGGCCGGAGATGGGCTTCGTGACTTGCTCCTGCAGGCGCTCCACCCCGACCAGGTGGAGCAGCGCGTCGAGGATGTTGTACACCTTGACTGCCGCGGCGGCCTGGTCGTCGAGATCGTCGGGAAGCTCGCCGGCGCCCGCCGCGAGAGCCTTCGCCGCATGCTTCAGACGCCCGAAACAGGCGGCGCACGGCGCGAGCACCGCGGTCATGCCTTGCCGCGCCGCGAGCGCCAGGTTGCGCCCGGCTAGCCCCACGGCGAGATCGTCACTCATCGCGTGGTCCGCGGTTGCGCCGCAGCAGTTCCAGTCCTCTATCTCGACCAGCTTGAGCCCCAGCGCGCCACACACGGCGCGCGTCGAGAGGTCGAACTCCTTCGCCGTCGCGTGCAGCGAGCAACCCGGGTAGTAGGCTACTTCCATGCTTCTCCGGCCTCTGCGGATTCGCGGTCGCCGGCGGGCGTGCCGGGAGCGCGCTCCGATTTGTCGCGGGTCGATTTGCGGGCGTCCCTTGAGCGGGCCTCGGCGCGCTCGAAGATGCGGCGCACCTGCTCGACGTTGCGCACCTTGGGACCGAAGGGATTGAGTTTCCCCTTGAGGAACATACGCTGACCGAGGAGCAGATCCTTAAAGGGGTTGCGGGTCATCAGGCCGTAGGCGGCCATCAGCGGCACTTCGTTCTGGCGCCCGCCTCGGCGCACCAGGCCGAGGAAGATGCGATAGAACAGCGGGACTTGCGGTTGGGCCGGCTTGACGCCGGATTCGAGAGCGATCGCGCGCAGGGTGTCCATGACGCGCGCGAGGTCAATGTCGCGCGGGCAGCGAGTGGTGCACGTCGTGCATGACGTGCAGGTCCAGATGCCGGACGCGCCGAGAACGCGATCGCGCAAGCCCAACTGGATGCACCGCATCACCTGGTTGGGCGTGAGATCCGTTTCAGCCGCCATCGGGCAGCCGGCGGTGCACTTGGCGCACTGGTAGCATGCCGCAATCTTCTCACCGCTGCGCGCCGCGACCTGCTCCAGGAAATCAGGGTCAGCGGAAACGCGCTCATCACCCCGCGGAAACTCCACTATTGCCTCCGAGCAGACGCACGGGCGCGCCTGCTAATCGCCGTCTCGGACATGCACCGACCGCCGCCACCCTCCTGCGGCGGTCTCGGCCACAAACATCGTCGGGCGAACACGCATTGACCGCAGGTGCACTGCCCCGGCGGCCTCAGCCCGGAACGTCGCCGTCAGGCGAACGAGACGCGCCACGGGTCCAACCAGTCGCTTCCACCGGGACAATCTTAGCACCGCGCATGCACGCCGTCAAGAGGCTTGTGCATTTCTTCACAGACTCGACCCCGCGAGCCATCGCTGGCCGTAGGGCACGGCTGTGGGGCATGAGCGCCGGGAGTGGGACTGCGCGAGCCGCGGCGCCGGCGTTTGCCTCGGCCGCGGAGCCGCGTGCCTCGAGCGGGCAGTCGAAACCCTTCGGTGTGCGCCCAGAGCGAACGCCTGCACGCCGGCGCAGCCCACGAGGGCTGTCGGCGCGGGGGACTACCGCTGCTCGACCAGGAGGGCGATGGTGATGTCGCGGCGGCTGAGCAGGCCCACGATCTCATCGCCTTAGACCACATCCAGGCGCTTGATGCGCTTGAGTTGGAGCATCGCGGCCGCCCTGAGCAGCGCCGTGGCCTCCGTGGTCGTGATAACCGGCCTCGTCATAATCCCTTTCACTGGGCGGTGGCGCAACTCCGCCGCTCTTTGCTCCGGGTATTCGGGGTCTACGCGGTAACGGTCTTCCTGGATCATCTCGCCGTACTGCGGCAGGAGTTCGCGCACGAGATCTCCCTCGGAGACGATGCCCGTGAGTTTCCCGGCGCGGTCGAGCACCGGCACCGAAGAGATGTTGTGCTCTTGCATCAGCTCGGCGACCTCGGCCACCGAGGCGTCCTCGGACGCGGTTACGACATCCCGGGTCATCACGTCGCCGACCTTCATCGCGCCACCTCCGGCGCAGTGATTCTGCGCCGGCCGCCGGTCGCCCTGCACGCCGTTGTGCGCTGACCGGGGCCGTCGGCAAGTGCGTCGCACGGGCGGCTGAAGGTAGCTCGGTCGCGTGGGTGGATCCGTATCAGCGGGTCGGCGCTGAGCGGCGGCCCAACGCGCCTCGGCCGCCCGTCAGCGTCGTCATTGGCCCTCGGTTGACACGCGTTTTTCGCTATGGTAGCATACGGCGGTCGGCCGCTCGGCCGGCGTGGCTGCATTGGGTCGTTGTCCACGGAGGCTGCGTTGGAACTGCTACACCGCGTTTCGCCACAAGCGGGCTACACGCCCGTCATCTCGCGCGAGAAACATGGACTCGAATACCTCGAGTTCGGCTTACTGCGGTTGGGCGCGGGTGAGCACTGGGCCGGGGAGACCGGCGAGTACGAGGCCACCGTCGTCATCCTCGGCGGCCGGTGCAGCATCGAGAGCAGCGGCGGGGAGTGGGAGAACGTCGGCACCCGCCAGGATGTCTTCGACGGCAAGGCGACCGCGGCGTACCTGCCTGCGGGCAGCCCGTTCTCGGTGACGGCTGGCGACTCCGGAGTGCAGATCGCGATGTGCAAGGCCCGGGCTGACGCGGGGCCAAAGCCGCGCCTCATCCCCCCGAGCGATGTCAAGTCGCGCACCGTCGGTGCGCACAACTGGCGGCGCGAGGTGCAGGACATCGTGGGCGCCGACGTGCCCGCTCAGCGCCTCCTGGTCGGTGAGACGTATAACGAGCCGGGCGCATGGTCGAGCTATCCCCCGCACAAGCACGACGTCGCCAGCTTACCCGACGAAGTGAAGCTCGAGGAGATCTACTACTTCCGCGTGGATCCGCCGCAGGGGTTTGGCATCCAGCGCATCTACACCGCGGACGGCGGCATTGATGAAGTGTATGCGATCAAGGACGGCGACACCGTGGTGATACCGAAGGGGTATCACCCCGTCGCGGCCGCGCCCGGCTACAAGGTGTATTACCTGTGGATGCTCGCCGGGCCGGAACGCGTGATGCGGCCGCGCGACGACGCCGATCACGCGTGGGTGCATCAGTTGGAGGGGTAATCCTCAACTTCTGACTGCCGGGAGTATGGAGCGGGCGCGCCAATCCTGAGCGCGGGTAGATGGCCTACACGGGCCTTTCGCGGATGCCAGCGGACACGCGAAAGGTCCGACCTATGACGTGAATCGCTCGAAAGGAATGGAACCATGACGGACGCGATCGAATCCCTATGCCACGTCGGCATCATTCACCCGATGGCCTATCCCGAGGCCGCGAAAGGGGAGGGGCCGATTGTCCTGGACAGCCTCGAAGCGATCCTGCGCGACGACTTCTTCACCGCGGTGGAGATCACGCGCATCAAGGATCCGCAGGCGCGCAAGCAGGCGCGGCAGATGCTCGACACCGCCCACGTGGAGGTCATCTTCGCCGGCCAACCCCCCTTGCTCGGGCAGAAGCTGAGCCTCAACGACCTCGACGACGCGGGACGGAAGAAGGCCATCGAGGAGTGCAAGGTCTCGGTTGACATGGCCTACGAGATGGGCGCGCGCATCATGGCCGTGCTCAGCGGCCCCGATCCGGGAGACGCGGACCGACCGCGCGCGATGGAGCTGCTGGCGGACTCGTTGCAGCAGGTCTGCGCCTACGCGCAGGAAAAGGGCGAGGACTACCAGCTTGCCGTTTCGCTCGAGAACTTCGACCGCACGATAGACAAGCGCTGCCTCATCGGTCCGACGGACCACGCGGCCAAGGTGGCGGAGGCGGTGAAGGAGGCAAACAGCAACTTCGGCCTGACCATTGACCTCAGCCACTTGCCGCTGCTGGGAGAGACCCCACACGACATGGTGATCGCCGCAATAGACCACCTCATCCACGTGCATATCGGCAACTGCCTCATGACCGAGAAGGAGCATCCGGCCTACGGCGACATGCATCCGCGCTTCGGCATCCCGGGGGGCGATAACGACGTCGCCGAGGTCACCAGGTTCATCGAGGCGCTCATCTACGGCGGGTATTTCAAGAAGAACGTCCCGACCAGCCGGCCGGTGGTGAGCTTCGAAGTCAAACCGCTGCCCGGTGAGAAACCGGAACTCGTGATCGCCAACGCCAAGCGCGTGCTGCGCGAGGCCTGGGCACGCCTGGGACAAGGATAACACAGCCCGCATGTCGAAGCCGCTTATCGCCGCAGCCGGCGGGCTGTTGACCGCGGCTGCGGCCTGCTATTGTCCAAACGCGAGGTATCAACCCAATGAGGAAAGCCAAGCAGAAGCCCGACGTCGCCGAGCTGAACGACCTGTGCCGGACCATCCGCAAGGATATCCTGATCTCCCTCAACGCGGCGAAATCGGGTCACTCCGGCGGCAGCCTGTCTTCGGTCGAAGTCATGGTCGCGCTGTACTTCTATAAGCTGCGCCACGATCCGCAAAACCACCAGTGGGAGGGCCGCGACCGCTTCGTCCTGTCCAAAGGTCACGTCTGCCCGGCGCTGTACACCGTCATGGCGCATGCCGGATACCTGCCCACCGATGAGCTGACGTCGCTGCGCAAGCTGGGGTCGCGGCTCCAGGGGCATCCGCACATGCTCAAGCTGCCAGGGCTGGAGACCTCGAGCGGCTCTCTCGGGCAGGGACTGAGTATCGCGGTCGGCATGGCATTGGGCGCGAAGATGGACAACAAGGACTTCCGCGTCTACTGCTTCATGGGTGACGGCGAGACCGACGAAGGGCAGATCTGGGAGGCCGCGATGTCGGCCGCGCACTACGACCTCGACAATCTCTGCGGCATCGTTGACCGCAACCGCCTGCAGATTGACGGCGACACCGAGAAGGTCATGCGGCTGGAGCCGTATTGCGAGAAGTGGGCGAGCTTCGGCTGGAATGTCATCGAATGCGACGGGCACAACCTCGAGGAGTTGATGGCGGCGCTCGATCAGGCGGAATGCAATTGCGGCGCGCCCACTGCTATCATCGCGCACACCGTCAAGGGCAAGGGCATCAGCTTCATGGAGAACCAGGCCGAATGGCACGGCATCCCGCCCGATGACGAGCAGCTTGCCCTCGCGCTCAAGGAGCTGGATACCAAGCCGACCAAGGAGCAACTGGAGCGAGCCGACGGGTAAGAAGCGGGGGCGCGCGGCGCTCACGTGGGGCGGCCGCTGCCGGGGCTGAGGTGGTCCGTCGGGAGCCCGCGCTTACTCGGAGCAACCACAGAAGCGAACAGGAGCGATGTGACATGCCGGAGATGAAGCCTTCACGTGACGGATACGGCCTAGGTCTGGTGGACCTGGGAGAGAAAGACGAGCGCGTCGTCGTGCTCGGCGCGGACCTGACGTCCTCGACGCGCGCCAACTGGTTCAAGGACAAGTTCCCCGATCGCTTCTTCAGCACCGGCATCGCCGAGGCGAATATGACCAACATCGCCGCGGGGCTCAGCCTGGTGGGGAGAATCCCCTTCGTGTGCACGTACGGCGTGTTTGTCGCGGGGCGCGCCTGGGATCAGGTGCGCACGACCGTCTGTTACGCGAACCTCAACGTCAAACTCGGCGGCGCCCACGGCGGCATCTCGGTCGGCCCCGACGGCGCCACCCATCAGGCGCTGGAGGACATCGCCCTCATGCGCTGCCTGCCGAACATGACGGTCGTCGTGGCCTGCGACGCTGTCGAAACGCGCAAGGCCACCGTCGCCATCGGCGAAATGCACGGGCCCGCTTACGTCCGCTTCGGCCGCGAGCCGATACCGGTCATCACCGACGACGCGACGCCGTTCACTCTCGGCAAGGCCGAAACCTTCCGCGACGGCAGCGATCTGAGCATCATCGCGTGCGGCTACATGGTTGGCGAGGCGCTCACTGCCGCCGAGACGCTCGACAAGGAAGACAAGGTCAGCGCCCGGGTCATCAACCTGCACACCGTGAAGCCGATTGACCGCGAGGCCATCGCCAAAGCGGCGAGCGAGACCGGCGCCATCGTCGCCGCCGAGGAGCATCAGGTCATGGGCGGATTCGGCAGCGCAGTGGCGGAGGTGGTCACTGCGGAATCTCCGGTCCCGATGCGGTTCGTCGGCATCCAGTACCGGTTCGGCGAATCGGGCGAGCCCGAGGAGCTGCTCGACGAATGCGGGTGTACGGCGCGGTTCATCGTTGATGCCGCGCGCGAGGCCCTGAAGCAAAAGAAGTAGGACAGGCGTCTCGCCTGCCACCGAGACCGGCGGGGATGGGAACCCCACCCCACAGAATCGGCGTATCTGCGGCAACGAGCGGGTCGCCATCCATGAATGCGGAGGAGCAAATGGCATACAGTGTTCAGGGTTACGAGTTCAAGTACGAGGATTTCTTCCCGCGCAAGATTTTCGACCAGATCACCGAGGTGCGCGTCTCGCGTCCCGAAGCGATCCTCGAGGCGGCGGAGGCGCGCAGGCGCCGCGAGGACCTGACCACGGACGGCAAGCTGACCATCCTCGCCGCCGACCACCCCGCGCGCATGGTCACCAGCTACGCCGATGAGCCGGTGCGCATGGCCAATCGGCAGGAGTACCTCGCCCGCGTGCTGCGCGTCATCAGCAGCCCGGGCGTGGACGGCGTCATGGGCACGACCGACATCATTGAGGATCTGCTCATCGTCCACCACCTCGTCAAGGAGAAGGGCGGCCCGGGCTTCCTTGACGACCGCGTCATCCTCGGCTCCATGAACCGCTCGGGGCTCGCTGGCAGCGCGTGGGAGTTGGACGACCGCTACACTTGCTTCAGCGCGCAGAGCATCGCCGACCTCAACCTCGACGGCGCCAAGACCATGTTTCGGCTCGCCCTGGAGGACCCCAACTCGAACCTCACGCTCGACTGTACCGCGCAGGCGGTCAATGACTGCGTCGCGCTCGGCATTCCCATCTTCGTCGAGGCGCTGGTCGTCCGTCAGGAAGGCGGCAAGTGGAAGGCCGCGAAGAACGCGGACGACCTGGTCAAGATCATGGGCGTCGCGACGGCGCTCGGCGAAACGTCGCGCCTGACCTGGTTGAAGATCCCCTACTGCGACGAATACGAGCGCGTCGCGCGCGCCACAACTTGCCCGATCCTTATGCTCGGCGGCGAGTCGCGTGGCGACCCGACGGGAACGCTGAAGGAGTTCGCGTCCGGCATCAAGGCGGGTGCGAGCGTGCGGGGCGCGTTGGTCGGACGCAACGTGATCTATCCCGGCGCCGACGATCCGCTCGCCGTGGCGGTCGCCATCAGCGAGATCGTGCATAAGCAGATCAGCGCGGACGAGGCCGTCGAACTGCTGATGAAGAAGCGCGGCGACAACTTCGACGCGCTCACCAAGTGGCTGAAGTAGAAAGTCTGGCGGTCTGGTAGGGCGGGGATGCCCGTCCCCGCCCTGTGGGAGACGCGTGCTCGCGGCGACTCCAATGCGCTGAAGGTGCAATCGCCGCGCGCTGGAGGTGATTGCGATGCCCGAACTCACAGGCAATCTCATCGTCGGTCAGTCGGGAGGCCCGACCGCCGTCATCAATAACAGCCTCGCCGGCGTCGTCCAGGAGGCGACGCGCCACTCCGCGATCAAAGACATCTACGGCATGGTGCACGGCATCGAGGGCGTGCTCAACGAGAACTTGGTTGACCTGCGCGCCGAGAAGCCGGAGACCATCGAGGGCCTGCGCCAGACGCCCAGCGCCGCTCTCGGCGCATGTCGCACCAAGCTCAAGGACGCCGACTACGAGCGCATCATCAAAGTCCTTCAAGCGCACGACATCCGCTACTTCATGTACGTCGGCGGCAACGATTCCGCCGATACCTGCCACCACGTCGAGAAGCTGGCGCAGGAATCGGGCTACGAGCTGCGCGCCATCGCCGCGCCCAAGACGGTTGACAACGACCTCGCCTACACCGACCACTGCCCGGGCTACGGCAGCGTCGCTCGCTTCAACGCCATCGCCACCCGCGACGCCGGCCGCGACACCGAGGCCATCGGCATCGTGGATAACGTGAAAATCGTCGAGACCATGGGGCGTAACACCGGCTGGATCACCGCATCCACCGCTCTCGCCAAGGAAGGCCCCGACGACGCGCCGCATCTCATCTATCTCCCCGAGCGGCCGTTCGATATGGACAAGTTCCTCGAAGACGTCAAAGCGACGTTCGACCGCCTCGGCCATTGCCTCATCACGGTCTGCGAGGGGCTGCGCGACGAGAAAGGGGAGGAGTTGGTCGCCTCCAAGCGCGCAGTGGACACAGACGGCTTCGGCCACAAGCAGCTCGGCGGCGTGGCGGACTTCCTGTGCGACGCCATCGCGACCAACCTCAAGATCAAGGCGCGCTTCGATAAGCCCGGGACGATCCAGCGCATGTCCATCCTCGCCGCGTCGCCGGTGGATCAGGAGGAGGCATACCTCGTCGGTAAGCAAGCGGTCGCGGCGGCCGTTGACGGCGTGAGCGGGCAGATGATCACGCTCGTTCGCGAGTCGAATTCCCCCTACCGCGTGAGCACCGGGATGGCGCCGCTCGAGGAAGTCGCAAACGCCGAAAAGCCCGTGCCGCCCGAGTTCATCAACGAGCGCGGCAACTTCGTGACTGAGGCGTTCATCGAATACGCACGCCCGCTCATCGGCGGGCCGCTCCCGACCTACGCGCGGCTGAAGGGGCGGCGGGTCCCGCCGAAGCTCTGACGAACACGATGCCGGGCGGGCGCGCCTTCAGGCTTCGAAGCTTCAGCGAAGGATGCTGCACCTACCGCTTGAACGCGTCGCTCCTCGTGCCCCGTGAGCCGTGCCGAGGGTTGACCCGGCCCAGTCACTATGGTAAAATCCCAGGAGATGCCGGGTGGTGCAATTGGCAGCACGCCTGACTCTGGATCAGGAAGTTCTAGGTTCGAGTCCTAGCCCGGCAGCCAGATCTGAGAGGGGAGAGGCGACAGGAGAGAGGCGATTCAGGGGCGTCGCGAGTGTGCGGCGCTGAGTTGCTCCTTTCACCTGTGTCGTTTGAGTTCTTTCACCGTGTGCCCCCGTCGTCTAGTGGCCTAGGATATCTGGTTCTCAGCCAGAAGATCGCGGGTTCGAATCCCGCCGGGGGTACCAATACAGGCTGGCGGCTGACAGATGACGGAAGCCCGGCTACGGCCGGGCTTGCTTGCTTCTACGGGGCGTGCGGCGGACCTCGTTCATCCAACCGTCGCCGCCAGGCGCATTCGGCGCTCCTCCTTGATGCCTCCTCCGCCCGCAGGGAAACGATCCTGGCGCGGGGAAAAGCGCTATAGGTGGGCGCGCGTTGTGGCCAGGCGCGAGAACCATCGCAAGCTCGTCAGGACTCTAGGTCTGGGTCCGCGACACTCAGGCTGTTGAACTTGAAAAGCGGGCAGTATTCGCGGGGTCGACCTCAGGTTTCGCGTTGCGCAATGGAGAGGGACGCTGTGGCGAGAACCTGCCCAGAGTGTGGCTACGAGTTCACTGCGTTCGATCAGGAGTGTCCACGCTGTGTGCGCCGCGCGCGAACTGCCTGTCAGACCTGCGGACGTATCGGCGTGACGGCGGCTTGCGACAGATGCCACAAGGAGATCTGCGAGGCTTGCGCACGCCACGCAAGCGGTGGAACGTTGTGCCTCGCTTGTGCTGCGAGCACAGGACTCAGCGATGAGCCTGTGACAATGGCTCCAGGCCAGGAGGTCGCCGGCAGCACTGAGTGGTTCAAGCGCCTCTTCAGTGTGGTTCGTGCTGACCCCGCGTGGGGCATTCTGCTTGGTCTTCTGTTCCTGGACGTGCTGCTTGCCATTGTGCAGGGGAGCGTCTTAGGACTAGTTATCGACGGCGTTATCCTTTGGGGCATCTTCACGCTCCAGCGGTGGGCGTACTACGTCGTGATCGTGATCACTAGCCTTCGCATTCTGGCGCTGGTGGCCGTGATCGCGCTGGTAGCGGCGGGCGCACCATTGGCTGCTGGCGACGGAGATCAAGTCATCAGCGCCTCGGTGCTGGCGTTCCTCTTCATCCCGCTAGCTATCAGCGTTTTCACCTTTGTTGTGCTGGTTCGGCGCCGCCAGTACTTCTCGTAGCTTTCGTAGGTCTGGCGCCCTATGCCGCGGCGTGAGGACTATCGCAAGGTCGCGCGGATGGAACAAGATGCCAGAGCAGGGACACCCGAGGTGTACCCTAATTCACCCCCTGGATTCGTGCCGCGACCACCGGAGCTCGGCACCGAAGGCCCGCCCTGTGCGCCCAGTCGCGCGCGAGTTCCTGGAAAAGCGAAACGCCACTAGCGATAGCTCTCGGCCTTGGCGCGCAGGGCCTCTACGGCCCGATCGGGCACCAGCGGCCGCAAGGAACCGCCGCGCCTTCCTCGTTCGGTGTCGGGCGGGTAGGGCCCGTGAAAATCGGAGCCGCCGGCCGGCAGCAGGCCAAGGCGGTTGCCCCAGTGCAAGATGAACTCGATCTGCTCGGGCGTGTGGCCGCCGCGCCAGCATTCCCAGCCGTCAATGCCCAGCTCCAGGATCTCGCGGAAATCGGCAGGCTCGGTCCACTTCGTGGAAACGAACTTTGGCTCACCGTTGGCCTTCTTCTCAACGGTGTGCGCCAGTACGGCGACGCCCCCGCCGAGGTGCACCAGGTCACAGACCTCCCGCGGCGAGAGCGGCATGGGCACGAAGCGCGCCTGCGGAGGGCCGTATCCCCAGCCTCCCTTGATGGCGATGGGGCCGTCGTAGCCTTTGCGCTGCAAGGCGTCAACCAGCGCGCCCCCCACCGGCACGTCGCCGGCGAAGTAGACATCCTCCCAGGATACCTCGATGCCCGTGGCCCGCCGATACTCCTCCAGTACCTCCAGGCACCATGCGCGCCAGCGATCCTGCAGGGCGATGAACCCGTTGATGAAGTCGGGCCGCTCCAAGTCGAGGAAGAGGCCGATGATGTGGGTGTCGGTATCGTGGTAGTTGCAGTCGAGTTCGGCGCCAGCGACGACCTCGACGCCCCAGCGTTCGGCCACGAATTGCGCGCCTGGCACCGCGGAGACTGCGTTGTGGTCGGTGATGGCCAGCGCCGTCAGGCCGACGGCGGCCGCCAGTTCCACCTGCCGTGCGCCCGACATCGCGGCGTCGGATGACGTGGTATGGACATGCAGGTCGGCGGGCAAAGCAGCCTCCTTCCACCACGGATGCGGCGAAGGAGGTTGTTCTGGGGCGGGCCCCGCTGGACCTGCATGCAGGCGTTCGGGCGGCGCGGGTACCGTCGGCCACAGGGAACCAATCCTGCCCCGGCGAAAAGCCCTCCAGACTGGGACATTCGTGGCCCGGCGCGAGGACTATCGCGAGTTCGTCAGGAGCACAAGATGCAAGCGCAGGGGCATCCGACCCGTACGCCGATTCGACCCGGCTGTGTCCCACAATCGCTG
>CP070648.1:2095584-2099485 GCA_020354555.1 Armatimonadota bacterium | reverse complement strand
CGGCCTGTTCCGGCTCGAGCCCCACGTCCGCGACAAGTTCGGGACGCACTGCGGCATGTTGGAGATCAACTGGAACTTCCGCGTCCGGCCGGACGGCTCGGTCGTGCAGCCAACCGCCGACGACCTGCGCGCCACAAGCATCCAGTACTTGCGCGCGATAGCGACAATGCCCACCGACTGACGATCGCTGCAAGAGGATCGAGATGCGCCGACGGCGATACCCGATACTTGAGTTTGACGCAACGCGCGACGCGGTGATCGAGCCGAGTCGCCTCATCGCGCCGATGGATGTCCCCGAACACTGCGTCATCTGCTTCTTTCAGGAGGTCATCGGAGGCTTGCGCGATGAGCACGGCGCGCGAGAAATAGCGCGCGACCGGTCGGAGTACGCGGAGCACCCGCTGTACGAGATCGCGGTTGAGGGCCGGCGGCTGGCGGTGTTTCACCCGGGCGTCGGCGCGTCCATGGCGGCGGCATTGTTCGAGTATCCGATCGCGCTTGGATGTCGCAAGTTCATCGCGTGCGGCGGCGCAGGGGTGCTCGACCGCGAGATTGCGGTTGGGCATGTTGTTGTGGCGACGTCGGGGGTCCGGGACGAGGGCACGTCGTACCACTATCTGCCGCCGAGTCGCGAGGTCGAAGCCAGTTCGAAGGCAATTGCTGCGATCGAGACGGTTCTCAAGGCGCACCACTGCGCCTATGTCCTCGGCAAGACATGGACCACCGATGCGTTCTACCGCGAGACGCCGGAGAAGGTGAAGCTCCGCAAATCGGAGGGCTGTCTAACAGTCGAAATGGAGGCGGCGGCGCTGTTCGCGGTTGCCCAGTTCCGCGGAGTGACACTCGGGCAGATGCTCTACGGAGGCGATGATGTCAGCGGCATCGATTGGGATCACAGAGATTGGCACGGCCGGGCGTCGGTGCGCGAGAAGCTGTTCTGGTTGGCGGCGGAGGCGTGCCTGCTGCTGTGAGGCGTCGTGTCTGAGGTCCGACGAGGAGAGCGTACAATGAGCAAGACCGATCAACTGGCGCTGGAAGGCGGATCGAAAGCGGTCACGCTGCCCAACGCCGATCACTATCCGCAGATCACCGAGGCGGAGATTGACGCGGTAGTGGACGTGATGCGCAAGGGCCAGATCTCGATCGGTGACGGTTCCGGGGTGATCGGCGAACTAGAGCGCAGCTTCGCGGAGATGGTCGGCACGAGATACGCGCTCGCACAATGCAACGGCACCTCGTGCCTGCATTCGGCTTTCTTCGCTGCGGGCGTCGGGTTTGGCGACGAGGTCATTGTGCCGTCGTACACCTGGCACGCGAGCATCTCGCCCATCCTGCACTGCGGCGGCACGCCGGTGTTCTGCGACATTGATCCGCGGACGCACACCGCCGACCCCGCAGATATCGAGCGCAAGATCACCGCGCAGACGAAGGCGATTGCGATCACCCACGTCTATGGCAACATCGCCGAGATGGATGCCATCATGGACATTGCGGACGAGCACAAGCTGATCGTGATCGAAGACGCCTCTCACGCTCACGGTGGAACGTATGACGGCAAGCAGGTCGGCTCGATCGGCCACATCGGATGCTTCAGTCTCCAGGGCAGCAAGCCCGTCACCGGCGGTGAGGCCGGCATCATCACGACGAACGACACCGAGTTGTACGAGCGGATCCTGATCCTCGGGCACTACGGGCGAATCTCAAAGGATCTCGTCACCGACAAGTACCGCGACCTGCACAATATCGGCCTCGGCATCAAGTACCGCGCTCATCCCCTGGCGTGTGCGATGGCGAACGTGCAGTTGAAACGGCTGCCTGAGCTGAACGAGAAGCGGCGGCAGTGTTTCGCGGTGCTCGACGAGGGGCTCGGCAAGATCGCGGTGATTCGACCCGTAGCAGTGCTGCCGAAGGCGCAGCGCGGCGGGCTGCTTGCGTACACCGCGACGTACGACGCCGAGGCGGCCGGAGCGTCGCTGTTCGCGTTCCTCACCGCTCTGCAAGCCGAGGGCGTGAGCACCGCGCCCACTATCACCCCGTTCGGCTACGGGCGCATGCACCTCGAACCGGCCTTCAACGAGTTCCCCTTCCAAGGGCTCGGCGGGCCCTGGGGAAGCCCGGGAGGCGACAACCGCAAGTCAACTGCCCCCGGTTCGCTTCCCGTGAGCGAGCGAGTCGCCGCGAGCGTGTTCTGGCTGCCCGCGTTCACGCAACCGGAGCCCGGCCTGTTGGAGCAGTACATCGAGGCGGTGGAGAAGGTGGTCGCGCAGGCACCGCGGCTGCCGGGGCTGGTGGATGAGCCCGAGTCGCACGCGGGTTAGAGGTCGCCGCCTGGCGCTCGTTGATCGCCGGCGTGGTCGGCGAGCGACACATCAATGCCGGGCACGTCATTCCGTGCAGGTATAGGACTTCGTCCCGAGCCCCGCGTTGATCCCCGACCATGCCGCCTGCATCACGCACTCGCCGATGAGCAGCCCGGCGAAGAACGGGAACGCCGCTCGGTAGGCGCGCAGTCCGCCCCACCGCAGCAGGCTCGCCTTGATCGCCCACACCAGGAAGACCGAGAACCACATATGGTGCATGCCGTAGCCGGCGGTGATCGTGAATCCGACGTAGTGGAGCGGGAAGGACGGGAAACGGGACCGCAGCAACGCGAGGGCGCAGGTAATGAGGAACCCGCTCGCGATTCCAACCGCGGGCCCCGGCCGCCAGCGCTCGGAGGACGTCAGCAGCGCGCGGGCATCGTCCATCATCCAATCGCCGGAGGCGCCTTGCCAGTAGTACGCCTGGGCGCCGAGGCCGTAGCGAAAGTAGAGGGAGAGAGTGATAAGGAGCCCGCTCGGAATCGCGACGAGCAGGGCGAGCGGGATCACCCAGCGCCATCCGCCGGCGCCGTCCGCCCGCAGACGCAGGCCGTCGGTCATGGCGCCGATGGGGTTGCGCTGGCCCCACCGGGTGAAGCTGTTGAGGTACAAGGAGAGGCCGACGATGCTGCGCTGATCCAGGAAATGCGGGCCGAGCGCGACCTTCATCGCGGCGTCGCCCTGGCCGATGGTAAGGCCGGGGTCGGGCGGGGCGGCCTGCGCGCGCAGGCGGGCCAGGCCCAAAGAGAACGCGAGGAAGAGCATCACGAACAGCGCTGCCGCCCACCAGGAGAGCCCCACCAAGAAGCGCACAAACAGGGCCGCGAGCACGCCGCCGCCTGCTATCAGCCACACCAGCTTCCTGCCCGGCTCGTCGAGCGAGCCGAACCTCGCCGAGCGCAGGACATTGCGCAGGTGCATGCGGCCTATCCAGGGCACGTAGAGCGCGAGGGCGAGGTAGCTGCCGTAGGTGTTCTCGGTCACGTACGGCGCTCCCTGGTAGATGTTCGGGTCGCCAAAGCCCAGCATATTGGTCACCACGAGGGCGGCCTTCCACAGCCAGACGAAGAACCACGCGCTGAAGAGGACGTCGGTGGGAACGAAGAACCCGATGCCGATGACGTAGAGGTTGAGCGCGAAGATGATGGGCCAAGCGGAGGTCCACGGCCGCGCCGCAGTCAGGTAGTCGGCGTAGTGGACGATCTTCAGGGGCGGGAGCTGCGGGAAGAGGCGCGTCGCGCCGTTGAGGCCGTGGAGTGCGACGGGAAGCAGGATGCCGATCCACAACAGCCGGGAGGCGATAAGCTTGCGGCCCGATTCGACGAGCGACAGCGGAAGCTGTACCACGGGGTATGCCAAGCGTTCGTGACGCGCCCACTGTCGAGAGAAGATGATAGCGACGCCGTAGAGCAGGAGCGAGAGCAGCAGGATAAAGGCGAACCACAGGAAGAGCAGAGTACCTACTGCCGCGGCGACGGCCGTCCAGGGCGGCGCCCCAACGCCCTGGTAGAGGGGATTCAGACTCCCGGCTTCGTGTTCCT
>CP070648.1:2087221-2095484 GCA_020354555.1 Armatimonadota bacterium | reverse complement strand
GTTCTCCGGCAGCTCCACCCGGCGCGACAGGAAGCGGTCGACCACGGTAAACTCGTCGCGGCTCATGGCGCGCAGGTCAAGCAACGCCGGGTCGCCGAGCAAACGATACTGCCGCGGCGCGGGCGCGGGAGTCTGATACGCCGGTGCCGGGCGCGAATCCACGACCACGACCGTCCCCGCCGCGTAATCGCCGAGCCGCTTGCTGTCCTTGCTCAGGAACACGGCCAGGGCGCCGATGCCGTAGAAGCCGGGCAGGAAGTCCACGTAGCGGGCGATATTGCGCACGAACGCGGCGCGGAAATCGATGGGATAGCCGCCGTCGCGCATCACGCGGATCCCCGCCGCGCGCTTGCCCGGCGTCTGGCCGTGCCACACCGTTTCCCACAAGATGAAGTAACCCCAGATGATGCCGAAAATCGCGATAGCCATGAGCGCGATGAGCCAGGATGACGTCATCGCTCCCAGAAAGTCGATATCCAGGAACTCGATCTGCGACCCCAGGGCGCCCGCGAGTAATATGACAACGAGCACGACGATGAACTGAATGGAGGTGTCGAGCAGCATCGCGGCGAAGCGAGTCCCGATGCCCGCGAGGCGATAGGTGACCGATACCTGCTCCGGGGTAACGACCGTTCTCGTGTCGTCGAAGCTCATCCCAGCACCGCGGTAATCATTGTCAATTCCTGCCTCTTTGTCAAGGGAGACGGTGATCGACGAACGCTCGGCAGCGAGAAGACGAGCGCAGTGGGAGCGACTCGCGGCACTGGTCACCGACGCGTCGCGCCTGCGCGGATTGCGCGGGTTGTCCGAGAGCGATCTGCTCGAGTTTGGGCGCCTCTATCGGCGCGCGGCGTCCGACCTCTCGCACGCGCGCGCCTATGGCCTTGACGCGAAGGAGTTGGAGTACCTCAACTGGCTCGTCGGCCGTGCCTACGGATTGCTCTACGTATCCGAGTCCTCCGGCTGGGCCGGCGTGAGACGGTTCTTCCGCCGCGAACTGCCGCAGACGCTGCGTCGGCAGTGGCGGGTAATCGCCCTTGCCGGAGGCTTGTTCTTCGGCTCAGCGGCCCTCAGCGCGCTATTCTCCTTGCTGCGCCCCGATCTACTCGAACTCGTCAATCCCGGTCTCGCGGCGAGCGTCGACGCCATAGCGGAGCGGCACCGCGGCGGCGCGGACTTCCTGCCGGCGGACTTCCGCCCCGTGGCGTCGTCGTTGATTATGGTCAACAACGTCCAGGTATCCTTCCTCGCGTTCTCGACCGGCATTCTGCTCGGCCTCGGCACCTTGCTCGTGCTGGTGTTCAATGGGTTCGTGCTGGGGGCGCTTGCGGCAGGCGTTGGCCGCACCGACGCGGCGGTTCATTTCTGGGCGTTCGTCGCGCCGCACGGCGTGATCGAACTGCCGACGATCATCATCTCCGCCGCCGCCGGCCTGCTGCTTGGCTTTGCCGTCATCGCCCCGGGCGAATACAGTCGGATCGACGCGCTGCGCGTTGCCGGGCGACAAGCCGGCGTCATGATGCTGGGGGTCATCGCGTTCCTGGCGGTCGCGGGAGTGGTCGAGGGGTTCTTCTCGCCGGCGGTGATGCCGCCGGTCATCAAGTTCGCAGTCGCCGCCATCCTGGCGATGGGGTTTCTTGCTTACGTCCTCCTCGGCGGGCGCCAGCCGGAAAACCCGTAGCCGATCATCGGGCCCCCGGCGGAGCGGCGGGTGGCCGGCGCCGTCGGCGAAATGCCGACCAGGCCCAGATCGCCGCCAGGAATCCCGCGACGAGTATCAGGCCGGCCATCAGCACGCGACCGATCCGGCGTGACACCTCTGCAGCCTGCTCGGACCTGCGAATAGCGCGCTCTTGCTCAGCGGTCCTGTCCCGCACGACTGCTCGTTCGGCGAACGCCGGCTCGAAAGTCGCCGCCGGGATGCCCGCGTTGATCGCTAGGGACGTCACGCTGACGCTCGCTTCGCTCGTGGCCCCAGTGGCATGGCGCATCCTCTGCGTGACACTCACCGGGAACCACACGCCCCCCGATTCCTCCACCGCCTCCACTCGCACCTCGGCCGACGCCGAGGTGTTTCCCGTCGCGCGCCAGATCCTGGGGATGAAGCCGTGTGCATCGTCAATCCAGACGTACTGCTCAAGCCCGCGCCCACCGCGGCGACCGCCGCGAACCACTACCGCAAGTCCCTCACCGCCGAAGCGCTTCTCGGATTCGGCCCGAGCTATCCTCCCCGCTGCCGCCGCCTCCTCCAGCATATCCCACCTCGGCCGTTCCCCGCCCCATACGGTCGCACGCGGGTCTGCTGCCCAGAACGCGCCCATGTCGCGCCTCGTGCCGTCCCCCAGCAGGACTTCTCCTCTTACCTTGAAGATGACCCTGGCCGAAGAGGGATACTCACGTTGAATGCGCAGCTTCTTCCCGTCGAAAGCCCTTCGCTCGAGGGGCTCCGGCGTCGGGGCGCCAGTCGACGGGGGAGTCGAAGCCAGCTCTTCTATCAGAAACTTGCCGGGTTTGGACCATCGGAACCGAAACTTGGTGACCCCCGTCATCCCGGCGTGGAACTCATACTTGATGTCGGCTGAGAGGTCGTCTATGGCTTGGTAGTTCCGCTTCATCCCCGCCGCGCGCCGCGCGATCGCGGATTGGGTGCTTTCGCCGTTCATTCCGCCTGCCTGGGCGGTACACGGCAGCACAGCGCAAACGGGTGCGAGCAGCCAGACTGCCCGCCACCTAGGCGAGGGGCGCTTTCCAGCCCTACCACGATTCACGCTTCCCCCTTTTGGGACGGTGATCATAACGTCCCTATGCTGTTCGCCAAGACCTTGGCCGTCACATTGATTGAAGCGCTCTGAGGCTGTGCGGTTGCACTGACATACGATGCGCGAGGCGGGGACGGCTACAGCCGCGCCCGCGCCTTGATCTCGAGGTAGCGGTTGAGGACCTCGACCGACAGGTTCGCCGGCGTAGCGTCAAATGCAATGGCGCCGCGCTGTCGCAGCGCGTGCAGCGCGCGCTGGCGATCCGCAAGCAGCGTCGTCGCGACTGTGCGCTCGTACAGTGCTCGCGGCTGAGTCGGCGACTTCGCCGCGACGTCGTACAGCTCGTAGTCACTCAGCGCGGCGCACAGCACCAGGTGCCGCCCGGTGAGCAGTGTCACATAGCGCAGCAGTCGGGCGGACGAATCCGGGTCCGGCAGGTCGGTGAGCAGAATGACCAGCGCGCGCTTCCGAATGCGGTGCGCCGCCTCCATGAATGACCGGTAGTAATTGCTTTCCGCGCCGTGCGGCTGCAGTCCGTAGAGCGCATCGAGCACCAGCGAGAACTGCTGCTTGCGCGGGGGCACGAAGACGAGCGGCTCCTCCGCGAACGCATACAGCCCAACCCAGTCCCCCGCCTTGGCTGCCACATACGCGACCAGGGTCGCCGCATTCACGGCGTGATCCACTTTCGTCAGCAAGCCCAGATCGCTCGCCATTGTGCGACCGAGGTCAAGGCACAGTATGACGTGCTGGCTGCGCTCGATGTCGTACTCGCGGGTGATCGGTTCGGCGTGGCGCGCAGTGGCTTTCCAGTCAATGCGGCGCAGCTCGTCGCCGGGCACGTAATCGCGCAGTGATTCGAATTCGAGCCCGGTGCCCCGGATCCGCGCGGGCCTCACCCCGATGTCGAGCAGCCGCTCCTTGCGCGCCGCAAGCTCGTGCGCGCGGATGCTCGCCAGGTTGGGATATACCTTGACGCTGCGCTGCAGGTCGAACCGCACTTGGCGCACCACAAAGCCGAATCCCGCGGTCAGCCGCGCGTTGAGCGCGCCGAAAGCGAAGTCGCCTCGCCGCGGCGGAGTGACATGGTAGGTCTCGGTGCACTCGCTATCCCCGAGCAGGTCGCGCCATCGGTGCCAGCGATCGGTCACGAAGTCCAGCGGCGGCTCGTCGCGCAGCAGGCAGCGCAACGAATGCGACGACCGGCTGCGCACGACGAGCGTCACGGGATTGCGGACGCCGAGGGAAATGACGTCCTCGATCGCGCGGACGGCGCTGACGCGGCGCGTCTCGCGCAGCGCGCGTATATCGGCAACCACCGCAGCCGCGAGCGCCGCCCACCACAGCGCGCTCAGCCACGCGAGCGGCATCCACAGCGCGCCGGCGATCAGTAACAGCGCCCCGGCTCCCACCGCCGCACCCAGCCGTGCGCTCGGAAACCACCGCACGGACTTCGCGCGCGCCTCCGGTTCCGACTCGCTACCTCGGAACGGGGACTGCTGAAATGACACCGTCAATGAGCCCTTCTATCGTGAGGCCCTCAATCTCGGCCTCGGGCTTGAGGATGATGCGGTGGCGCAGGACCGGGTGCGCCATATCCTGCACATCGTCGGGGGTCACGAAATCGCGGCCCTCGGCCGCCGCGCGTATCTGCGCGCAGCGCAGCAGAGCCACCGCCGCGCGCGGACTCGCGCCCAGCACCGTGTGAGGCGACTCGCGCGTTCTCTGCGCCAGCGCCGCGATATACGCGATCATGTCATCGCGCACGGTCTGGCGCGCGAGTTCCTCACCCGCGGCCTCGATCTCCGCGAGGCCGATGAGCTGTTGCACCCCTGCCGAATCGAGGTCCTGCGGGTCCACGCCGCGCAGATGCAGTCGCAAAATATCCTGCTCCGCCGCCGGCTCCGGATAGCCCACATGCACCTTCATCAGGAAACGATCGAGCTGGGCCTCCGGCAGGGGATACGTTCCCTCGTACTCGATCGGGTTCTGCGTGGCCATGACGAAGAAGACGCCGTCCAGTGGATGATCAACGCCATCTATCGTCACGCAGCGCTCCTGCATCGCCTGGAGTAGGGCCGATTGTGTCTTGGGCGGGGTGCGGTTGACCTCGTCAACGAGCAGCACATTGGTGAACACTGGGCCCTTGACCAGGCGGAACGTGCGCGCCTGGATGTCGAAGACGTTGGTGCCGGTGACGTCGGCCGGCATCAAGTCGGGCGTGCACTGGACGCGCTTGAAGTCGGCGCCGACGCAGCGTGCCACGGCCCGGCTCAGCAGCGTCTTCGCGATCCCCGGCACCCCCTCCAGCAGCACGTGCCCGCGCGCGAGCAGGGCCGTCATGATGTGCGCGACCACCTCTTCCTGACCAAGCACGACCTTGCCGACTTGTGCCTGAACCTCGGGCATCAATTCCTTGATGGTCATCTCCGCTCCCGTCTTCAGATCTGTTTTATGCCGCGCACGGCGCCGTCCAGTTGTCGCACCAATCCCAGCGCCCGCGCTTCGGTCAGTGTCTCGGGCCCCTCGAGCGCGCCGCGGCACTGCCGCAGCACCTGGCCCAGCTCCTCAGCCGCGGGTTCGCTCACACGCGCCGCCGCCTCCGCAATCTGTGCCGCGTTCGCGTCCGCTGCTACCCCCAGCGCCACGCGCAGGTCCTGGAGGGCTGCCTCGTAAGCCGTGCGCAGCGCGAGTCGCGTGGCTTGACCTTTGCGCAGCAATGCCGTCATCGTACCGAGGAATTCACTGCGCTCCCTACGGCCGCGGTCGAGCGGGACAATCGCGCCGAAACGGCGGCTCCGTGCGTACATGACGACCAGCACGGCGAGCGCGAGTTGCGCCAGCCCCAGCTTCACCGGCAGCGGCATCACGGTCCACAGCAATTGCTCGCCGTACCCGTGGTGGTACTCGTCGAAATACACCGGCCCCGCTCGCGGCGGGCCCAGCGCGTTGAGGGTGAAGGTCAGATTGTCCGCGGTCCCGATGCCGTCGTTCGACAGGCTCCAGCCGCCGCACAGCACAACGACCGCGCCTTTGCCGATTCGGCTGTAGGCCGCCACGGTCCCTTTGTGGTCGGTGAACAACGGCACCGCACGGCGCAGGGCCTCGCCGAGCCGATCCGGCGGCTCTCCGGCGACGCTGCACGCGCCGCCGGGGCAGGCGCGGGGCGGGGGCTCCTCGTCCGACATCGCGGCTCCGGGTCGGTTGATGCGCCAGGCCGCGCGAACCGCGAGTCGCTCGACATCGCGAGCAAGGTACGTCGGCTGGACGGGTCGCGCGCGGCTCAGCGGCGCGAGGTCGAATTCCTCTTCTATCGCCGGATAGGACCACTCGAAGGACGGGAGCATCCAATCGCCCGCGAGAAATAGCGTGTGCCCCGCCGCGACCCACCGGTACAACGCACGCCACTCATGTGTGGTGACGGGCATCGCGGGTCCGACCATGACGAGGGCTCCCTGGCGCGGCAACGTGGCCGCGGCGAACGGCGCCCGCAGTCGCCGGGCGTCGTAGCCGAGTTCCTCCAGGGTCAGATAAAGCGCGCGGACGCCCCACGGCGCGCGGCTGTACGTCGTACGGTTGAGGTACTCGTTAGTGCTCGGCGCACCGCCGCCTCGGGCCACCGCAGCGACGACCACCATGACCGCGATCAGCCCCGCCAACCACCATGCCTCGCGAGGTACTCTCATGCGCCCGCCAGAGCCTCCAGTTGGCGCCATTGCGCCTCGGCTGTGGTGTACTCGCCCGGCCCTGCCGGCCGCATCCCGTACCACACTGCGGCGAAGACCGTGCTGAGCGAGGACAACGTATCCGCGAGGTCATGCCGGCCGCCCTGCCGCAGCGCGCGTGTGAATCTCCCGTCGGTGCGCGAGTCCACGTACCTGATATGGCCGGCCTCGTCCAGTTTCATCAGCGCCGCCATGTGCAGCGCGCGCACGGCGGCGCGGTAGTCCTGCGCCTTCAGTGCCGCTTCGGCGTCCGCCAGCCAGGCGCCGTGTGATTTGGCCGCAAGCGGTTGCGGTGCCACGGGCAGAGAGCGCGCGCGCCGCAAGGGCAGGCGCATTACGAGCCGCACGACGAGGATAAAGGCCACAACGCCGCAGAGCACCAGTATGGCGCGCACGATGAAACGCTGCCAACCCAGCGGCAGTTCGATGCCGGGGAGGTGCAGGCGAGTGAAGAGGTAGGCGATGGCGCGACTGACCCCCAACAGCGCGCGCATGGCCAGTCGGTTGAACCACGCCCGCGCCTTGTCGAGCGCGCTCGGCCTGAATTCGCGACGTTGCAGCACTCGCTCCAGCGCGCCGCGCGCATCGGCGGGCGGCGCCTTGGACTCGACCGCCATGTTGCGTTCCAAGTTGCGGAGAACGCCGGCAGCCGTGCGGATGCCGGCGCGGCCTTCCGTGACTTGCCCGCGAAGGGCGCGGATCAGATCGGTGTTATCTACCTTGATCGTCCGCCCGTCGGTGTCGGAGCGGACTTCAGCGTGTTTCGGCATGACCTCCAGAGCGGCTTTCGCGAGGGGCTTGGGGTCTTGGTCGCTCGCAGCAGCGTCCTCGAGGGCTTGCGCGGCGTGACCGATGACGCGGCCGTATTCAGCAGGCGTCATGACCTGTGCGGCCGCGGCGCGCCCAGAGGCAAACAGCACAACGGCCAGGACAACTGCGCGCGTCACACGCCTCCGCCTCCCTCGGTCGGTGGTTCAGGCGGCGGTGCCGGCGGCCACTGCGACGGCGTTGTAGGCGGGGCCTGCGGGGGCGCGGGGGGCGGTGGCTGAGCGGGAGATTCCCTGCCCAACTCGCGAGCGAGGACTTCGAGATCGAAGCCCTCCTTGCGGATACGCGAGTCGTAGTAGAGCAAGATGCTGGCAACGAGCCCGATCGGCACCGCAAGCGTCTGGGAAATCCCGCTCAGAACGCCCTCGGCAATCCACATGAACGGCACGTTTGCCCCCATCACGTCCTGCGCGATGAAGACCGGCAGCATGATCACCATCTGGACCACCCCTCCGATAAGCCCGGTGATCAGGCCGAGTACCAGCACCTGGGCCCAAACACCTTGACCGATGAGGAACTTGCTGCGCCAGATAGCACTGAAATAGCGCTTGTCCTCGATGATGAAGACCTCCGTCACGAACGCCGCCCAGAACCCGAAGACAATGATTCCGACGATGAGCAGTATCAGACCGCTCGCGACGAATACCGACGTCGCGAGCACGGTGAGGATAAACGGGATCAGCCGCCGCCCGATCTGCCGATACGACCCGCCGAACGTCGCCTCGTCGCCCATGTATCGGTCCGAGACTGCTTTGGTCAGCGCGCCGGTCACGAGCAGGTAGCCGGGCAGCGTAAAGATGCCGCCGATGATTTGCATCGCGAGGGAGGCGGACTGCAGCAGGGCGAGGGGCATGTACACGATTGCTGCGATGCCGAAGAACAGCCAGAAGTTGGCGCGGTAGAGCCGAAAGGTCTGGTCGATGATCTCCAACAGACCCATCGGCCGCAGTG
>CP070648.1:2063318-2087121 GCA_020354555.1 Armatimonadota bacterium | reverse complement strand
GGTCTGTCCGGTGTCATGGCCTGCATCGTCGCGGCGTCGCGGGCCCTATTCGTCGCTCTCTCCCGCGCGGACAAAGGGGAGGCGCGGGTGTAGGCCTCCGGCGCCACCGCTGCGTAATCCAGATCAGACACTGCGGAGCCTGCGCGCTCCGTCAAGTTCCGTTGCGCACGATCTCATGCCCTCGACGTCACCACGTCGCGTACGCACTGCCGTCAAGAGCGGTCAATGTTGAACTGGTGTGGACTTCCCCGGTAGAATTGTCGTACGCCCAGTCCGCCGCTCCTGTGAACGGGTCCGCAGGCAACCCGCCGTCGGCGGTGCGCAGGTAGGGCCCGTCGTATGCCGAGCGGTCCACACTCATGCCCCGGCCATCCGCGTCGGCGCTGATGGCAGCACCGTCCGCGGCCACGAGGTCGGTCAACGACGGCGGCCATGCGGCTGTGTTCGCCTCGAAGCGCTCGATTGCGTCGCGGAGCTGTTTGAGGTCCGCCTTCAGCGATGCCTCACGCCCTCTGCGACCGGCACTGAGGATCCGCGGGATCACGATCATGGCAAGGATAGCCACGACCACGATCACGATCAGCATCTCGATGAGGGTAAAGCCCTGCTTCCTACCAGTAACTCGCAACATCCTCGCTCTCACCCCTGTCGTGCAAGCGACGCGTTCACGATGGGCACATTGCCTCGCTCCCTCGTTGAGTATTATTCCATAAAGCCGCAGCAGTGCTACAGCGCAGGCCGAGACAGGAACGGCGGCACGGGCGGGGGAATATAGCGCCTTCGGAGCCCTTTGTGAGACCGATAGTCCGAGAGATCACGTACCCGCAGGACCCCTTCCGCTGCTTCCAGGCGCTGGCTCGTCGGCGTGCTCCATTTTTCCTGGACAGCGCACTGGTTGACGGCCGCCTCGGACGGTGGTCCTTTATGGGCAGCGATCCGTTCGCTATCCTTCGGTCGTCCGGCGGCAACATCAGTTTGCATGGCCTGACGCGAGAACAGAGTTGGCACAGCCCCTTCGCCGCCGTCAAGGAGATCGTCGCTTCATGCGCGCTCGAGCGCGAGCCCGGCGACCCACCGTTCCTTGGGGGCGCGGTTGGGTATTGGGGATACGAGCTGCGCCATTTCGTGGAGCGGCTGCCGCAGGACGTCGTGGATGATGTGCCCGTGCCGGATTGTTGCATTGGGTTCTACGATACGATCATCGCGGTGGACCATTTACAGGGACGCGCTTGGGCTATTGCGGCGCCGGTTGCGCAGGGAAGGGGAGATCCGCGGGAGCGCCTTGACCGACTGACCGCGCTCATCGCGGCCCCGCCCGGGGAGGGCGCGGCGCGGCCCGTGACGCGCGGTCCTCGCCCGGCGCTCGCCTTGCACCCGGTGCCGGACGCCCCGGAGCTGTTCTCTAACTTCACCCGCGACGGGTACATCGAAGGGGTGCGTCGAGCCAAGGAGTACATCGCCGCCGGGGACACGTTTCAGATCAACCTGTCGCATCGTCTGTCGGCTCCGGTGAATGAGCCGCCGATCGAGCTCTACGGACGGCTGCGACGGGTTAATCCCGCCCCGTTCGCGGCATATCTGGATTATGGGGATTTCTCGGTGCTCAGCGCGTCACCGGAGCGTTTCCTGCAGATTCGAGGCAGCGACGTGGAAACAAGACCGATCAAGGGCACGCGGCCGCGCGGTGCCGCGCCCGAGGAAGACGAACGCCTCGCCCGCGAACTGCTGGCGAGTGAGAAAGACCGCGCCGAGAACGTGATGATAGTTGACCTCGAGCGCAACGACATCGGGCGAACGTGCGCCTACGGCAGCGTCCGCGTCACGGAGCTGTGCGCCCTCGAGAAGTACGAGACCGTGTTCCATCTCGTCTCGACGGTTGTCGGGCGCTTGCATGAGGGATTCGGCGCTGTCGACTGCCTCAAGGCATGTTTCCCGGGGGGCTCCATCACGGGCGCGCCAAAGGTGCGCAGCATGGAGATCATTGACGAACTGGAGCCGACCTGCCGCGGCGTGTACACCGGAGCGATCGGATACCTGTGCTTCTCCGGGGACATGGATACCAACATCGTGATACGCACGATGGTTGTCAAGGACGGCTGGGCTCACTTCCAGGTCGGCGGCGGGATTGTCGCCGATTCCGATCCCGAGGCCGAATACCAGGAGACGCTGGACAAGGCGCGCGCGCTCATCGCTGCGGTCGCGCAGCCGGCCGGCGCCAAGATACTGTGAAGAATCTCGTCTGGATGAACGGCGAATTCGTGCCCGCCGATCGCGCCTGCGTTGCGCTCCTCGACCGCGGCTACTTGTACGGTGAGGGCCTCTTCGAGACCATGCGCTCTTACGGCGGGCGCATCTTCGCCCTCGAGCGACACCTTGGCCGGCTGCTGTCGTCCGCGGCGGAGTTCGGCCTGGACATCGGAGTGGGGGAGGAGGAGCTGGCGGAAAGCCTCGCCCGTACACTGCAGGCGAATGACCTATCGGATGCCTACCTTCGGCTCACGGTCTCCCAGCAGTGCGACGCTCCCGGCATCGAATCGCGGGCGGCAGGTCGCTTCACGATCAGCATCATCGCTCGCCCTCTCACCGCATCTCATCGTGGGGATGCCAACGGCGTAAGCGCGATCGTCCTCGCTGCGGGCACGGCGCCGCCGGTGAGCCTTGCCCGGCACAAGACACTGAGCTTTCTCGCCTACGTTCGGGCGCGGGCAGCGGCGCGCGTGGGCGCGGCGGATGACGCCTTGTTGGCGAACGCCGTTGGCGAGATAACGGAGGCGAGCACGGCTAACGTGTTCTTTGCCATGCGCGGACGCCTGGTGACGCCTGCGATTGAATGCGGCCTACTGCCGGGCGTCACACGCGCAGTAGTCCTGGAACTCGCGCGCGCCGCAGGCATTGATACCGCCGAGGAAGCGGTGCGGCCGACCGAGTTCCCGGCATGTGAGGAGTGTTTCCTGACCAACTCCCTCGTCGAGCTTCAGCCGGTGACGCGAATCAACGGACGGCCGGTGGGGGATGAGACGCCGGGCCCGGTATGGTCTGCGCTGGCTGCCTCGTACAGGCGCCTCGCCGCCTGCGCTAGTGAGACGTGAAGGCTTGGGGGTGCAGGCACGCCGCGATCTGCTCGACGCCTTGGACTATGCGCGGTGCGGCGCGATCCACTATATCCGCGTTTATGACGTACACCCGGTGGTGCTTGACGGCGGACAGACTGCGCATGCTCGGCCGCGTCGTGAATCGCCGCAGCCGATCCGCATCGTTTCCGCTTTCCATTGAGGTCAGGAAGATCGCCTCGGGATCGCGCGCCAGAAGCATCTCCACGCTGTAGTGCTTGTACCCCTTAACATCGTTCGCCGCGTTGCGTCCGCCGGCGAGACGGATCGCATGATCGGGAAACGAATCGGCCCCAGCGACCCACAACGGGTCTTCCGAGTACAGGAGCATGGCAGTCGGCTGCGACAGGCCGCGCGTTTTACGTCGCACCGTTTGCAGGCGTTCGCGCAGGCCGTCCACCAGCCGTGCGGCGCTCTCGCGCTCATCCGTTAGCGTGCCGAGGGTTCCAATGGTTGCCAGGACCTCGTCGATGCTGCGCGGTTCGGCGGCGTACACTGGTATGCCGGCCTTTGAGATGGTTCGCAGCACCGGTTTGGGATTGAGGCGCATGCCGAGCACCAGATCCGGCTTGTGCGCCAGGATGCGCTCGACGCTCGGGTTCACGATGCCGCCTATCCTGGGCTTCGACCTGGCCGCGGCCGGGTAATCGCAGTACTCCGTGACCCCCACGATCCTCTTGCGCAGTCCGAGAGCGAACAGGATCTCCGTCATGGCTGGCGCCAGCGACACGATGCGCTGCGGCGCCGCGCGGACTGTGACCTGGTTGCCCAGTGCATCACGTACGGTCACGGGGAACGCACCGGTCGGCGTCGTGCCGGGGGACGCGGTCGGCGCCGCGCATCCACCGGCGATGGCGAGCGCGAGCGTCGCGCATAGCGGCAAGAGCCAGAGGCATCGGTCGGGCGATCTCATGACGCCACGCCCTCTAGTCGCGCCGGAACCACTTGTCCTTGACGGGAATGGTGGACTCCAGTTTGTCTCGCGTCATGGACTTCACGTGGCCGTCGCAGAATGCCACGCTCGCGGTGCGCTGGTGTCTGTAGCCAATATCGTTATAGCCGAACTGTTCGCTGGGTGCGGTGACGGCGATGCTTTCCTCAGGCCCCGTGCCGAGTTCCCAATCCACCTCGCTGTCGGCGAACAGGACCGTCGTCGTGGGATGCTCCAGGTCAACGAAGCTCGCCGGCTGGCCGGGAAAGCCCGACCAGTCATAGGCCCCGGTGCCGCCGGACGGGCCGATATCCGAGCCGACGTAGACCCAATTGTAGCCGTACCCTGTGCCGAATCCCCGGCTCGCCGCGCGGGTGCTCGGGCAGCGCTGAAGGTCGGGGGTCTTCGAGTAGGGGTGGAGCGGGCTGCTCTTGCGGTCAAGCCCCTCGGGCGTGCGCGTGCCTGCCCAATAGTGGGTCCATGTGACGTCGGTGTACGGCACGAATACCTCATCGTAATCGGACGCGTACATGATCGCCGCGAGCGCGATTTGTTTCATGTTCGACAGACACGTTGCCTGGCGCGCCTTCTCTCTGGCCGCCGCGAACACCGGGAACAACAGCGCCGCCAGAATTGCGATTATCGCAATTACGACCAGCAACTCGATCAGCGTGAAGCCTTTCCTCGTCATCAGTCATGACCTCCCCTCGGCTGTGTCAGTATGCGTCAACAGTCCCGGGTGCGCAGCCCGCAAAAGAAAAACCCCAGACGCCGGAAGCGCTGGGGCATGAACACCGCGCGCTCTCACCCCTTCCCGCGAAGTTGGTAACGAGCATCCGCGGACAGATCGGTCTCCTGGCTTCCGCTTCATCCTCGGCCCGCGCCTTCCCATCCCTGAACGACCTCGGGACAGTGGCCTCGATGCGGGCCTCGTCAGCGGTCACAGTTGCGGGGCAGCGACGGCTTCCAACCGTCTTCCCGTAGCATCTGTCCGCGCGAGTATTCGATTGTGCCGCCTGGTGCGGCGACCGGTAGACGGTAACACAACGGGCAGGCGCGTGTCAAGAGCAAACCAACGGAGCGAGCCGCGCGCCGCGGCCGGCCTTGACACGCAGAGAAGAGCTACGCGCCGAGGCGCCTGGTTGCCGCCTTGAGCCGCTTGGTGCGGCTGCGGTCCTCGGGCGCGCCTTTCTCGAGATCCTCGGCCTGGCGCTCGAACTCGGCGGCGAGCTTGTCGTCACCGATCTTCTTCAGTAGCCGCGTGGCTTCGCGCAGCCTGCGGGTGGCGCGATCCACATCGCCATCCTGCTGCGCCCACTGGGCCTCGCGCTCGGCCTTGTACACCGCCACACGGTCAATAATGCCGGCGATCTCCGGCTTGGGCTCGGCAGGCGTCAGTGACTTCTGGTAGGGTATGATGGCCTCCGCCTGAGTAGTCTTAAGCTGCGTCGAGCCGGTCGAACGCCAGGCGGCTTCGATCGTCGCTACGTGTTGCTGGCCGTCGGGCAGATCCGGGAGGCCTAGCTCGACGAGCAGTGACGTGACTTCGCCTCCGGGCAACTCGCCCAGCTTGACCTTCGTCCACCCCTCCTCGGTGACGATCTCTTCGAATCCTCTGATTGCGGGCTGCACCTGGTGGATGTCCACGACGACAGTGTCGCGCTCGCCTTTGATGCCGAAGCGCGCGTCCTGGCAGGCGGTGGCCTGCAGGCGGCTCAGTTCCTGCGACAGATGGCGCCCCAATTCGGAGGGGTCGGCCGCGTAATAGTACTGGCCGCCGCTGCGGTCGGCAACGCGCGCCAAGTATTCCTCATCGAAGTCCTGACCGATGCCGATGGTCGTTATCCCCGCTCCTTGAGCGCGCAGATTGTCAAGGCGCTGCAGCGTCTCGCCTGGGTCGTGAACGATACCGTCGGTGATGATAATGACGCGGCTGACGGTACCCGCCTGCGCCGCTTTGGCGATCTGCTTGCCCGCGAGCTCGACGGCTTGCGCCATCATCGTGCCGTCGCCGAGTTGAAACGCGCCGGAATCGGTGAGGAGTTCGTTGATGACCTCGAACATTTGGCCCTTGTCGAAATAGCTGGCGCCGTCATAGACGACGCTGGCGCGATCGGCGAAGGCAATGAGGGATGCGCTGTCCGACTCGGACAGCCCGCCTACGACTTCCTTCACGGCGCGGGCGGCGACAACCAACGGCTTGGTCGCAGTGGCCTGCAGTTCCTGCGCGGTGCGGCCGGTGAAGATGGCGCCTTCGCGGCGGTCGGCGGTTACCATCTGCAGCTCGCCGCGGCCGCGCGCGATGTCGGCCCAGCGAGCGATCTCGTCCGCCGCGAGTTGGAAGCGCCGCATGGTGCCGCTGCAATCGAGGACAAAGCACGCGTCCACCGGAACGCGTGCGGTCGGTGCTGCGGTCGGGCGCAACTGAACCAGAAGGTGCGCCTGGCGATCCTCGCCGCTGGCGGCGCCGACGGGAGCGCGCTCGGGGGTGATGGTAATCTCCATATCGCTGCTCATAAGGCCCTCTGTCTAAGACGTGCGACTACGGCGCGCGGCCATTCGCGCCCGCAGAGTATCGTAGATGCTGCCGAAAACGTCAACCGTTAGATTCGCCTGCGCTTCGTGCCCGCCTTGTGCCTGGAACGTCAACCGCGCGGCGTGGGAGCCCTTTTTCAGGCGCTGCCCATCCGCAGTCACCATGACCGCGCCGCTCTCAAGAGGTTCGAGATGGAGTGCCTGCGGCGCGACGGAAACGCCTTCCGGCCCGCTGATGGTGCACGCTACGTCCGCCCCCTGTTCCCCGACGTTGCGGACGCCCACTTGCACCTGTTGCTGCTTGCCCAGCTGTACGCTGACGTAGAGCGACGCTTGTGAAACCTGCAGAGTCGCGCGCTGCGGCACCACCGTGATCGTGCACGGCACGACGATCTTACCCATCTGGTACGTTACTTCCATGTCTGCGGTGATCTCTACACCCCGCTCCTGAATCCGCTCAGGATAGGCGGTGACTGTGATCGGCACTTCATCGGCGCTGAACTCGACTTCGCGCTCGTCGGGCGCGTCGGAAACGGCGACGCGGAGCCAGTCGTGCCGCACGCGCACCTTGCCCTCCGGGGTCTGGGCGCCGTGATTACTGGCGATTATGGTGCGGCGCTCGTGGCCGCGCCCGCTCACCTCGCCGAAACGGATCGCTGTCTGGCTGAGCACCAGCGCCGGCGGGCCCTTGGCCTGCAGGTCATCCAGCAATTCCCGCGCGCTTTGATACCGGTAGCCGCGGTCGAAGCTCAATGCCTTGACGAGGACGCTCACCAGGCCGGGATGCATGTCGCTCAGTTCGCGCAGGAGCGGTCCCACCAGGCGCCCGCTTCGCATGTCAATATCATCCTGCGTCGGCCGCCGCCCCAGCATCATCTCGTACAGAATGCATCCCAGGGCGAACACGTCTATCCGTCGATGGGCCTCGAGGTCGCCCTGCTTCAGCATCTCGCGAATCTCGGGCGCCATGTACCCGTCAGACCCGTAGAAGTCGGACTGTCGCCCGCCCGGAACGTGGGCCGACCCCATATCGAGTATCACGGGGGTGCCGTCGGCAGTGATCTCAATGTTCTCAGGCTTGAGGTCGTGGTGAATAATGCCGTGCTCTTGAAGGTATACCGCCCCCTCGCACAGCTTGAGCGCCCATGTGATGATCTGCGTCTCGGGCACGCGCTCGCCGCGCTCGAGTATGTCCGCCAGGCTGGGGCCTTCCACGTACTCCTGCAGGAGATAGTTGCGCCCGTCGAACTGGAAGTCCTCGAGGTAGTCCGGTACCAACGGGTGGCTGCCCATGCGCCGTAGGACCTCGCGCTCCTGCTCGAACAGATGCTGGAAATCCTCCTTCTGTCGCGGATCGCCGGGAATGCGGAATTCCTTGATCGCTACTTTGGCGCCGTCGTCGCGGAAGGCGAGATAGACCAGGGCAAACGTGCCGCTGCCGATCAGGCGCTCGATGCGATATCGCCCGGACTCGGGGATCGTCTCGCCCGGCGCCAGCGCGATCTCGTCACGGTATCGTCGCCGGGTAGGCATCGGCCAGTTTCGCTAGAGGCGAACGGTGAGTCTGCAGCTCTCCCCGACGTGAATCTCGTCGCCGTCGGCGAGGGGCACCTCCTGATGGCGGGGTACCTGCCGCCCATTCACCACGGTGCCATTGGTGCTGCCTACGTCGTATATGCGATAGCCGTCCGCGGTGTGCCTGATCTCCGCGTGTTGACGCGACACGGCCGCGTCCATGCTCAGGTCAACATCCGGATGGGAATCTGTGGTCGGATCCGTGCGCCCGATCGTCGTCACGCCGGGCTTGAGAGGATAGGAGCCCGTCAAGTCGCCGACGGTGACGTCCACCCGAGGGCCTTGCGCCGCTCCTGCCGCGGCGTCCGTCTCTGGCAGCGGCGGCGCGACCGGCATGCGCGGAGTCGCTTCCGCCTCGGCGCCTCGCGCCGCACCGCTCTCTTCAGTCTGGGCCGGCTCGCTAGTGGCAAACGGGGCGACCTCGGGGAGATCGAGTTCGGCATCGGTCAACGCGCCGCCGCAGGAGGAGCATATGACCTCACCGGGCTGAGACTCCTTGCCACACTCCTGGCAGTACATACCAGACTCCTTTACGCCGTAGTGCGTCGCCGCGGCCCTCGTATCCGTTTCTGCGCCGAGCCGGTGCAGCCTCCTACCGCGAGCGTGAGACACCCTCCAGGGACACCAGCATCAGCAGCGCCCCGGTACAACTCGGATCCTCGTCCCACGCCCTCTGGAACGCAAGCTTCGCCTCAGCCAACTTGCCTTGGGCGAGCAGGGCGTTGCCGAGGTTATAGCGCAAGGTCGCGAGATCCGGCCTCACCTCGAGCGCGCGCGTGAGAGCATCCGCTGCGTCGCCGTACCGTTGCGCCGCATAATACGAGGCGCCGAGGTGTCCCAACACGCGAACGCTGCGCGGCATAGATTCGGCCGCTTCCTCCAGGAGCCGTATTGCATCTTCGATATTCCCCTCGCGGCACGCATTTATCCCCTGTTCTGCCGCGCCGCTGACGTCTGCTTGCGCCGCTAGCGCAGTCGCTTCGTGCTCCGGCTCGGAGCTGACCTGCGCCGGCTCGACAGCAGGCGCCGCACCCGCGGCCGGAGCCGGTTGTCTCGCTGGCGCGACCGGCCGGGGTCGTCTCCCGCTCGCGCGCATCGCTCCGGAAAGTGCAATCGTCACCTGGCGCGCGGTGCGGAACCGGTCGCGCGGACGCGCCACGAGCATCCGCATCGTAATCTCGTCCAACTCCGGCGGGACGTTGCTGCTCACCGTGCTCGGCGGCGGCACGTCTTCTCCCGCGGGCAGCTTTCCGGTGAGCGCCTGCCATATAATTAGGCCCAGTGAAAAGAGGTCCGAGCGCGCGTCCACCGGAAGCGCCATCGCTTGCTCCGGCGACTTGTAGGGATACGGGTTGTTCGGCCGTTCGACGAGCATGCTCTGCGGGTCAATGGCTTTCGCTATGCCGAACCCGGTCAGGCGCACCTCGCCGCTGTCCGCCACCAGCACTCCGCCGGGATGAAGCGCTCCGTGGGCGATGCCGTTCTTGTGTGCGTGGTCGAGTGCCTCGAGCGCTTGGCTCAGGCAGTTGAGCACCTCCGGCCCGGGCAGTCGCCCTTGCTCCTCGAGCAGCTGCGCCAGTGGCCGCCCATCGAAGTAATCCAGCACGACGTAGTAGTTGGACTCTTCATGTGAGAAGTGGTTAACGTGGAGAATGTTGCGATGGGCCAGACTGGCAGCCTTGCGCATGCGGCTCTGAAATCGGTCGGGAAACTCCGGGTCGTCGGTTAGTTCGCCGGGGATGACCTGGATGATCACGGCGCTGCCCAGCGACGGGCTCGTCGCTTGGAACAAGCGGCTCATTGCGTCGCGCGAGATCTCTCCGGTTACCTGGTAGTTCTGCACGACGTGCGCGGTAAGTCTGTCTACAGGCCCTTGGGCCATCGAATGAGCGCCTCTCGCGGGACCGATTCCGCATATACGCTTCTCTCAAACCACGACGTTCCCCTTCCATCCCGCGGTACCCGGGAGGACCAGGCGACCGCGTGCAGAAAGAAGGTCTGGCAGGGCCGCGCTGGGGCGCGGGTATGACCGCAGCGCCGCACCGCAGTCCGGAGCGCGGCGGGTGCGACCGCCGGCAGCCTGGCGGCGGCGCACCCGGAAGCGGCAGAGGATTCGGGCCTGGGCGGGGCCGCGAGCACGCAGCTTCGCCATCCAGGCTCGACGAGACCGGGACGCGTCCGGCGGAGAAGCCATGAGCCCGGATCACCATGAATCGGAGGGTGACGGCCTCACCGTCCTCACGGTTCGCGAGGGCGAGGCGAGCATTCGCGACTTCCGTTTCGACTGCCGCGGCGAGACGAGTTGTCGTGCCGACCTGGGGGAGCTTCTGCAGCTCCTCGAGCGTCGTCACGCCGACATCGCTGTCTTCCTGTCGCACCCGGACCTGGTCGGCTCGCTCATCGAGGAGCTTCGTCGCCGGGGCCGGCAGGTTCCGGACATGGTGATCGCGCCGCCTGCGACTGACGCGGAGGCGCGAGTGACCGTGTCCGTGTCGTTGTCGGGCCTGTCCGATTCCGCCTATCCTCAGGAACTCCTGGCCCGGCTCTACGAGGCGCTGCGCGCCGCGCAGGCGGGTGCGTCCTCGACTGAGGCCGGGATTGATGCGGAGCGGGCGGCGTCCGGCGCGTCGGGAACCGCGTCGGGGACGGAAGGTGGCGCGCCTGAGCCGACCGCCGGGGCAAGCCAGGACGCGGAAGGCGCTCCGGTTAGCGGACATGCCACGCCGCCGCGCGCCGACGGGGCACCTGCGGTTTCCGCTGCTGACGGGGGTGAAGGCGCCGCGTCGGCGGAAGTCACAGGCGATTCCCCGGGCGCCGCGCCCAACGATGATGGCGCGCGCCCCTCACCGGAGGTGGAAGAACTCAGCGCGCGCCTGGAGAGAATCCTGAACCAGCGATTGCACGATTCGCAGCCATAGCGCGAGTCATTCGCAGCGGGCTGTCGTGCCGCTCAGCCCCCGAATCGCGCGCGTGTGCGTGAAACACTCGTACCAGGAGCAGCCGCCATGGCAGAAACGCCCAACGCCCCGGAGCGCGCACGCGATGACCGCACAGCACGCGCAACGGAGGATGCACTGTTGCCACTCTCACTCCTAACGTACTTCAGTCGGTTGTGGCGTCGCGGCACGGCGGAGATCGCCGGGGACCTCGAAAGCGGCGACCGCATCGCTCAACTGCACGCGCTGCGGACGCTCGCCACACTGTCGGGGCGCAAGCAGCGACAGCTAGAGGGAAGCTTGCTGCGCCTGCTCGACACCGCGGAGGATGAAGTGCAGCGCGAGGCGCGCCATGCCATGCGCGCGATCTACTCGCTCGACAAGCTCCAGCGCCGCATTGCGCACGGGTCTCCCGAAGAGCGCGCGGTCGCCGTGAGGATGCTTGGCGCGCTGCGGCACGAGTCGACGGTTCCGCTGCTGTTCGAGCAGGCGGCGAGCGAGGACGAGGCCGTGCGCGACGCGGCGATCACCGAGTTGGTAGCGATCGGCGATGACAGAGTGATTTGCAGTGCGATCGAGACGCTCCAGCGCACCGATCCGGCGTTGCACGGGGCAGCGTTGCACGTTCTGCGGGCAATGGGCGACGCCGCGGTATCCCTGCTCGTCGGCGCGCTCGAAGCTCCGCAGCGCGAGGTGCGATTCGGCGCGGTGAAGGCGCTCGAGGTGATGCATGCCAGGCAGGCGTGCCCGCAGCTCGTCCCCCTACTCGACGACCCGGTCGAGGAAATCCGCGCGCAGGCCGCGCGGGTGCTGGCGGCCATGCGTTACCGCGAGGCGCTGCCCGATCTCGTGATGGCCGTGAACGACCCCGCCCAGTCGGTGCGCGTGGAGGCGGCGACGGCGCTGGCAGTGCTTGGCGAGCCGGAGGCGGTGGATGGACTGCTCGACTTCCTGCGCAGGTGCAGCGAGGACATGTCGTTCGAAGTGGCGGACCAGGATTTCCTCGCAGCCATCGCCGCGATGCCGGATCTGCCGCCCTCGGGGTACCTTATCGTGCTCAAGGGCGAGAACCAGCCGTTCGCCGTTAGCCTGGCGGTCGGGCTTGAGGATGCAGGCACGGTCAACCGCTGGCTGCTCTCGATTCCGGAGGTGAACGGCGAGGATCGGCGCGTTCTCGTGGAGCTGCTTGAGACGGTTGCCGAACTGGGTGTGCGGGAGCCGTTCGTCGAAGGACTAAGCCTTCCGGACCCGGAGCTGCGCGGCTTTTGCGCGTGGTTGTTGGGGCGCTGCCGGCACCGCGACGCCGTGCCCGTGCTGATCGGGCTGTTGTCCGACACCACGGCGTCGGTCCGCCGACGCGCGGTGGAGGCATTGGGGGTGATGGAAGACGGTGCCTGCGCGCGGGCCTTGTCCGACGCGCTCGGCGATCCCGACCGCGAGACGCGCGAGGCGGCGGTGGCCGCGCTCGCCGGGATGATCGAAACGGGTGCCATCAGCGCGCCGCATACGACTGATATCGTGCTCGCCGAGGAGGCGCCGCCGGCCCAATTGCCGGGCTCGGATCAACTCGCGCTGCCCGAACCGCGGCGCAGCACGTACAGCTTGCCCGCAAGAGTCAGCGACGTCCTGGGCGGCCTCGCGCGGACCTCCGCCGGCGCGTCCGGGCCGCTCAGCGCCGACGGGATGCTCAGCGGGACCTCGGCGCTGCTGCGCTCGCTTCACGACCCAGCGGACAATGTGCGGGCGCAGGTTAGCGAGGCGCTGGGTCGCCTGGGCATTGACTCGGCCGCCCACGACCTGCTCGACAGGGCGCTGCACGACAGAAGCCCTGAGGTGCGCACCAAGGCCGCGCGGGCGTTGGCCAAGCTCAACGCCTCCGAGGTCGCCCCTGCCCTGATCAAGTCCTTGCAGCACAACGATTCGGAGTTGCGGCGGCGTGCGGCCGAAGCCCTCGGCGAACTGGGCGACCCGCTCGCCGGCAGCGCGCTCATTGCGGCGCTGGAGGATCCGTCGCCGCCGGTGCGTCACAAGGCGGCGCGCGCGCTGTGGCAGATCGCGGATGCTTCTCTAATCGAGCCCCTGCGCGAGCACCTGCACAACCCCGATCCGCGCATTCGCGCCGCCATCACTGGTGTGTTCGGCAAGCTGCACGCGGTGCAGGCGTTGGACGCCGTGGCGAGTCGTCTGGAAGATCCCAACAAGTACGTCCGCGCGAGCGCCCTCAACGCGCTGGCCAACATGGGGGAGGACGGGCGCGGCGCATGCCAGCGCGCCGTCAGACTCCTTACCGACAGCGACAGCTTCGTCCGTGCCCGCGCAGCCGAAGCCCTCGCCAAGATGGGCTACCTCGACGATGATGACATGCGCGCGCTCCTGGGCGCCCTCGACGACCCGGCGGAGGACGTGCGAGCCGTCGCGCGCGCCAGCCTGCTCGACCTGGCTAATTCAGGCGCCGTCATGCCGATGGTTCAAGCACTCACCGACGACGATCACTATCACCACGTGCGCAGTATCCTCGTGGAAACCAATCTGACGGTCATGCGCGGCCTGCTCACGACGGCCCGGCAGGTCAACGACAACATCGGGCGCATGCTGCTCGACATCGTATCGCAGGTGCTTCGGGAGCGCGGCTCGATCGAGGACTGCCGCCGCGACCTGATGTCACTGGATCCGACAGTGCGCTTAGCCGGGTTGGAGGCGCTCGCGATCCTGCGGACTTCCGAGGCGATTGACCTCATCGCGGAGGTGCTCTTCAACGATCCGCTGCCGGCGCTGCGGGAAAAGGCGGCCGACGTTCTGGGTCAGTTGGAGGATCCCGCCGCGCTGGCCGCGCTCAAGCGCGCGCGCGATGTCATCCCGCGGCCAGAGGCCAACGCGGCGCCGCGTCTGTGGTCGGGGCAGCCCGGCGCGGGGTAGGCCCCTCTGCCGGCCCCCGCGCCGACCTCGAACCATCGTCATCGCCGTGCGGCTGTCGCCGACACCCTCACTTCCACGTCCGGGCGGACGTGCGTGAGCTTGAGAATGAACCAGTTGCGCTCCGCGTCGTACTGCCAGCCCTCGGCGACCGCGGCGAGATCCGGAGTGGCCGCCACCGGCGCCCCGTGAGCTGCGACACGCGTCGGCTTGTTGACGCCGGCGATCAGCGTGTGACTGGTTTCGCCGGCGGAGTATTTGAGCCCGAAGGAGATCGCGCCCCGATCCATCCTCGCATCTGTGACACGTGCTCCTGAGCTGACGTGGACGCGCGGCGTCGCGCGCCGCCGGGCAATGGGGTCGGGCAGCAGCGCGGTTGACACATCAGGGTCGAATCCCATGAGCGCGAACAGGTTGACCATGATGTCTTCGGGGTTAATCCACGGGCCGCGTCCATCCGTGCAGTGTTCATACCAGCCATCGCAGTAGGTGCCTTTAAGCTTGCCCGCCTCCTCGACTTGCTGCCAGGTGCCGCTGACCGTGATACCCTCCGCGATGTGCATCCATGGCATGGAGGCATCGTACGGCGCGAGGTGCTGGAGGCCGTAGGCGTACACCAGCCCGTTCCATTGCACCGGCACACCGAACCAGGAATGGGTGTAGAAGGTCGTCCCGAAGACCGGTATCGAGGCGAAGCACATCCCCGGCGTGTCGGGGCGGTTCCACGCGTAGAGGAAGGGCAATCCCGTTTTCGCCCAGTAGGACGCGCGTGCGAGGAGCTGGGTGTCTCCGGTAAGCCTGTAGGCTTCGACGTAAGCCGGCACGATGTAACCCGCCGCGAGAATGTCCGGTTCGTACAGTGGGCACTCCCACGCCTGCGCGCCGCGGGGGATCGAGAAGCGCTCGACGAACCCTAGGGCCTTGAGGCCCGCCGCCAAGCACTGCTGGTCTCCGGTGATGCGGGCGTAGCGCAGGAGGTCGGACGCTCGCCGAGCGCAGGTGCCAATGACCGCGTCGCCGAACTTGCCGAGGTTGCGGTGCTTCTCGTCCGGCTCAAAGCGCCAGCTCCCATCACGCTCCTGTGCGCGCAGCGCGCCGTAAGCTTGGGCTTCGGCGCCGGCAAGGCCGCCCGCCAGATGCCCCCAATAGAACGGGAACTCCCAGCGCAGGATGTGGCAGTTGGCCGGTGAGGCCAGGCCTGCCTCGCCCTGTTCGGCCACGGTCTGCGACGCGACAAGCTCGACGCGTTCCTTGAGTTCCTGTTTGGCGCGGGCGTCTCTCGTCAGCAGATAGTCAATCCACATCAGAGTCGCGAACCCGGGGGCATTCGTCGGCGCCCAGTCAACGCAGTGCCGGTGCTTCCTGGTCTCTTCGTCCCACACGGTGTTCAACAAGGCGAAGCGACTGAGCTGCATCTCGGCTTCGATCGTCCGAGGCCGGGGCGGGATGGCCGGTGTGTCGAGCGCCTCGTAATAGTGGTCGAGCGCGCGAAGGATGACGGCACGCGGCTCCGTTTGCGACATGTGCTCGGCCGCAATGTACGCCGCCATGCGCAGCTTCGTGCCGGGTTCGACGTCATAGGGTGTCTCCGCCAGCTCGGCGTTCTCAGCCACCCATTGCGGAACCGTGGGCAGGAATAGACGCATCAGATGGTTGTCGCGTCCTTCGTGCCAGTTCGGCGACGCGAATTCCGCGGAGAGGGTGTAGTTCTTCCCGTCCCAGAGCTGACGCTGATCCCAGAGGATCGCCGTCAAGTACTGGCCGTGCGACACGGCCATGACCGGCATGGTCACCTTGAATGGGTGCGGAACCAGGCGCAGGTTGATGGGCTCGGCGGCATCGCGGCGGCTCGACGAGCGCTCGTCGTCCATTAGGTATTCGAGGCCGGCAAACAGCGCGAAGCTCTTGTCCGCGCCGAACGACCCTCCGCCCGCGTAGAGCGAGGGCCCGGTGAACCGGAGCAGCTTGGCAGCCCGATCCGCGGACAGCGTGTACACCACGGACGCGCGCGCTGCGCCTGCCGCGAGACGGAAGTCCAGCCTCGCCCGCCACATCACGCCGGCGCTGTCGGCGCCTTGCCACTCGAAAGCCACGGCCGCGCTGCCCTGGCTTTGACTCGGGGCACCCGAGGCGGGCACGATCACGAGTCGCTCGCTCTTGTCGCCGGGACCCTGTGAGACAACATCGCCAAGCGGGGAGGTTATGCCGACCTGAGCGTATCGCTTGCCGTCGTGGGCGAACCAGACCGCGGCGCGGTATCCGGCATCGTCCCTCAGAAATGCGACCCGCGTGCGCTCGTTCTCAAGCACCAGAGCCCTGCCGGACGCGTAAGCGCGCGTGCCGGCGGCCGCCTTTTGCTCGAGGCGGGGTAGGGGAGGCAACGCGGCGACATTGGCTGCGAGCGGCACGCTAGCAATCCCCCACACCATGCAGGCCGCGGCCAGTCTCGCGGCCGCGCCGGAGATGTCTCGACGCCTCGCCATGTCTGCATTTCCTTTCCGAGCGGATTCCCATGGTGGCACGGGCAGGCGCGCAGGCCGTCAGACGGATCGTGCCGAAGCGCGCCGGTACCGGACCCAGGTTCCACCGGCTCGCGGGCATGTCCTGCAGCCGCGAGGTGGACACGTGAGCGCGTCCCGAGAACCACGACCTCGCTACCGCGCGGGTCGGCAAAGGAGGACGGAGCAACCGAGGCGATGCAGGACGATCTCGATGTCAGTGGAGAGGCAGCGGTCCGGCGGCAGCTTGTCCTGCGGAGGGACGAGCAGAGCCACCAGGTCTATGCCGCGCACCCGCGCCTCGGCGATCACCGCGGCGCCGACTGCTCGGGCATACCGCACCGCCGAGGCAGCCTTGACGCCTCTGCCGTCGGCGAGCTTCTCCCCTTTGGCGACCAGGGCGTCAATTGCATCATCGGCGCCCGGCTGATACGCGGGCAGCGGCTGTTGGAGCGGCACGAGGTCGATGTGCAGAATCGTCAGGCGCGCGCGATGGGCGCGGGCGATGCGGCAGACCATGTCGAGCAGGTCGTCGGCCGCCAGGGTACCATCATATACGGCCATGATGTTGTTGTAAGCCATAGGCAATCACCGAAACACAGTTCCAGACCGCCACGGCGTGGCCTGCCGTTCGCGGTCACTGGCCGACGTGGTAGCGGACATTCGTTACCACCACGCCAGGCTCCCACATCAGGGCAAACTTCAGCAGCAACCCCGATTGGTTGTGCAGCAGCCGGTGCCACCAGTGCGTCGTGGCGAACTCGGGGAGGACGACGGTCACGACGTCCGCGTGCCTCTCCGCGCGCACCGTCCTGATGTACTCTATGATCGGCTCGGTTAACGAGCGCCACGGCGACTTGAGCACGGTCAGGGGAATGCCGAGGCCCAGGCCACGCCACTTCTCCTGAAGCCGCGCGGTTTCGGCGGGGTCAACCTCGACGAAGACGGCTTCACACTCTGGTGCGATGGTCCTGGCGTAGAGCAGCGCCGAGATGACGCCGCGGTGGAGGCCGGGCACGAGTACGAGCACGGTATGGTGGATGCCTCGCGGCGCCTGGTATCCCTGAGTCGTGAGCGCGGCGGCGAGGCTGCGGTAGTGCTGCGCGACCTTGAGCAGCAGCCAGATCAGGACCGGGATGATCACGAGCACGATCCATGCGCCGTGAACGAACTTCACGCCCGCCACTACGGCGAGGACGATCCCAGTCGCGACTGCGCCAACAGCATTGACGGCCGCGCTCACGCGCCAGCCGGGCGTTCGCCGTTTGTGCCAGTACCGTACCATCCCGGCCTGGGAGAGCGTGAACGAGATGAAGACTCCCACAGCATAGAGGGGAATCAGGGCGTGGGTCATGCCGCCAAAGAGCACGACGAGCAGCGCCGAGAACAAGCCGAGGAGCACGATGCCGTTGTTGAACACCAGGCGATCGCCCAGGTTTGCCAGTTGTCGTGGGGCAACGCCGTCCCGCGCCATGACGGATGCCAACCGCGGGAAGCCGGTGAAGCTCGTGTTGGCGGCGAGGAGCAGAATCATCGCAGTGGCTGCCTGCAAGACGTAGTAGAGCAGCCCGCCGCCGAAGACCGCGCGGCCGAGTTGGGAAACCACGGTTTCATGTCCCGTCGGGTCGGGAGCAATATGGAACAGCTGGGCGAAGGCGGTTATGCCGAGAAAGAGTGCGATGCAGATCGTCATCATCAACAGCAGGGTGGCGGCCGCGTTGCGGGACTCAGGTGGGCGAAACGCGGGAACGCTGTTCGCGATAGCTTCGATGCCAGTCAGTGCGGCGCAGCCGGAGGCGAACGCGCGCAGCACCAGGAAGATGGTAAGCGGCTGCTGGGCAGCCAGGTATGGTGGTGCAGCGTGCGCCGAGCCGGGAGAGACGGCTTGCCGCATCGCGGCGAATAGGAGCATGAGGACAACGCTGGCGACGAAGAGGTAGGTCGGTCCCGCGAAGAGCCTTCCGGATTCCCTGACCCCGCGCAGGTTCGCGATGGTGACGAAGGCGATGGCCAGGATGCACAGTTCCACGCGGTGCTGCGCCAGGACCGGAGCCGCCGAAACCACGGCGGCGACCCCGGCGGCGGTGCTCACCGCGACGGTCAGGACGTAGTCGGTGAGGAGCGCAGCCGCGGCGACGAGGCCGGGATAGAGCCCGAGATTCTCGCGCGCCACGACATACGCGCCACCGCCGGACGGATAGGCGATGACCGTCTGGCGATATGAAATCGCGACGACGGCAAACAGCACCGCGATGGCCGCGCCCACGGCGGGGGAATAGCGGAGAGCTCCCGACCCGGCAATTGCCAGGGCCAGAAGGATCTCCTCCGTCGCGTACGCGGAAGACGAAATGGCGTCCGACGCGAAAACCGGGAGCGCGAGAAGCTTGGGCAGACGCTCGTGCATCGCGCGCGAGGTGGGCAAGCGCTCGCCGAGGAGAAGCCGTCTCAGAGCACGAATTGGAGTGGCCATTCGCAGTAGCGTCCGCGAGTTGAGCAGGGCATTTCTGCGCTTCGCGCTGACGTTCCTGGCGATTCCGTGCGAATGTCGCGCCAATTCGCGCTAATGGGGTCGGTGCATTCGCGGAGCGCCCGACTTGCTCACCGAGGCGTCAACAGCCGCGCGCCCACCGCCTGGGGGTGCCACGAGGCGGGTTCGCGTGACGAGGCGCGCGGTTCCGGCGGGAGGGCCGCTTAGAAGGAGTAGCGGACCCCCGCGGTGACGCGCCGGCCGATCTCGACGCCCGTCGGATACTCCTGGTGGGTGTCCTTGGCCAGGTTGTACGCGGCCAGGAATACCTCGAGATCCCGCTCCGGCAGCGTGTACCCGACGCGAGCGTTGACGAGCGTATAGGAGGGCAGGTAGCGTCCTTCCCAATCCGTCGAGGCAGCGTAATGCGCGAACGCGTCGGCGGTGAACTGCGACTGTGTGTAGCGCAGGCCGACGTTAACCTTGTTGCGCGGCGCCGAGCGCAAACGATCTCCGGTGTCGTCGTCGGTCACGTCTTGGTAGGAGTAGTTGGCGAAGCCCCGGAGTTCCGGCGCGAGGATGAACTCCAGGCCGGCTTCAACGCCCTTCGCCGTCGCGCCCCCGCTGTTGAGGTACGTGAACTCGATGCGCGGCGGCCCCGCAACCGGGGTCTTGACGATGAAGTCGTCGAGCTTGTTATAGAACGCGTCAACCTCCCAGCGCAGTCGCGGGTTGACGACGGCCTGGTACCCCACCTCGTACGACGTGATCTTCTCCGCACCGAGGCTCTCGTTGCCGTACCACCACAGATCCACGCCCGGCATGACGTCGTTCTGCCGCAGGTCGAGGTACGACTCGAAGAACGATGGATTGCGGTACGCGGTGGACGCGGAGGCGCGGTAACTCTCCCCTTTGCGCGGGCTGTACACGACGCTCGCGCGCGGGCTGAGATGCTCGCCGGTGAGCGGATGATGGTCGAAGCGCAACCCCGCGACGACCGAGACGCCCTTGTCGTTCACGTAGTGATCCTGGACGTAGGCGCCGTAGAGCCGCTGGGTATAGTCCTGCTCCTCGCTGAGGTCCACTTTATTATGGCGCCAGGTGGCACCGAGAATCATGGAATGTCGGGGCCGCGGCTGCAGCCGCTTCTGGACCTCGAGGTCATAGGTATGGAACTCCACCCAGTCGTCGAGGTCGGACAGAACGACCTGCTCGCCGTGATTCCAGAAGCCCTGCACGAGCAAGTCGGACTCCTCGTAGACGAGGTTCCAGTACTCGAGGTCACTCGCGTAGTCAATGATACCCCACGCTTCATCGGGGAGGATCTGGACGTGTCCGTCGCTGGCCCCTGCGTATCCGGTGATGACGCCGCGAGCGACGGGGCGCTGCAGCGCGACGTTCCAGCGGTCGAAGTCGTGAGATGTCCGATCGAGCCCCATCGCCTGATTTGCGTCTTCATCCCACGCGTCGAGGCGATCCGTGGCGAGGGAGATCTTGTAATCGGTGTCTCGTACGCGGCCGGCGTGGAGCAGCGATGTGGCTGCCATGCCCTGCGCGCCGGTGACGTGACTCGCAAGCAGCGTCGGGGTCTCCTGCGGCGTCTTGGTGATGATGTTGATGATGCCGTTGAATGCATTCGCGCCATAAAGGGCGGAGCCCGGACCGCGGACGACTTCGATGCGCTCGATGTCGTCGAGGACCAACGGCAGCGTCGCCCACAGCGTCACGCCAAGCATATCCTGGTACACGGAGCGCCCGTCCACCAGCACGAGCATCTTGTTGGCGAGCAGGCGGTTGAACCCCCGGGCGGATACGTTGACGTCGGACGCAGTCACCGCCATCACGTCGAGGCCTGGAATCGAGCGCAGAACATCAGGCACGGTCGTCGCCCCGGAGCGGCGGATGTCCTCGGCGGTGATGATACTGATCGTCGAAGGCGACTCCGTGATGGGCTGGGTTTCCTTGGCTGCGGTGACCACCTCCGGGATTTCCTGGAACAAGAGCAACTCGCTCGCTACAAGTGCTTCCGGAGAAGGGGAGGTGTTGTCGTCGGCCGCCACGCTGCATACCGCAAGCAAGAGCAGTGCGACGCCAAGAGCGCACCGATACCGTGACATCACGTTGGCCTCCAAGTAGAGTGCGTTTGATGCTGCGTCAACTATTGTCGTTTGCTGCTGCTTCGGTCGCTGACCGAAACGTCTACGGGGTACGCTGCGCGCTCGCCGTTGAGCCGCGTGTCGCACCTATATTCCATAACGACGGAAGGGTTTACCAGAGGGCCGCGCCGCAGACCGTCCCGATCGCCCTGGCTGAGGTTATGCGTTGTCGAAAGCTGTCGCACACGTCCGTTTGCATCACGGCAAACATTGCCGTTAGGGAATGAGAACCGCGTAGATGGCCGCGCACCCCACACAACGAGCAGACAACTTTCGGTCATTCGCGGCCGGGAGTCCGCCTTCGATCCCATAAACGCCGTCGTAAGCATCTGGGATGTAGCGCGATGATCGTTGCCGGTCCAAAGCGCGGAGTCATCTCAGGAAAAACATGAGCTCCCACCGGCCGCTGCGACGGCGGTGTCGAAGGCAAGGGCTTGGCCGAAGCCGCAGGCAACGTGCGGGCCCGTGTGATCGTTGTGACAATTGGTGTTGCGGTAGAAAGGGGCGACGGTTGATAAGCTGCTAAGTCTGAGCTACATGCGGCCGGCAGGTAGAACGCCGCGTCCGTGTCGCAGCGATAGGGGGCGCGGGCAACGCAGAACAGGGGAGAAGACGTTGGAGTGTTCACATGAATCCGGGATGCCCGGGCGCGGGGCATATTTTGCGTCCGATAATAAGGGTTATGTTAACTCGCCAGGTTGAGCGATGGGTTCGGGCGATGAGGCGAGCGCCTCGTGCGACGTGCCGTTGCTCGTTGCTCCCTCCCCGGCGCGTGGGCAGAGCGAAGCAGGTCATGGGCGACGCGGGCGGGGTCCCGAGGGTCACGCTGGAAGCAGCGGTGCGCGGGTGCGCGAACTGGACGGGCGATGTGATGAGGTGGGAGGCGTGACGGGACGAGTTGCCAGGTCGAGTGGTCGGACTTATAATTGCGGGCAAATGGGCAGGCAACGCACAGATCGTGGGAAGAGGAGAGTGATCGCGGGGCGCAACGCCGTTCTAATGGCACTGCGGGGCGGTGGAGGGGTGCGTGAGGTGAACGTGGACCGCGGAGCGCATGCGTCGGCGAAGATGGCGGCTATCGCGGATGCGGCCAAGGCAGCAGGGGTGCGCGTGCGGGTGGTTGATCGGGCGGAGTTGGATCGGCTGGGCGGCTCGAATCATCAGGGCGTGGTGGCGATCGTGGCGGAGGGCGGCGAGGTGAAACTGAAGGCCGTGCTCGATCGATGCGCGTCGGAGGGGCGGACGCCATGTCTCGTCCTGTTGCGCGAGCTGTTGCACGAGCACAACCTGGGCGCGATCCTTCGGACCGCGGACGCGGCGGGCGCCGACGCCGTGCTCCTCCCCTCTCACGGCGGTGCCGAGCTCGGGTCGGAGGCGGTTCGGGTTTCCACGGGGGCGAGCGAGACGATCCCGGTTGTTCGCCAGAGCCTGATGCAAGCGCTGGCGGCGCTGCGTCGCAAGGGAGTGACTATAATTGGCGCCGAGCCGGAGGCGGAAGCCGACTACTGGGATCACGACCTGACAGGCGCGGTGGCGTTCGTTCTCGGCGGCGAGGATCGCGCGTTGAGCCAGCCGCTGCGGGACGCGTGCGACGCGTTGGTTCGCATCCCCATGGTCGGGCACGTCACATCGCTCAACGTCAGCGTCGCGTGCGCATTGCTGCTGTACGAACGCCTCAGACAGATGGCGAGTCGCGAACGCCGATGATCCGTGCCGTGTCCGCGGCGGCGACGACTCCCTTGCTACCGACTTGCTTTTCTCACCGCATCCTCGTAGCGATCCCAGCGGAGTTGCAGGTGGATGCCGTGAAGCGCTGCGAGGCCGTAGAAGTACCACGGCCACGTGGCAAACGACAGCAAGCCGAGTAGGAGTCCGTAGATCGCGATGCTGACGCCGAAAGCAGACGTGATGACCGCGACGATCACTGCGGCGCCTTCAGGACGGCCGCTCGGTCTACGCTGCGCTGTCTGCCGAAGTCTTGGCTCGCTGAGCAGGTAGCCCTCGAGGGACAAAGACACCCCGTAGTCCGCCACGGCGACGACGAGCAGAATCCATGCCAGAATGTCGGGGATTCCCGTGGCCGTCGAGCGGACGAATGATCCGACAACGGCGAGCACCGGTACCGTACCGACATACATGAACAGCGCGATCATGCGCGCGCCGGCAAGCGTCAGGGTGCGATCTCCTTGTCCGTTGACAGACATTCTCGTATCCGTTGCGCGTCGTTTCTCCGGCGCCTCACGCGCCGATATCCACGCGCTTGCCGGTCCGCGAGGACTCGTAAGCCGCTTCGACGACCTCCTGGACGCGAGTCGCCTCGGCGCCGTTGATAAGGGGCTGGACGTCGTGCTCGATGCAGTCCAAGAGGTGCTCCACCTCGGCCTGATACATGTTGACGAGCGGGACGTGGATGGCTTCGGTCCGGCCTCCGGACGGCGTGCCCTGCGCCGCGTCGTAGCCGCCCGGCTCGTCAACCAGATGAGCAACCATGTTGCCGCCCGGCATCTGCCCGAGCGTGTGATCCGCAATCACGCTGCCTTTGGTGCCGTAGACTTCGAGTATGTACTGCGATGCGGCGTCGGGCACGTTGAAGCACGCCTCGACCATCCCGTGCGCGCCGCCCGCGAACTTCAGCATGATGGTGGCGATGTCGTCAACAGGGTATCCGAACGTGATCGTGTC
>CP070648.1:2033963-2063218 GCA_020354555.1 Armatimonadota bacterium | reverse complement strand
TGCGCTCGGCCCCCCCGGTTTGGCCGCCCACACCCACACCGACACCGCTGGTGAAGCATCGCCGGTCAGCAGTTCCAAGCGAACGTCGTGATCGCCGGGGCTTAGGGCTGTGCGGAAGAACAGCCAGTGCTCGGGCTTGGGATGACCACTTGCGCCCCAACCCCCTTCGGAGCCGGTTGAGGTGATCGGCGCTTGGCGCCCGTCGATCTCGATGCGGCATAGCGCCTCGGGTGATGAATCGTCCTCCAAGAGCACGAGGAGATCGGCGTGCGGCGACGTCACTGCGACCTCGGCTTCCAACTCGACCCGAACGCCCTGTACCGCATTCCCCACCAGGCTCGTCCAGTCAGGCCCGAAGGAGACGGAGGGGCCTTCGTAGGCGACCTTGCTCACGTCGCGCCGGGAGACGCGAGCGGTGATCCAGTCCCGAGAGGCCCGTGCAACGTCGGGCAGTCCGCGCGTCTGCTGCTCCGGCGCGACGGCGAGCACGACGGTCTCGTAGGGGGCGAGCGGCACGTCGAGCGTATCTCCGGGACGCACGCTTCTGCCGTACACGCGGGGCTCGGGATAGAGGCTGATGACAGAGAGGCTGGCGTGGCGTGCCGGCGCGGCCGGGGTTCGCGGCAACTCCAGAGCAAACGTCTGCGGGGCTATCCAGGGGTTGCGCAGGGCGATCAGGGCGCGGCCGTCTTTCCAGTGGGCATAGCCGTACGGCTCGCGGGGCCTCGGCGCGTCCGGCGTGAACTGCGGGCATTTGCCGTTGAGCCACGAGGCGGGGAGCAAGGGCTCGGTGTGCCGAAGGCGCGACGCGTTCTTGCGCGCCCAGGTCAGAAGGGCGGCGAAGTCCCGCCAGCGCGGGCCACTCATGTGAGCGGGATTGAGGTAAACCGGCAAGAACATATGCCCGCGCATGACGGTCATGACGGAGTCGTTGAGGAAAGGCTCGCGGGTCTGGTGGACGATGCCGAGCACCTCCTGAGCGGCGATCGGCACCGGGTTCCAGAAAGCGCCTTGGAGGTTGAAGTAGTCGCGAGCGGTTGTGTAGCTGTCGCGGTAGACCGGCGCGGGAACGCGCCCCCACGGCGCATCATCCCCATAGGTCCCTATGACCGAGTTGAAATGGAAGAGCCACCACGGGCTCGGATTCCAGCCGAAGCACGTCGGTTCGAGCCAGATATCGGGGGCGGCTCGGCGGACCGCTTGTGCCACGGCGATGATGCCGTCCGCGATGGGCTCCGATGAGAGCGCGCCGGCCTCGTGGCCGTGATCCGTCGCCGGACATTCGAAGAGATAGCCGTCGAGCTTGATGTGGCGGATGCCGTATTGCCGAACCATCTCGACCAAGCGCTGCTGGAAGCGTGTGCGGTAGCGCGGGCCCGCGAGGCAGGCGAAGCGGGCCGGGCTTTCGCCCCACGGGACGGAGAAGGTCTCGTACCCCTGTTCCATCGCCCATGCATTATCAAGCGCGAAGGGATAGCAGCTGCTTGGAGAGATCCACAGGCCGAGGTGGCATTTCATCTTGTCGAGCGCATCGCGGAGCTTGGTGAAGCCTTGGGGGAAGAGCTTGGGGTCTATCTCCCATATGCTGCGGGAATTCGACCAGCCCATGTCGATGCAGAAAGTGTCGAATGTGGCGCGATGCGGTTGGTATAGCTGCTGCCTAAACGTGTCTATGAGTCCGAGGATGTCCTGCTCGGTGTAAGGAACGGGAGAGGTCCACCAACTGTTGTAGTTGACGTGAAGCCCGGCTGGCCCCGGGCGATGGCGTTCGATGTAGCGCTGGAAGGCGCGTTTCTCGTCGCCGTGCGGGGCGACGCCATAGACGGCTCTGCGGGTTTCGTACCAGATGGCGGGTCGCATCCGCAGGCAGGGGCGGTGGGCCAGCAGGAGATGCCCGTCCTGGATGCGGGTCGTCGCGATTGGGAACTCGATGCCCGCAAAGAAGCCTCGAAAAAAGGCCGGGCAGCTTTGCACCGAGCGCGGCAATAGCTCAACCGGGCGGAGGCTGGTGTCGAGGTCCTCGAGGATGATTTCGTTGAGGACGCGCGCGGAGCCGTCGGGGCTCAGCCGGAAGCGCGCCCACTTGCGTAAGACGGACTCCCGGGGCGACCATTGGAGGAAGAGCTTGACGTCGAGGTGGCCGACGCCATCGAGAGGAAGTGGAAGGAAATCCGCCTCCGCGGGTTGCCCGCCGGCGATGTCGCCTTTGAGCACGGAGGGGACGGTGCCACCGACCGGCGCGGAGTCGCCGAAGTCGAAGCGGGGGCATTTCAGGGACACGGTGAGCGCGCGTGCCGCGTGCTCGATCCGTGCGGAGTGCGCGGGGCGATCTAGGGCTGCCGAGATCGTGGACTGGTCGCCGCGAACGCCCGCCGGCGCGGCGATGAGCGTGCCTGCGATGAACAGAAGCGTTGACGGGGCGAGCGGACAGCGCCGGCCCGCAATCCGGGACTTCTGGCGCCTTGTACCTCGCTCGGAGCGAATCGCGCTACGCATGACGTGAAAGACAGTAGCTGGAGCCAGCGCGCTTGTCAACCGCGTGCTCGGCCGGTAACCGCTCGCCGTTATCTGCCGCGGTGACTGCGTCGATACGGCAGGACTGACGTCGTCCGAGAAGGAATCGCGGCGAATGGGAATCGAATCTGTCGAGCGGGCGACTGCGACGGAAAGAGCGGCGCATGAGAAGCTTCCAGTTCTGTCCGGCGTGGGTGGCGGTGTTGGCGATGATCGCGGCGGCGGCGCCCGCCGCCGATTCCGGGGAGCGTGTCCAGATGAATGAAGGTGCGTACCAGACCGTGGGCGTCGAAGACAATCTGCCGGTATTCCGCGACCCGCTGGTGGAGCGGCTGACGTTCCCGCTGTCGTGGCTGTCGGGGAGCTATGATGACTTCGCGGTGTGGCGCGCGGCGGCTCGCGCGAAGGTATTGGAGTGCATGCTGGCGCCGCCGCCGGTGGTGCCGTTCGCGCCGAAGGTGATCGCGGAGCAGGATCGCGGGAGCTACGTCGCGCGCAAGGTGGTGCTCAACATCACCGGCGACAGCCGGGTGCTGGGGTACATGCTGGTGCCCAAGGGCGCGGGGCCGTTTCCGGCGGTACTGCTGCTGCACGACCACGGCGCGCGGTTCGACATCGGGAAGGAGAAGGTGATCGAGCCGTGGGACGTGCCGGCGGAGAAGCTGGCTTCCGCGAGGGAATGGGTGAACGAAGCCTACGGGGGGCGGTTCATCGGCGACGAGTTGGCGAAGCGCGGGTATGTATGCTTTGTGACAGATGCGCTCAACTGGTCGGACCGCGGCGGTGCATGGTACGAAGGGCAGCAGGCGCTGGCGAGCAATCTGCTGCACCTCGGGGTGTCGCTGGCGGGCCTGATCGCGCATGAAGACATGCGGGCGGCGGAGTTCGTGGCGATGCAGCCGGAGGTTGACCCGAAACGCGTGGGGGCGATGGGGCTCTCGATGGGCTGCTTCCGCACGTGGCAGGTGGCGGCGCTGTCGGATCGCATCGCGGCGGGCGCGGCCATCTGCTGGATGGCGACGGCCGAGGGGCTGATGGTGCCGGGCAACAACCAAGTCGTCGGGCAATCCGCATTCACGATGACGCATCCCGGCGTGTTCAACCATCTCGATTACCCCGATGTGGCGAGCATGGCGTGCCCGAAGCCGATGCTGTTCTACAACGGGATGCAGGACGAGTTGTTTCCCGTACCGTCGGTGCGCGAGGCGTACGCGAAGATGCGCGCGGTCTGGGCCTCGCAGAACGCCGGCGACCGGCTCGAGACGCGGCTGTGGGATGTGCCGCATTGCTACAATGTGGAGATGCAGGAGGCGGCGTTCGCGTGGCTGGACCGGCAGCTCGGCGTCGCCGCGGGGCACGCGCGGCCGTGAGGTGCGGAGGCGTCGGGCGTGAAGCGTGGCCGACGCGCGGGACCGTGAAACACCCGTCACAGGAGCGGGTGTGGGTGGGACGGAAGCGAGTGATGGCGTTCTGACCGGAGCGCTTGCATCGCAGATCAATGAGGTGAGGAAACAGATATGCCGATGATGACGGTCAAGCATGAAGGCGGGGTGGCCTCCAGCATTAACGTGCGCGGGCACAAGGTGATTGCGGACGTGCCCGCACCGATGGGTGGGGACGACCGCGGGCCGACGCCAGTTGACCTGCTCGCGGGGTCGCTGGGGGCGTGCATCGCCTTCTACGTTGCGAACTGGTGTCGCGACGCGAAGCTTGCTTACGAGGGGTTTGAGGTAGATTTGGACTACGTACTCGACCGGCAGACCCACTGCGTCCCGGAGATGACGGTGATGGTGCGCATGCCCGCGGGGTTCCCGAAGGAGCGCGAGCAGGCACTGCTGCGGGTGGCGCAGGGGTGCACCGTCCACAACACGCTGTGCAGCTTGCCCCGGATAGAGATCGCAGTCGCGGGCGAGTAGGCGGCTGAGGGGGCCGGACGGACTGAGGGCAGCAGCCTGGCGCCACGGCGGGCGGGAGCTTGAGTATCCGCGACGAGACCATGGAGACTCTTCGCTCGTGTCGCTCAGTCCAAGTGACAGCCGCGGCGCTGCGCCGGGAGCGACAATCCGCAGATGCGGATTAGCGCCGGCAAAAGGAAAGCACGCGCGCAGCGGGAACCTCTGATCCTGGGGATCAATCGTCTCGACGAGGTGTAGCGGGCAGGTGAAGCGCAACGTCATCCTGCTGGTGGTCTTCGCGCTCCTGAGCGTCGGTTTCCAGCAACTGCACAGCCGCGGGTTCGACCTCGGCTCGATATCGAAGGGCCGCGACGTCGCCAGTTTCCTGATGGCAGTGTTTGCCATCCTGACGGTGTACGAGGTGGTGGTGCTCGGGGTCCGGCTGGGGGTCGCCCAGCGCCGCGGCGCGCCCGGCGAAGTGCAGATGCTGTCGGGGCTGGTGCGCTTCGGGGCGGCGGTCGCAGTGGTGATCGTGCTCCTCGCTTCGCTCGGCCGCCTGACCGCCGTCGGGGCGATGGTGGCAGGGTTCGCCGGCCTGCTGCTGGGCTGGTCGCTGCAGGCGCCGGTGAGCGGCATGGCGGCGTGGGCGCTGATCAACGTCAAGCGCCCGTTCCGCGTCGGCGACCGCATCATGCTCCCCTCACTCGGGCTCAATGGCGACGTGATGGACGTCGGCCTGATGTACACGTCGCTCAACCAAGTCGGGGGCACGATCGGGAGTGAGGAGGCGGTTGGACGGTACATCCTCATTCCCAACGCGATGCTGTTCACGCAGGTGGTCATCAACTACACGCCGCAGAAGGGGGCCTTGGCGGGGGCGCATTTCCTAGACGAGGTCATCGTGCGGATCACGTTTGACTCGGACTGGGATGCGGCGGAGCAGACGCTGCTGAGCGTCGCGCGCGAGGTGACCGGCGACATCATCCGCGAAACGGGCCAGGAGCCGTACATCCGATCCGACTTCTACGATTACGGCGTGTACATGCGCCTGCGCTACATGACGCTCGCGACGGACCGGCCGCGGATCACGCACGAGATCACCAAGCGCATCTTCCGCGCGTTCCAGCGCGACGTGCGGGTGGACCTGGCCATTCCATACGTCTATTCCTACCGCCACGCGCTGCCGTCACAGCGGTTTCAGTATCCGGACGAAGCCACGCCGGTGCAGGAAATCGACATCAGTGAGATTGACGATCCGTGGCGGCCGGGCGCCTTGTCGGAGGCGGAGGAAGAGGGGATCAAGGATCTCGCGAGGCACATCGAGACCAACGGGCTGCTGCAACCGCTGGTTGTCGAGCGTCAGGCGAACGGGCGCTACCGGGTCGTCGCGGGGACGAACCGCTTGCGCGCGTGCAAGCTGCTGGGCTGGACGCGCTGCCCGGTTGCGCTGAACCGGCGCCAGGCCCCGCCGGCGGCGTGAGTTAGCGCTCGGCCGCGGAAGCCTGTGCCAGCACCCGCCCCGCGCCCGGGGCGAGGGGGATGATGAGTGTCCCGTCCTCGGGCGTGAAGACCTCACCGCTGATCTTATCCTTCCAGGCCCCAGCGGCGCCGACACTGACCCGCGCCGTGACGGCCGCGTCCGGCCGGGTGCTGGCGACGATCAGCACTCGGCGTCCTCCCCCATCGACAAAGCTTCCCACGCGCGCATCGCCTTCGACGTTCTCCGGCGGCTCGGTCCGCTGCAGAGATAACAGGAGCGGCGCGACTGTGCCCAACTCGCGCGCCAGTTCGGTCGCCGCGGCGTACATCGGCGTCGGACGGCCGTCGGGATGAATCAAGCCCTCGAGTTTCTCGGGGTGACCCGGCATGCTCTGGTACAGGAAGTAGAACATGCCCTTGGCGCCCGCGGCGAGCGATAGGTATGTCACGGCGCGCAGTTCCTGCGGCGACGGGTAGCGCCACGCCTCGGGCTTTGCGAAGGACTGGAGGACCGGCCACGGCGCGGCATCGCCGGCGGCATCGCTGAATCGGTCGAGCGCAGGGAGAAATCCACCCAGGGATTGCGGGGGCGTGCCGACGCCGTGCGGGTAGATGTCGAACACCGCCTCTGAGAGATCCCCGCGCTCGTTGGCGCGGGCGAGCGCGTCGGGGTTGTTGAAACACGAGAAAGCCGGACGCGACGGATCAACGGCGGCGAGGATGCGCCGCACCATCAACCAGTTGGGCACGGCGTCCGGCGGCGGCTCGTCGCGGATCTGATAGCGGAGCAGCGAGTCGTATGCGCCGATTCTATCGCAGACGCGCTTCACGACCTCGTACACTTCCGACTCGGAAAGCGGCTCACCCTGGGACACGAGGTCGGCGAGCGGGCGGATTTCGAGGACGATATTGATGCGGTGCTTCTGGGCGGATCGGAGCAGCGTCTCCCACAGCGGCTCGGGGCAGTTGGGCACGGTGGCGGTGTTGAAGCCGTGAGCCGCGAGGTCGGCGAAGCACCGGTCGTAGTAGGTCCGTGCGCCGGCGAGGTCGCCCGGATAGCCGCCCCAGTCCGGATTGCCCTCGAACCATACGCCGATGGGGAAGAAGGGCGGGCGCTCACGCGAGGCGCCTCCCGCGGCGACGGTCGCGGACGCAAGGATGAGGCTGATGGCGACGATGGTGGCGGCTTTCACGCGTCTTTCCCCAGGTCCGGATGCCTTTCCCGAAGCGGTCCGTGGACGTTGTGTTCGCCGAGCGCGGGGCAGTTCCTCGCGCGCGGTCAAGCGCGGGCAGCGGCAAGGCTTTGTGCGTGAGGCGTCGAACCCGTCGCGGGGGTGGCACATTCAGCGGGAGGTGCGGGATTGATCCGCCAACCGATGGCGACGAGTATACTGGGGGCGCTTGCCGCGGTCCTGCTGCTGGGCGCGACGAGCGGCGCGCTCTGCGGCGAGTACCAGGGGCGATACTGCGGGGGCACGGGGGATGTGGAGTACCTCCGGTTGATTGACCGCTCGTTTGCATTCTTCCATCCGAGTCCCGGCCAGCCCAACATCTCGATGCTGTATAACGCGGACTGGGATTGCCTGGTTGAGGGGCCGATGTGGGGCGGGTGGTGGGTGCAGAACAGCTACGGGCCCACCTACTGCGCGCTGCCTTTTCTCCAGGAGCCGTGGCTGACGTTCCTGCAGCATTCGCACGACCTGTGGTTTCGCCACCAGGGGGACGGGCGCACGGAGGGCTGGCACGGGCTGGTATCGCCGGAGGGAAATCTGTGCGACTGCGCGACACCAGGGGGCTGCGTGCCGGTGCAGGGGGACTCCCGCTGGGATATCCACGACTGGGGGTTCGAGTTCACGGCGGCGGGGGTCGTGATGCAGGCCGAGCTGCTGCTCATCAGTCGCGACGCGGCGGCGATTCGGCGCTATCTGCCGCATCTCGAACGGGCGTGCGACTTCATCGAAACACGGCGCGACCCGGACAATGGCCTGTTCCTCGTCGGGCCTGCGGCCAATCTGCTCGCGCCGTCCTACGGCGGGGTGCGGCAGGCGGATGGAAGCTTTGGCAAGGGGTATCTCGCGGGCCTATCCGTGACGTACCTGGCGGCGCTCGACCGGATGGTGGAGCTGTGCAAGCTCGCCGGCGACCGGGACAAGACGGCGGTGTACGAGCAGCGCCGCGAGATGACGCAGAGGTCTTTGCCGCAACTGCTGACTGCGGACGGGTACTTCGTCAAGTTCGTCGAGCCCGACGGTACGAAACACGGCGTGCTGGGGCAAGAGCGATACGGCTACTTCGAGGCTGTGGTCAACCACGACGCGATTGCCTTCCGCGCTGTGGATGCGAAGACTGCAGAGAGGATCTACGCGCAGATTGCGTCGCTGCCGGGGCTGCGACCCAACGACTTCATCATCACGAACTGGCCGTCGCTGGATGATACCTACGCGAACTGGGGCAGCCGGGAGTTGAGCGGGTTGTGGGAGTTCGGGCGGTGGGTCAACGGCGGCGCGTGGTCAACCTGCGAGGCGCGGGCCATCCTGGCGTACTATCGCCTCGGAAAGTACGAGGACGTGCGCCGCTCCGCCCGTCGCTCCATGGCGCTTGCCGAGGATTATCAGATGGACGCTCCGCTTGCGGACTTCGGCGCGAGCGTGTGGTTCAAGGACAACCCGACGAACCTGTGTTACGACGCGCTGGGGATCCCGGCGGCGACGATCCGCGGTCTGTTCGAGTACATCTACGGGGCCGACACCCTGACGCTCCATCCCCATGTGCCGGCGACAATCGAGGAATACTGGCAGCGCGAGCCGATCCGCTGGGGCGAGAAACGCATCACCCTCAGAGTGCGGAACGCCGGACCTCGCATGGAATCCGCGCACGTGAATGGGCGCAGGTTAAGAACGACGGCGGATTGCGTCGTCCTGAGCTACGGGGAACTGCCGCGCGAGGCGCGGGTGAGCATCGTCATGGAGGGAGGGTGGCCGGAGGCGCATGGTTCGGGCCGTGGCGCTGCGAGTCACGATGACGGCGAGAAGCGCGACGCGGTAGAGTACAAGGCCGCCGGGCTTCCCGCGGACATGCAGAGGGCGTTCACGGTTCTGAAGTCAATGCAGGAGCGCGTGGCGAGCGAGGGGGATCTCGCCTACGAGCGGGCGTACGTGGATGAGGCGCTGGCTGCGTTCGCGGCGTACCGCGAGCGCGCCGCGCGGGATGCGGCCGGCGTGTACCCGACTTTCACGGCGGAGAAGCGGATTGCGATCCTGGACATGCACCGGGCCGCGGCGCTCAATCTGGCGCGGGGGTTCGAGGCGCTGATGCAGCGATACGCCGAGAATGGCGACTCGCCCCGACGCCAGGTCGCGGGGTGGTACGCGGAGGCGCAGGGGGCGGTGGCAGACTGATCGCGACTGAGGTAAGTGATGAGGCACCTGGTCGCGACGCTCAGCCCGTTGGCGCGGGCCGCGCGAATTAGGTCGTGTGTCCCCGCAATTGCCCGATGACCGCTTGACACGGCCAGCTTTGTCATAGATGTCCCTGGGATTAGCCCGTAAGTCGTTCTCCTGTGCAGCCTGCGCGCTGTGAAGCTCTCAAGCTTCATCATCCATAACATATAGCTGCTCCGCGGATCGTGCATACCGTATGCCCACCCAGCTTTCAGACTGCTCGCCCAGTCCTGCTCTGTCTACGACCGCTTCAATGAACGCCTGAGGCTCGCACAGCCAAAGAGGAGGCTTTGTTACGCGATTGCGGGCTTTGATGGCTATCCGTCGGGGCTTGTATAGACCGCCGTAGCTTACTACGCGTACTTCCTCGATATCGCTGAAGGCGATGTGCCTCTGTTTCCCCATCCAGTCGGTCAGCATCAGTCCGTCATTGTCGATCTTCAGTGACGACCGTCGAGCCTCAAGCGCGTAACGGATTGCGGAATACGTGAACAGTGCAGTGGCTACGGCGAAGAATGCCGCCAAGCAAGTCGCTCGCAGGGCCACGCGCCGCAAGCTCTCTGGCGAGGCCAAGCCGGTGGCCTCAGACGCACCTGACGCGGCCATTTGGGCGCTCGTCTGGGCGACCCACATCTGCAGTCCTGTCCACGCGGCGAAGTAACACACCAGCGAGACAAACACCGCAACCCATACGAGAGGCAGGCGCGCCCTGAATTCGCGTCGGCGGATTGTGGTCGTCATCGAAAGCGCTCCCAGAAGTCGGGCGGAGGATTCACTATTACGTCATCCGCAAAGCGGATGCAGTTCCAGTATGCAATCTCGCACCTCTCAGAGACCGCTTGATACTCCCTCCCGCACCCCCGCCAGCATAACGCAAAGGCTACGGCGCTGCCGACCCCCAAACCCAAACAGAGAGCCAAAGTGTAGGGATTCGGGACAACTGCAGTAATCCCACACGCGATCGCGGCAGGAATCCCGCCGCAAAAGCCGATATCCCAACCGCATCGCAACTGGCAAGCAGACTGATCGGTTGCTGCACTCGTAATGCACTGGATGTTGTGGCGAGCGCAGTAGGAGCTGTCATACAGACCAGTCGGGTCTATCCTGTTGACGGAGCAGTTCTGCACGTAGGCGTACTGGCTTTCCGAGTAGCCATACGCTGATGCCCGCTTCGCAGGATCTTGCGTGATGAGACGCCCCATCTCCGGCATGTAGGGGCGCGCGCCCACGTGTTGACACGATCAACTTTCTCATAGACATCCCCTGGATTCCCAGCGCTCCCTCTGCTCAGCGACTGCCTAAGTACAGCGCGAGAAGCAGCCCAACAAGGGCGGCGAGAAGCCAGATGATCGGCTCTGCCGCCAGGAGCGGCGCTCGGCCTCCGCAGCGGCGCCGCATGGCTGACTGTCGGGACCTGCCGTCAGGATGCTTCGCACAGAACTCAAAGGACATTTGGCGGTATCACTCCCACGTATCCCCGAGCTGGTCGGACAATGCACGGGAAGAAGCATTCGAACGACGTGTGTGTCACCAGGCTTCTTCCTGCCTCTCGGCGGCGGAGTCTCACGTATCGCATTCCCCATTGGTCTGCTGCGCCGACCAGGTTGCCTAATCCCCGTGCACGTTATCCGAGGTTGGCCAAGGAATACAGCACCCGACTCTGTCTGGAGTCAAGCGATAAGGCCATCACCTGATCTGCCGCTCTCCAAACCAGGCCGAGCTTGGGCGCGTACTCCAAGTGATCCACCCTGTTGCTGAGACGCGTCAGTGCAGTGGCTTCTCCTGTCAACACGTTCAGAATCGCCAACTCGCCTGAGGGCATCCCTATGGCAACCTCCCGTGCGCTAATCCACGTGGCTGCACAGACGTTGTCCGCAACCGCTCGGATCTCACGTACATTAGCTAACTCGCCCACGAGGAGTGTGCCACCGTCGATGGCGGCAAAGCGACTGCCCTGCGGCGAACCACAAACATAGGAGACTCGCCCGCTCGGCGGCAACACTTCCGTGTCATCCAGGTTTCCGAGGCGCAATGCATGAATCGACGTTCTGCGATCCGGGGGCCTCTTGAGGTATACAAGTACGTCGTTGCCGAGCCAAGGCTTCGTAATGTTCCAAAGCGTCCCATTGTAGGCAACGATGGCGTGCTCGCCGTCTGATACGTCGATTGCCACAATCGCTGGTGCCAGCTCGACCCGAAGATTGGGATAGTCGAGCGTGTCGGCCACAAGGTGCTGACCGTCTGGTGCCCAGCGGATCACGTTTGGTGTCCCCGGGAACTGTACGCTTCCAGTCTGATTCAGGCTACGATCATATATCTGGATCACCGTTGGCTGCGCCGAAGACGGCGCTAGTCGAACGGTCGCGAGCCTCGTGCCATCCGGGGACCAAGCGGCTCGAAAACTCCATCCACGTGACAACACGCGCTCTGAACCGTCCCCGACCTCGACTAGCCTCAGCGAGCTTTCGCGTGCTTCGCCTTGCTCACGACTAGCAACTACCACGAGCTTTTCGCCAAGCGGATCGACAGCCACAGAGACCAGTCGCGCTTTCGTGGGGGCGCGGCTGCATCCTGGAAGACAGGCGGCACCAAAAGCCAACGCAAGCAGGATGACTCGTCTGCGCTTCAACAGGGGGAATCGCGAGGGCTTTGGTTTAGGAGGGAAGATGGCGGCGGTGATCGGCTCGTCATGCTCGTCCGCAGCCTGTCTGGGTGGGCCGAAGGAGAGCAAGCGGGCCGGTGGGCGGCCGGGGATGGAATCCCCCACAGCGTGAGCCTGGGGCGTGAAGAGTGCGGCCTCTCGGCGGCGGCGTCTCACGTGTCGCATTCCCCCGCGGTCGGCGCGAGATTAGGCCTGGACCGCTTACATCATAGTCGCCGGGGTGGGCGGTGTCAACGGGCAAGCGGGGAGTGGCGGGCGCGGCGTGTGCTGCCGAGGCGGGTCACCCCGCCTTCGGCGGGTAAACCTCACCCTAATCCTCTCCCCTTCGACAGGCTCCGTTCGGCAAGCTCACGGCAGGCAGGGCAGGCTCTGAGAGGGAGAGGAGTCAGGCGGCGGCAGGGGCGGATGGCCCATGCCGATGTCAAGGATTGAGATGCGTAGGTCGGGACTGGTTGTGCTTGACAGGGGCGGAGGGGAGTGATAGATTATAGGCTCCGGCCGGCGGTAATGGAGACGTTTTGCGTCGGGCGGGGTTGGGCGCAGGGGCCCAATCAATGCCATCGAGGACGTGATCGAGCCTGCGCTGCGGAAGTCCGCGGCGGGGTGAACCTACGCAAGCCGAAACGCGGGCCGGGCTGTATGACCGGCCCGTTTCGTATTACGGCGCCGGCACCATAGTCCCAAGGAGGCCGTGAGCATGAAGGTCATTGTCGTTCCCACCAAGGAGGAGATGGGCAAGCGCGCCGCGGAGCTGATCGGCGAGCAGATGCGCGTCGCGCCGCACTTCGTTATGGGGCTCGCCACAGGGAGCACGCCGCTCCCGCTGTACGCGGAGTTGATTCGCCTGAACAAGGCGGGCGAGCTTGACTTCTCGACCACGATCACATTCAATCTCGACGAGTACGTCGGGCTGCCGGGGACGCACGATCAGAGCTACCGCCGCTTCATGGACGAGCACCTGTTCGACCAGATCAACATCAACAAGGCGGCAACTCACGTGCCCGACGGCATGGTGCCCGACCCGGAGGCGTTCTGCGAGGCGTACGAGCGGATGATTGACGACGTCGGCGGCATTGACTACCAGGTGCTCGGCATCGGCAGCAACGGGCACATCGCGTTCAACGAGCCGGGGGCGTCGCTGGCGTCACGCACGCGGGTGGTGAATCTGACCAAGAACACGATCAAGGACAACTCGCGGTTCTTCGAGCGCATCGAGGATGTTCCGACGCGGGCGATTTCGATGGGGATCGGGACGATTCTCGAAGCGGAGCGCATCGTGTTGCTGGCGTACGGCGAGAACAAGGCCGACGCGGTGGCGCAGGCACTCGAGGGTCCGGTGACGGTGAGCTGTCCCGCGAGCGCGCTGCAAATGCACCCCGAGGTGACGTGGGTCATCGTGGATGACGCCGCGAGCAAACTGCAACTTGAATGGGGCAGGTGATATCTCTTGCCCGCAGCCGTTCTCGACCGCATCATACGGCAGGCGCAGGGGGATCCGCGCGTCGTCGTATTCCCCGAAGGGGACGAGGAGCGGATCCGGGAGGCTGCGCGGCGCGCGGCAGCGGCAGGCATCGCGAAGCCGATCCTGCTGGTCGGGAATCCCGCGGCGGCGCCGAGCGATGCGGCGTGGATTGAGCCGACCGCGTCGCCGAAGGCGCAGGAATACGCGGAGCGTTACGCGCAGCGGCGCGGGCTGCGAGTCGGGGCCGCGCAACGCCTGACGCGCCGACCGCTCTATTTCGGCGCCGCGATGGTGGAGGCGGGCGACGCCGACGGGATGGTGGCCGGGGTCAGTCACACGACGGCGGCGCTGCTGACGGCGGCGGGGCTCGTGATCGGGCCGGAGCAGGGCTGCTGCTGCCCGTCGAGTTTGTTCGTGATGGCGCTGCGCCGAGACGATGAAGCGCGCGCGCTGGTCTATGCGGACTGCGCGGTGAACGTCGAGCCTGACGCGGAGCAACTCGCGGCGATTGCGGTCAGTTCCGCAGGCAGCGCCAGACGATTGCTGGGTATCGAGCCGCGCGTCGCGTTCCTGTCGTTTTCAACGAAGGGCAGCGCGGAGCACGAGCGCGTGGACAAGGTGCGGCGGGCGGTCGAGCTGGCGCGCGGAATGGATTCAGCGACTGCCTACGACGGCGAGCTGCAGGCGGACGCGGCGATAGTCCCACGGGTGGCGGCGTTGAAGGTGCCGACGAGCCCGGTGGCGGGGCAGGCGAATGTCCTCATTTTCCCCGACCTGGACAGCGGGAATATCGGGTATAAGCTGACGGAGCACATCGGCGGGGCGCAGGCGATCGGGCCCATCTTGCAGGGCTACGCACTGCCGGTGAACGACCTGTCGCGCGGCGCGACGGTGGAAGACATCGTCGCGGTGGCGGCGATCACCGTGGCGCAGGCGCAAGCGGCGCGGCCAAGGCAGTGAGCGCGGCGGCCGCAAAGGTGCGGCGATGAGCGACATACTGGTGTTGAACTGCGGCAGCTCGTCAGTCAAGTACCGACTGTTCGACGTGGACGACGAGAGCGCGGTGGCGCAGGGCCTGATCGAACGGATCGGCGAGGAGGTTTCCTACGTATCCCAACGCACGAAGGCGCACGAGACGGGGTGGGCGGAGCCCGTGCCGACGTACGAGCGCGCGTTCGAGATCCTGGCCCACCACCTCGTTGAAGTCGAGGACGCGCCGCTGCCCGGAGGCGCCGGGCTACTGGCGGTCGGGCACCGGGTGGTGCACGGCGGGGAGGCCTTCGTCGAGCCGTCGGTCATCGACGAGGACGTGATCCGCGCAATTCACGACTGCATCCCTCTGGCGCCGTTGCACAACCCGGCGAATCTGGCCGGCATCGAGGCGGCACGCCGCCATTTCCCCGACGCGCCTCATGTCGCGGTATTCGACACGGCGTTCCATCACACGATGCCGCGCGAGGCGTATCTGTACGCGATACCGTACGAGCTGTACGAGCAGCACGGGGTGCGGCGGTACGGGTTTCACGGCACCTCCCATCGCTACGCGGCGGGAGCAGCGGCGGAGATGCTCGGGCGCGACCTCGCGGAGCTGCGGCTGATCACCTGTCACCTCGGCAACGGGTGCAGCCTGGCGGCGGTGGCGGGCGGCAGATCCATTGACAGCAGCATGGGGATGACGCCGCTCGAGGGGATCCCGATGGGCACGCGCTCGGGGGACCTGGATCCCGGCCTGTTTCTGTACCTGCACTACCATCTGGGCATGAGCATTGAGGAGATAGACCATCTCTTCAACAAGTGCAGCGGTTTGCTCGGGCTGTCGGGGATGAGCAATGACCTGCGACCGATCGAGCAGGCTGCCGCCGCCGGCGATGAGCGACCGGAGGTCTGCCTGGAGGTTTTCGCCTATCGCGTAAAGAAGTACATAGGCGCATATCTGGCAGCCCTAGGCGGGGCCGACGCCGTGGTCTTCACCGGCGGCATGGGCGAACATTCCCCCGAAATCCGCGCGCGCATCTGCGCGGGTTTGGAGGGGCTCGGGCTGAGGCTCGATGCGGGGCGCAACGAGGCCTGCGGCGACGGGCAGGCGATTGTGAGCCCGGCGGATTGCGCCGTGGCAGTCCTCGTGATCCCGTCGAATGAGGAACTGCTGATTGCGCGCGATGCGTCGGACGTCGTGTCGGCGCGGCGCGCCGGCGGAGGAGTCGCGCATCACGGCCGGAGGGATTGATGAGGATTTGCATTTTCGAGGACGGCACGACTGACAACTTCCATCCGATTAACCTGCTGCGCCCAACGTTCGAGGTGCGCTGCGGAGCGATCAGCCTGCGCGAACGCATTCTCGCGGGCTACCCGGGCGCTGCGGCCTGTTATTCTGTGCGCGATCACCTGGCACCGGTGTACCGGCGACGCGTCGCGGGGGCGCCGGTCAACGATGCGGACGCGCTCGCCGGCGACGACTTGCTGCTGATTAACGGGCGGATGCTGGCGCTGGGCGACTGGCCCGCGGCTGCTGGAGACGACGAGGTGGGGCTGAGCGGGGACGACGTCGCCTACGCGCGAATCAGCGCCGCGACCGCCGCAACGCTTGGGGCGTCGGACGCGCTGTCGCTGCTGGCGCGGGCGAGGCAGAAAGTCGCGACCGCCAACGCGCCGCAGAAGCTGGTGAGCTATCCCTGGGATCTGGTGGAGCACAACCCGGAGTGCATCACGGCGGACTTCGCGGCCCTGCCGCAGAAGGGCGTGCACGGGGAACTGGCGGAGCTTTCCGTGGTATACGGGGATGAGGACCAGGTGTACATCGCGCCCGGCGCGCAGGTTCACCCGATGGTGGTGCTCGACACGCACGGCGGGCCGGTGATCATCGAAGAGGGCGCGCAGGTCTTCCCGCATACGCGGGTCGAGGGGCCGAGCTACATCGGGCGCGATGCGCAGATCGTCGGCGGCAAGATCCGGGAGGGGTGCTCGATCGGGCCGGTGTGCCGGGTTGGCGGCGAGGTCGAGGAGAGCATCATCCACGGTTACAGCAACAAGTATCATGACGGGTTCCTCGGGCATGCGTACGTCGGCGAGTGGGTCAACCTCGGCGCGCTGACGACGAACAGCGATCTGAAGAACGATTACGGGACGGTGGAGCTATACGTCAAGGGCGAACTGGTGGACTCGGGCTCGACGAAGGTCGGGTGCTTCATCGGCGACCATACGAAGACGAGTATCGGCACGTTGTTCAACACGGGCACGATCGTGGGGGTGGGGTGCATCATTCTCGGCGGCTCGGAGATTCTGCCGAAATACATTCCGTCCTTTGCGTGGTACTATAACGGTCACCTGGCGAAGGGCGGCGGATTCGACGCGCTCCTCGACACGGTGCGCACGGCCATGGGACGGAGAGACGTCGCAGTGACTGCGGACGACGTCGAGCTGCTGCGCGCCGTACGCGAGATGACGAAGCAAGAGCGCAACGAAGCGATACGTAAAGCAAGACGATAGCGCGGCGAGGCCGGATGAGAGAGGCGCTCGGCGAACGTGGAGCACTCTCGGATCCGGCGTCCGCATCATATTATCCGGAGCAGAAAGCGAGGGCAGCTATGGCCGAGGCGTCGGTCGCGGAACGAATTCGCGAGGTGGTAGCGAAGCAGCTGAAGGCTGATTTGGACAAGGTCACGGACGCCGCTTACTTCGTGCAAGACCTGGGGGCCGATTCGCTCCAGAGCATGGAGCTGATCGCGGCGTTCGAGGACGAGTTTGATATCGAGATGGACGAAGACGAGGCGGTCAAGGTGAAGACCGTCGGAGCCGCCATCGAGTTCATTGAGCGCGTGGTTGCGGAGCAGCACGGCTAGCCTCGTCATGCATGCCCGGCGCGTGCCGGCGCTGCCGAGTTGTCAGGGCGGGGGCGTGCAGTGGCGGACGATAAGCGATCCGGGCCGGCCGGCGCCGCAGGTGTCGCGCCTGGGGCGCCACCCGCTCGGGAAGCGGACGGCGGGGCGAGCCGCCGAGTTACGACGGTAAGGAGCGCTGCATGGCGAGAATCCTTTCCCTCATCCTCATTGTGAGCGTTGCGGGCCTGGCTGGGGCGGCGACCGAGCCCCTGCTGGGGCCGGACCAGATCATGCCGACCTCGGAGATCCGGGCGGGCATGATCGCCACCGGCAAGTCCGTTTTCCGCGGCACGGATATCGAGGAGTTCCACCTGGAGATCCTCGGCGTCGCCGAGAAGGCGCGGGGCGGCACCGACGTCATCCTGGCGCAGGTGCTGGACGGCACGCTGATCGAGCGCGAGTCCGGCATTCTGCAAGGCATGAGCGGCAGCCCGGTGTACGTGGGCGAGCGGCTGATCGGCGCCATCGCCTTCACCTGGCCGTTCTCCAAGGAGCCGGTTGCGGGCATCACCCCGATCGAGGACATGCTGAGGGTTCTGGCCGCGGGCGTTGAGTCGGAGCCGACCCCTGCGACCGCCGCGCTCGCGGAGCCGGTGGTGGTTGGCGGGCGCGCGGTGCACAGCATCCGCATCCTCGATGCCTCATCGTCCCTGACGCCGGACTGGATCGAGCCGGTCGGGACGCTCACGCTGCGCCCGGTGAGCAGCGTGTTCCTCGGCTCCGGCATGTCGCAGCGCGGGCTCGATCGCCTGCGCCAGGTCGTCGAGCCGTACGGCGCAGCCGTCACCCAAGGCGTCGGGGGCAGCTCGCAACTCGCGGGGGAGACGCTGGAGCCAGGCTCCGCGTTGGGGATCCAGCTCGTGCGCGGCGATTTCGACGTGACCGCGATCGGCACCGTCACGTGCGTGATCGGCGACAAGGTGCTCGCGCTGGGTCACCCGATGATGTCCATGGGCGAGATTGATCTGCCGATGACCGGGGCTTACATTCAGACGATCGTGCCCGGGTACGCGATGTCAATGAAGATGGGGGTGGCGGGGAAACCCGTCGGCCGCATCGGGCAGGACCGGATGTGGGCGGTCGCCGGCGTCACCGGGCAGGACGCGCAGACGATACCGATCGCGGTCACCATAGAAGATGCGGCGCGGGACATATCGCAGTCATTCAATGCACAGATTGCCCGACATCGGCTGCTCTCACCGGGGCTGGCGGCGACGGTCGCCCTGAGCGCGATTGACCGCGCGTGGGAGCGCATTGGCGAGGGCACGGCGCAGGTGACGGTGGAGATTACGGGGCCGCAGCGGGTGATACGGCGCACCGACACGGCGTTCAGCCCGCGCGACGCGGCGGCGGGTATCACAGGGGAACTCGCCGGCCCGCTCGCCGTGCTGATGGACAATGAGTTCGGCAACTTGGACGTCAAGTCGGTGCGGGTGAGCGCCCGCATCGTCCCCGAGCGCCAGACCGCGCGCCTGGAGCGGCTCAACGCCGAGCCGGGCAAGCACAAGGCGGGCGAGCCGCTCAAGCTCACCGTGCTGCTGCGACCCTTCAAGGGCGAGGCGGGGGAGAAGACGCTGACGCTCGAACTGCCCCCCGATCTGCCCGACGGCCGCCTGCGCGTGGGCGTCGCGGGGGGGAATGAAGCGGCGCAGTTGCGCTCGATGTTGGGTCTCGCGCCGCGCAGGGCGTTCAACCTCGAACAACTCGTCGAGATCTACGAGACCGCGGAGCGCGCGGACGCAGTGGTGGCGCTGGCGGCGCTGCCTTCGGTCGGCGTGACGGCGGAGGGGCGCCGCGTGTCCGCACTGCCCGCCTATCTAGTCGAGCTTCTCGGCGACGCGCCCTCAAGCGTCGTTCAAGCCGAGCGAGACTACTTGAAGGCGTCGCTTGCGTGCGACTGGGTGATTCAGGGGCGTCAGGTCACGTTCGTTGATGTCGAGGGCAAGCCCGGCGCGGCCAAGGCACGACCGCCGAGGTTGCGCCCGTCGCCGACCCCGGAGGGCGCGCCGGAGGGTGAAGAGGAGGAAGGGGAGCCAGTCGAGGAGGCGATAGCCGCCTTGATGACGATGGCGACCGCAGCCGCAGGCCCCGCCGAGGCCGGGAACGATGAAGCGCAGGCGGCAGACGGGAAGAAGGAGAAGGCGAAGAAGGAAGAGCCTGTCGCGCGCGGGCCGTCATCGTGGACTCACACCAAGCGATCCGATTTCCTACCGGGCGAGTTCGACGGGATCGCGTGTGACGAAGAGGGGGTGCTGACCCTCGCGCCGCAGCAGAAGACGCTGGCGAAACTCGGCGAGCCGGTCATCTCCGCCGCGGTAGCGCACGACGGCGCCATTTACGCCGCCACCGCTCCCGGGGGTCGGGTGCGCAAGCTGTCGGCTGACGGCGAGGTGCAGCAGACGTGGGATACCGGGGCCGTCATCATTACCTCGCTGGCGGTCGGCTCCGCGGGCAGTGTGCTTGCCGGTGCGGCTCCCGGCGGGCGCATCCTGTCGCTGGCTGAAGAGGGCAAGGTTGAGGAGTACTGGGCAACCGGCGAGGACACGGTGTGGGCGATGGCTGTGGCTCCCGACGGCGGCGTGTACGTCGGCACCGGCCCCAATGGCAAGGTTTTCCGAGTGACGGCGGGCGGCGAAGGCAAGCTGCTGTGCCGACTGCCGGCGACCAACGTGTATGCGTTGGCGGTGGCGGGTGAAGCACTGTACGCCGGGACGGGCAACGCGGGGGTAGTTTACGCGATTGATGCCGCCGGTCAGGCGCGCGCCGTGTATGACTCCGAGGAAGCGTCCGTGACGTGCCTTGCGGTGGGCGCGGACGGCGACATATTCGCGGGGACGGCACCGGGCGCGGGGGTGGTCCGCCTGCGGCCGGGGCGTGAGGTGGAACTGGTGTTGCGCGCCGAGGGGGAGAACGTCGCGGCGCTCCAGGCGAGTGCGAATGGCTCAGTGTACGCGGTGACCGCCTCGGACGGCGTGATGTACGAGATCGAGCCGGACGCGAAGAAGGCGCGCGTGCTGCGCAAGCCCGAGGCGGGGCACGCGATTGCCCTGGCGCTCGGTGACGAGGGGGTTGTGTATGCCGGCGAAAGCAACCCGGCGGCGATCGTGCGCGTGGGCCCGGGCGCGACGCGGAGAGGCACCTTCACGTCGGAGCCGCAGAAAGCGGTGCTCGGCACCCGCTGGGGAGCGATGAGCTGCGCGGCGGATGTGCCGGAAGGAACCACCGCGAGATTCCAGACGCGCTCCGGCGACAGCGCGGATCCGGACGACCACTGGAGCGGCTGGTCGGCGCCGTCGGATTTGAATGCGGCGACTCCCATCGCGAGTCCGCCCGCGGGATTCCTGCAATACCGTATCATCCTTGCGGCGGAGGACCCGGAGGTCAGCCCTGCCGCGCGCGACGTGCAGATCAACTACCTGCCGCCGAACCGGGAGCCCACCGTTGCCTTTTCGGCGCCCAAGCCCGCCGACCGGGTGCGCGGCAAGGTGGAGCTGAAGTGGAAAGGACGCGATCCAGACGGCGACACCCTGACCTATGACCTCTCTGCGTCGGCCGATGGCGGCGCGACGTGGACGGAGATCAAGACGGGCGTCGAAGACGAGACGTACTCATGGGACACGGCTGATCTCGGGGACGGGGCGTACCTGGTGCGGGTGATGGCCAGCGACGAGTTGAGCAACCCCGGGGCGGCACGCGAGGGCGAGACGCGACAGGTGCTGTGGGTGGACAATGCGCAGCCGACGGTTATCGCCCTGCGCCACACGGTGAGCGTGACGCCGGAGAAGCGCGCGACGTTCCGCGGCGCGGCGTCGGACAAGCTGAGCCCGATCCGCGGCGTGGATTACCGCGTGGACGACGGGAAATGGCGCGCGGCCGCGGTCGAGGGGCTGGTCGGCACGCAGCAAGTCTCGTTCGCGGTCGAGACCGACGAGTTGTCCGCCGGGGAACACACGATTCACGTGCGAGCGTTTGACCAGGCCGGCAATGACGCGAAGGATGAGATTCGCGTTACGGTTGAGGGCTCAACAACTGCCGACCGGAAGGCCAAGGCCGCAGAAGGCGAACGACAGCCGGCGCCCGCGAAAGCGCAGTAATCGCAATATCCTTCTCACTGACGCGGCGGGGTACGCGCCAAGATCGCGGCTCGGCCCACCGACACTCCCTGGAGGTCAGCATGGGGCACAGGATGTGGGCGCTGTTCATCGCCGGTGCGCTGGTCGCGTGCGGCGGCGCGTGCCTCGCGCAGGAAGGTGACGTCCTGCGCGTCGAGACGAAATGGCTGCGGGTGGAGGTTGATGCGACCACCGGCGCGGTGACCGGGCTGGCGGCGGACCCCGCCGGAACCGGGGACTTCACTCATCCCGTGCTGGCCGGGGCCGGCGACGGCGGGGGCCTGGGCATTGGGCCGGCATGCAGGAGCGCGGACGGGGAGGTCGTGCGCGCCGCGCCCGGCGAGGGCTTCGGCATCAGACCGGTCAGCCCCAACCGCGTTGCGGTGAGCGGCCTCGGCATCGGCGACGGCCTCTCCGCATCACTCGACATCGAGCTTGCCCCCGACGGGCCGGAACTCAACCTGCGCGCCTCCGTACGAGCCGAGACGGACGCGGCCTGCCGGTGGGCCGGCCTGCTGCTCGCTCTCGACCCGGCGCTGGCCCCGAGCACGGTGTACTTTGCAGGCCGCGAAGGGTTGGCATCCGCTCGCCCTGCCCGCCTGGTTACCGAGCCGATCTTCGCAGCCGGCGCGATCTGCAAAGGCGGTGCCGAGCGCACCTTCGTCGTGACCACCTCGCCGCCGAGAGCTGCTGAGATTGAAGTGCAAGCGGAGCGCTCGACGATTGCGCTCGCGCCGGTGATCAACCCCGAGCCGGTGACGCTGCGAAAGGGCGACGCCGTGAACATCGAGGCGCGCGTCGCGTTCGGCCTGCTTCAGGTGCCGACGCTGAAGCGGGTAACGAGCAAGTTTCAGCCGCTGGCGCAGGACTTCGTGCTGTGGACGACCCATGTTGCGACGAGCCGCCGGTTCCTGGTCACGGAAGGCGAGCCAGCGGTCGGACGGTGGATGCAGGAGACGGCGGCGGTGATTGACCCCGGGCTGCCCGAGGGGATTCAGGAGGCGTACCGACGCTGCTGGCTACGGGATGTTGCGCACGGCTGGAAGAGCGCGGCGCCGGTCGCCGGGCCGGAGCTGCTGGCGGTCATGCGCGACGAGATCGTGACGTTTTCGGACAAGCTCAATGAAGCGGGCCATCCGCCGACGCACATCGCCCCCGACGGCAGCGCGGCCTACGGCAATCTGGATTCAGCAGGCCTGCTCATCGGGATGATCTACGACTACCTCTGCCGGACGGGCGATGTCGCGTTCGTGCGCGGCGTTCTGCTGCAAGCGGACCGCATGGGCGAGGCGATCCTGGGCTTGCTCGGGCCGCGCGATCTGCCGGTGATCGGCGAGGGCGGGGACACGTACCCGGACCTCGGTTTCATCAAGGGCGAGCAGACGTACCTTACGGCAGTCTGCTGCGACGGCTTGCGCAAGCTTGCGCGCCTGCACGAGGTGTGTGGCGAGGCGGAGCCCGCGGGCAAGTTGCATGCGGCAGCGAACCGAATCGGCGCTGCCGCGAATCGCACCTGCGACAAGGGCGGGTTGTGGGACGCCGAGCGGGGCGTCTACGTCGGCTGGCGCAACCCCGACGGCTCGCTGTACTCCAACGAGGAGTCGTTCGCCAATCTGTGGACGATGTACGGGGGCGTGTGCGATGCTCCCGATCGCATCCGCGCCATCTTCGCGCACCTCAACAGCAACTGGCAGCGGTATTATCTCGACGGCTTGTGCCCGACCGCGCACAGCATCGAGCCGTACGCCAACGGCCTCAATCAATGGGTGCCGTGGGTGGGCGGCTGGGATGTGTACATCCGCACGAAGTTCTCGGAGCCGAAGGCGTATGACGTGTGGCGGCTGTTCCTGGCGGACTACGAGCGCACGGACTTCCCGTACCGCGAGGCATCCGGGTATGAGCAGAAAGAGGCGAGCGTCGGCAATCGGGGGCGCATCTGGGACTCGTGGGGCTTCCTCCAGGCGGTCTATGCCGGGCATTACGGTGTCGAGATGGCGCCGAGCCACCTGCGGATCCTGCCGCGCCCGCTGGAGTACGTCCCGGCCGATGGTTTCTCCGGCCTGGAGTGGCGGCAGGCGGCATATGACCTGTCGCTGCGAGGGCGCGGGCTGCATCTCGCACAGGTGACCGTGGACGGGAAGGAGTGGGCGAGCTGCGTGTTCTCCAAAGGCGCAGGCAAGCACGCGGTGGAGATGACGCAATCCGCCGGCGCGCGCAAGGCATTCGTGATGGACGCGGCGCCGCTAGTGGAGGTGTTGGCGGCGGAGCACCGCGAAAACGGGCTGCGCATCGAGGCCGCGGTGCCCGGCCCCGGGCGGTACTGGTTCGTCGTCCAGTGGCCGGATCTGTGGGGGCGGATGAACCCGGACGAGGTGCGCGGCGCGGAGTTTCCGCAGGTGGCGCGGCTGACGGGCGAGCGGGCGGCGATGATCGTGTCCGTCGGCCGCGCGGGGAAGTTCAGCGTGACCCTCGGCGGCAGCCGGCTGCTGATGGGGAAGTAGCGCAGTTGCTGGAGCAGGTGCCGTGACCGTCGGCGCCGGTGACGCCTCTCACCGCAGGTCGAGCACGGCTACCTCGGGGCGAGTGAACCAGCGCGGGGGGCTGGCGCCGGCGGCGACGCCGCTGGTGACGTAGACCCAACCCCAAGGCTCGCGCACCAGGCCGTAGGGATGACGCACGCCGTAGGTCGTGGCCGGGATCGGCGTGACACCGGTGAGGCGCTCCAACGCGGGGAGCACGAACCGCGGTAGGCGGATCTTGCCCGCGTGGGTATGTCCGCTGACAATGAGGGTCGCGCGCTGACCCTCGGGGTGCACCGCAGCTTCCGGATTGTGGGACAACAGCACGGCCGGCACATCGGCCGGCACCGAGCGCCACGCTGCATCCCAGTTCACAGCGCCCGCCCAGAGGTCGTCAATCCCGACGAACGCCAGGCGGGTCTTCCCTTTGCGGACGGTGGCGCTGTCGTTGACCAACACCTTTATGCCGGCGGATTCGAGAGCGGCGCGGACGCCCTGCGCGTCAGCCCAGTGATCGTGGTTGCCGAGGACGGCGTACACACCGAGCGACGCCTGCAAGCCGCCGAGGATCGCGGGAAGATCCGGGATGGCGCGCCTGCTGGATACGAGATCGCCGACCATCACAATCGCATCCGGCCGCAACCTGCGCGCCTCCGCCACCGCGCGCATCGCCGTCCCCTCGCCGATGCCCAAGGCGCCGAGATGCAGGTCGCTCATGACCACCAAGCGGACCGGCGTGGGCAGGCCCGCCGGGACGCGAACGGTGCGGACACGGAACCGGAACCCGTAGGCGAAGCCGACGAGGAAAACGACGAACGCCAGCGCGGCAACGGAACGGAACGTTATGAGTCTTCGCTTCTTCGGAATCCTGGTCAAGGTCTCCGGCATCCTCCCGGCGAGTCGCGACTCCGCAGGTGCAGACGCGTCATGAATAGCCGGGCCGGCACGCCGCTGTGGGATCGGCGTTCCATGTCCGGCTCACCGTCACCACGTCCGCTATGTTTCGTCCAGCAGGCGGTGCAGGCCGGCGACTGTGGCAGGAGTGCCGTTGGAGCCGTCCTGCGGCTGCCAGTGAGTCTCAACGGAAACGACGCCGGAGTACCCGTCGCGAGCGAACGCGACGAGTTCTTCTTTGAGGCGCGCCTCCCCCTCCCCGATACACTCCCAGCTGATCAGGCCGGTGGCTTCGTCGCGCACGCGCGCGTCCTTGAAGTGAACGTGCACGATGTGCGGTCGGACGGCCTCGTAGCCGTCCGGATAGTCCGCGCCGCCGGAGACGAACGAGTTCGCCGGGTCCCACACGGCCTTGAGCGCGAGCGAGTCAACCGCATCAATGATAACACGCGCATTCTCGCCGGTGTTGGCGTAGCAGGAGCGAACGTTCTCGAGGCCGAGGGTCAGGCCTTCACGTTAGGCGACGCGAGCGGGTATTGACAGGCCGTGGCGGATGAGGTCAAGGGTCTGCGGGGGGATCTCGCCTCCTCGGGGGGGACGCGGGGAGGGATTGCCGAGATCCACCATATGCGGCCAGCGAAACGAGAACGTGCGCACGAGGCGGCAGTCGAACGCCTTGGCCATGACGACGGCGCGCCGGAAGACGTCCATGTGGTGCGCGAAATCCTCGCTCGCCTCGAAGTTGCCGTCGGGGATGAGGTCAACCCGACAGGCCTTGAGGAAGCCGGTGCTGATCATGCTGACCCACAGGCCGTATTGGTCGAGCAGCGCCTTGACGCGTTCGATCTCGGGGCCGGTGAGGTCGGTCACCGACTTGCCCCACAGCCGTTGAAGCTCGACCGCCTCAAGGCCGAGATCGCGTGCGATCGGAAAGGACTTCTCGGGGTCGTCGCTGATCTCGTCGGCGACGACGCCGAGGCGAAAAGAGTACTGCGGCATCAGAACCTCCCGGGCGTCTCCATCATCGCATCTCGCGCGAGCACCGGGCTGCTGTTGGCGTGCAGCCGAGGCCGGCAAGTCGTGGTTTTCCGCGCGTGGCGGTTCCCGACCTCTCGGCCGCCCGGCAATCGAGCGCGGGGTGCAGGGCGGCCAAGGGTCCGCGCGGAAATGGCTGACTGGTGGAGGCACACCAATGAAGGCCTTGGCGGGCGCCTTGCTGACGGCAGAGGTGCCGGCACTCGGCGCCGGGGAGGCCGGACGGGTGGCCCTAGAGCTTCGGGGCGGCAAGGCGTCCGAGGTGAGCGTGCGGCCAGGGGGCGGCCTGTGACACGTGGGGTGCTCTGACAGCGGTGGCACGACTGGCAAGACTGCTTCGGCTTCATAGAGCGAACGGGGGCTTCGTGCGTCGTACTCCGGCGTGGAAGGAGTTCCGCCCGCTTGATGTCGCGTGCGCCGCCGTGCTCGGCGTTGAGCCGGAGCGCGCGCGTCATGACCTGCTGATCGTCGAGGGCGCGATCGGCAGCGTGGTCACCGCCAGCTCGCCGTGCCCGGTGGCGGTGATCGAGACGTTTCGCGGGGCCGCCGTGCGGGTTTTCGATCCGCTACGGTCGGTCGTGGCGCGACTGGTGCGCGAGGGCATGGAGCAGGGAGCGGCTTTGTCGGAGGCCAACCGCAACCGGATAGTCGAGGCGGTGGCGACCCGGTTGCCGATCGTCGAGATCTGGCACGATCTGCTCCACTACACCGATCGAGAGCACTTCGTCCCGGTACACGACCACCGGGTGCGGCGCATCAGAGACACGGAACGGCGGGCGCGCGGCAAGGCGAAGCAGGACGCGGTCGGGAAGTCGTTCCGCGAGGCGTACGGCGTGTACGTGAAACGCCAGCTTGCGGCGTACGCCGACATCGCGATGCGCGGCGACTACGCGTGTTCCATCGGGGTGTTCACCGAGCAGGACTTCCGCGGGCAAGGGATGGCAAAGTCCGCGGTGAGCGCGGCGACGCGGGCGATTCTCGGGGCGGGGCGCGTACCGCTGTACACCACCGACGAGACGAACGCGGCATCGCTGTCCATCTGCCGCGGCCTCGGCTACCTGAAGTACGGGCGCGATCTGTACTGCTTCATGGCCTCGGAGGACGAACGCACCCGCCGCGAGGAAGCGGCGCGCGAGGCCGAGCGCCGCGCCGCCGACTACGCGCTGCACCGGTGGGTCATCGACTGAGCGGCTGGTGGGCGGGGTGGTGTGTGCCGTGGATGATGTGCGGAGCACTCCGGCAGGTGCGCTCAGCGCAGGGCCTTGACGCGGCGCAGCCGGTCGGTCACCTCTTGCAGCGCCTGGCGCGCGGCGGCGACCTGTTGCTCCCCCACCTCGCGCTCGCTGAACCGCGCGGCGAGATACGCATTCGTGATGGCGCTGACGCCGCCCATGATGCTTGTGAGGTAGGCGTTTCTCGCCAGGCGATTCGCGTACTCGCTCGGGGTTTCCGCGTCGCGACGGGCAGTGGCTCGTTTCGCGAGGAGACGCGCGAGCCTGTCGTAGAGGAGGATGACCTCGCCGCGGCGCCCCTGCGCGCTTAGGAGTTGCTCGCGGCGGCGCATGGCGAGATAGGGATCGAGCCATCGCCCTTTGCCGACGACGGCGGCCCAGGCGAGCAGTGCGAGCAGGGCGAGCGCGTACATGAGGTGGCGGTTGACGAATCGAGCGGCGCGGCCCAGCCAATCGCGCTGGGAGGCGATGCGCGCCTGCTGGCCGGTGGCCGGTGATGCTTCGACCGTAATCCATCCCTCGTCGGGCAGGAACGACTCGACCCATGCGTGTGAGTCTTCCTCGCGGACGACGTAGACGCCGTCGGAGGCATCGTAATCGCCGGGGGCGAAACCAACGGCGACCCTCGCCGGTATCCCCTGCGCGCGGCACATCAGGGCGACGGCGCTGGCGAAGAGATCGCAGTATCCGACGCGGCTCCGGGTCAGGAAATGCACCACGGCATCTTCGCCGGGCGGAGTTGCGGGCGCATCGAGGCTGTAGCGTGCCCGCGCCTGAACCCAGCCCACGATCGCCGAGACCTGCGCGGCGGGATCGGCCACGTCGCCGACCGCTTGCCGGGCGAGATCTTCCACCTCGCGCGCGCTGAAGGGAATGGCGAGCAGGGCGCCGGCGTCCGCGCTGAGGATGCTGCGCGGTCCAAGCGGGCGCAGGTTGTCCACCTGTGAGACGACTTCGTACGAGTCCTGGAGTCGTCCGCTCGTGACGCCGAACGCGTGCCCGGCGTAGTCCAGGAAGACCGACCGCGCGCCCGATGGGTCGGGCAGGTTGACTTCGATCGGCTGCATCGCCGCAAAGAGCAGCGCGCTGCTGACGGTGACGAACTCGAATCTCTGCGGCACCGTGCGGCCGCGGGGCGCGCGCACGAGTGGCCGGAGGTCGAAGCGCCCGCCGACGCCCGCGACGGCCGCCGCTTCGCGGCCGTTCGCGGCCTGCCAGGATTCCCCGGTGTAGTACGCCAGCGAGCCCGCGCGCCAATGGAGCGGCTCTGCGCACTGCACACGCATGACGACGCGGCGACTAAGACGTATGGGGCCGGCACCCACGCGCAGCGACCTCGGCGAGGTCCACACCGGGCGCCCGCCCGCAGAGCCGGCGGCACCCGAGCCCGAGGAACCGCCGCGTCCGATGCGGCGTTCCGACCAGGAGCCCGGGGTAATCGCCGCCAGGGCCCGTGCTGCCGGCACGGCGACGCCGACGGCAAAGGCCACGAGCACGGCGAGCAGGACGAAGCGCTGACGGGCCACGTGCCGCGCATCCGCGCCGGGCTGCATGCGGCTGCGCTGCTGCTCGGCCACGAGGTGGGCATGTCCGACGAGGTACGCGCTGGCGAATACGAAGACGAGGAACGCCGCGGTAAACTGCGGGTCGAAGGTCTTGCTGCCGAGCAATCCGAAGATGGCGAGGCCAGGCACGACGCAGAACAAGAGATCCTCGGTGCGCACCAGCGCGAAGCTCCATACGACCGTGAGCGCCGCGAGCAGCACGGCGAGGCCGAGCTGGCGATCCGGCCCGACCGCCAGCGCCACCGGCTGGCCCGCGAAGGTCCCAGTTTCCCGATACCACAGGAGTGCCGCTCCGCCGAGTGCTGCGGTCCACGCCACAGCGTAGGGCCGGAGCTGCTCGAAGCGGCGCAGGAGCCAGCTGACGCCGAAACCCGCCGCCAGGACGAGGACGAACGCGCTCCACATGGCGGGGTCGCCGATGGTCATCGTCACCGCGCGCACACCCGAGGCGCTGACGACGAACGCGGCCGTGTAGAGAACGGCGTGGTTTATCAGTCTATCGCGATCAGCTCGCATCGCTCACCACTCGCGCCGGCGTCATACCGCGTCGCTTGCCGCACGCCCGAGC
>CP070648.1:2024864-2033863 GCA_020354555.1 Armatimonadota bacterium | reverse complement strand
TGATTGCATCCTCGACGCCGTGGAGTGCGCGGCACCCCTGCGCCACGGCCTGATCGTGCAGCAGATGATGGAGGCGCTCTTGCGCAGCGCGGAGACGGGGAAGGAAGTCCGCATTCGCGACGGCGCGTGACCGCCCCTGACGTAATGCGAAGACATCGGGGTCGCCGTGCCGCCTGGCAGCGCGCCTCGTTGCCTTGGCGGTGTGATTTCAGGTTCTGAATAGGAGAGACACATGAAACTCGGTTTCATCGGGGAGAACAGTCTGGAAGGCGTCGAGCAGGACTCGCGGTTCGCGAAAGAACACGGCTACGAAGGCCTGGAGTACAACTACTGGGGCGACTTCCGCGACCTGACCGCAGACACGGTGACGAAGATGCGCGCCATCCACAAGAAGCACGGCGTGCGCGTGTGCATGCTCGGCATCTGGGGCTGGAATTACCTGTCGCCGAACGCCAAGGAGCGCGCGGAGGCGCACAAGATGCTCGACCGCGCCATCACCTTCGCCAAGAAGCTCGAGGCCGACATCCTCTCGATGGGCGGGGGCGACATCCCAGGCGAGCCGCTAGGGCGCAAGGTTGCGGAGTTCCTCGAGGTCTTCCCGCCGTTTCTCAAGAAAATGAAGGATGCGGGCCTGACGCCGGTGTTCTACGCCGCGCACGGCAACAGCTTTTTCGACAGCCTGGCGGCATACGAGGCCGTATGGGCACACATCCCGGATGTGAAGATAAAGTATGACCCCGCGAACTGGAAGCATCACGGCGACGATTATCTCGAAGTCGTCCGCCGCTACGGCCACAAGGTCGGCCACGTGCACATCAAGGAGCACCTCTACCACGGCGGACAACTCGCCTCGCAGCCCGCGGCGGGGATGGGTGACATCGAGTGGGGCAAGGTCATGGCCTTTCTCTACGAGCACCACTACACAGGGTGGCTGTCCGTCGAGCCGCACGGCGGCATCTGGTCGCGCGGGGACATGCGCCACACGATGCTCCTGCTGACGAAGAAGTACCTGGGTCAATTCCTGCTGTAGCGCGCCTGGGCTCACCGTCGCGAAGTGCGGTGCGCGCCCGGGATTGCGGTCTTGCGGGAGAGGCAGGTCGCGATGGACCCGGTCCTGACACAATGGTTGCTGGAGTGTGGCGGGCCGGTGATTCGTTACCGCACCGCGACCGAGCTGTCGGAGGACGCGACGCGTGTCGATCCGGGTCGCCTGCGGAAAGACCTGCTTGGAAGTCCGCTGGTGAATCGATGGCTTGAGCGTCTGGTCCCTCGAGGTATCCATAGCAGCGAGAACACTGCGTTCGAGAACCCGATGAACAAGCTCGCCGACCTCGGCCTCAAGGCCGGCATGGTTCCGTTCGACAAGAGGGCCGCGCACTTCCGGCGCCTCCTGGTCGCAAACGCGGGGCGGCGGGAGGGCATGGGTTTCCTGTTGCACAAGATCATCATGGCCGCGGGTCTGCTGCGGGCAGGTTACGCGATGGAGCAAGCGGTGATCAGCTTCGCGCGGCAGCGGCTCGACGATCTCTACGAGACGTGCCGCAAGGGAGCGTACGATATCTATATCGGGGAAGATGAGTACGCCGGCATCCCGCGGGCTTTGCGGAACAAGCGTTTTGTGAAACCGGAACTGACCCCGGACGGCGAACTGAGGCTGCCCTACATCCACGACATCTACCTGCTCGCTCACTTCCCCGGCGACGCGAAAGACGCGGCAACTGCGCGCAAGATCGACGCTGTCGTTCGCTATGTCCTTGATCCCCGGTACCGCGCTCTGAAGGACGGCTACGGCTACCTGCGGCAACAAGATGGCGATCATGTGCATCATTATGCCATCGGTTGGAGCGCGCACCTACCCGATTGCAGCAAGCGCAGTCTGGGTGGTTACGAGAGGGCCCGGATCGTCCAACGTACGGAGTTGATGGCCCACTTCGCGGCGGCTGCGGAGACCCGGTCGTTCCGTGACGCCCTTGCCCACCTCGAGACCTATCGGACCGAGCGAGGGACATATCTGTTCCCGCGCGACTACCTCAGAGAGCAGCAGAGCGGGTACTGGGTAACCGGGGCATACATGGCGCTTGAAGCGAACCGCCGCTCGTCCCGCACCATCGAAGTCGAATCCACGTTCCGCATGCTGAAGATCAAGCGCCTGGCCGCATGAGGGCACCCGGCCGGCAGTGGACGCCGAGCTGCACACCTGCATCCGGTCGCGCGGGGAGATGCGCCACACGGTGCTGTTGCTGAAGAAGAAGTACCTGGGTCAGTTCCTGCTGTAGCGGGCCGGGGATGTCGCGCCCGCCAGAGAGGCAGATTGAGATAGACCCAGTCCTGGCACAATGGCTGCTGGAACGCGGCGGGTCAGGTGCCTGCTGGTGAGGCGATCGCCCGACCGCTTGACAAGGGACGGTGTAGTCTGCGGTGCCTGTCAGCCGCAGAGGTGTGGCGAGGTGAATGCCTCGGGCGCCGCCCGGTCAGGGGCGCCAGGAATCTGATGAGGATACATACGCCGTGAACGAGTCCGCGCCCTCATCGGGGCCTCGACGGTCGGTCATCGCGTACGGGGCCATCACCTATCTGGTGAGTTGGTCCTGGCTGGCGTTTCTGCTGTCTCGCGGCGGTTACGCTGCCCTGGGGTGGGTCGGGCCTTTCGTCTTCATGTGGGCCCCGGGGGTGTGCTCGCTCCTTTGCAGGTTGTTGTTCGGCGAGGGGTTTCGGGACATCGGCTGGGGATGGCGCAACTGGAAGGCGACGCTAGCCGCAATATGGGGCCCCCTCATCGTCGGCGTACCAGTTTACGGCGTCCTCTGGCTGACCGGGTTGGCCCCCCGCACGGCCCACTGGCCCCTGTATATCTACGGGGCGATTCTAGCGGTAACGGTGCCCATCCTCACCCCGTTCTCCCTAGGGGAGGAGCTGGCCTGGCGCGGTTATCTCCTGGATCGGCTGGTGAAAACCGGCTGGATGCGCCCGGTGTTTATCCTGGGCCTGATCTGGGCCGGGTGGCATCTGCCTCTGTTAGTGACTGGTCAGTACTGCACGTCGAGTTATCCTGCCGTCACCGTCGTCCTTTTCGTTCTCATGGTCCTCGGGTTCAACGCGGCGATCTGTCGTCTGCGGTTGCGGTCCGGCAGCATCTGGGTTCCCGTGCTGATGCATTCGGTCCACAACGCCGTCTTCCAGAACGTCCTGCAGCCGGTGACGACCGACAATCAATGGCACACCTTGTTGGGCGGCGAGTGCGGAGTGTTGACGGCGTTAGCCTACGGATTACTGGCCTGGCTGATGTGGCGCCAACCCAAGTCTACGGCCGACACGACAAGCCGTAACCAACCGTTCGGCGTTGCGTAGACGTGAGGTGTAATGAGTCGATGACCGGCGATCTCGTGGATAGCATTGCCTATTGCGGGCTGGTCTGCGGCATCTGCACGCTTGGCCCGGAGTCATGTGACTGCCGGACGGATCCCAAGGTGAACGTCCAACACTGCTACCAGCGCAGATGCTGCATCGAGAAGGGCTTCGAGGGCTGCTGGGAATGTGCCGGCTTCCCGTGCGACCAGGGATTTTACGGGCCGGACAATCAGGGCTATCGCGGCGTCTGCGTCGCGTTCGTCGAATGCGTCAAGGAACACGGCCGCGCCACGCTGGTTCGCCTCCTCGTCGAGAGGCACGGGGAGCGGACGGATTATTCGGAGTACGTCCATAAGACGCCGGACGAGGTGATGCGGATCCTGCGCGGGGGGTGAGCGATCCCCTGCGTCGGTTCGCGGGCGCTGCGGCGACCTCCGTCACTTTCGGTGCTCAGCATTCACCGGATCTCTGACGCGGCGGCACGCGCATTGATCCGGCGGGTGCCATGGCGAGGCCTGGCACGAAGAACGGCCCTGTGGAGTGCGGGAGTGGAACTCCCGCTTTCAAAAGCGGCGATGAATCGCCGCACTCCAGAGACAGCTCAGCGCGACACCGGGGCCTGTGGCTGTTCAGCCCCCCGGCGCCCAGGCGCGTCACTGCGGACGGACGGTGACCGCGGCCTTCCTTCCCGCGGCCAACCCCAGACCGATTCCACGCGACAGCGCGGCCCCGCTCACAATCCGTTCCCGCCCGTTGATGCTGAGCCGGTACTTCCGCGTGGGGTCCGCGGTGAACCACTCCGGGAACTCGTTGAGCCGAGGATAGTTGAAGGGCAGGCGCACGACGCGCTGGTGCCGCTGGGTGTCGAAGACGAGACGGCCACGCCACGCGTCGTCAGCCGCCACCGTCAGATGCAGTTCCTCCCCGCGGCGAACCGCGCCGAATCGCAGGTCATCGCGCCACGGGCGGCACATCACCCCCTGAGTGTAGTACAACCCGGCCATGAGCGCGGTGCGCGCGTAGTTGCCGTCACCGTACCAGCCCTCGACGATGCCGTCCGCCCGCTGCCGCGCGAGGAACAACGGGAGCATCTTCTCCAGCCACCGAAGGCCCGATCGCTCGGGGTAGCGATTCAGCAGCAGCAGCGCGCCCTCGATGGCATCCGCATACGAGTCCGCCCCGCGCCAGTGAAGGTACTCGGGCTGGTCGATGTTGCGGAGGGCCTTGATGACCGCGCCCTTCATCGCCTGGTCGCCCGTTGCCATGCCGAAGGTCGCCGCGCCGGTCAGCGCGTACCCCCAAGTGTCCGGCGGCTGAGCGTTGGCGACCTCGCCCGTGGACGACTTGAGCAGGCTGAACCAGATGCCGTCGCTGTTGCGCCCTTTCTCGAGCAGGCGGTCGAACATCACTTTGAGGGCCCTTGCGTAAGCGGCCGCCTTCTCCGAGCCGGCGGCCTGGCTCGCGACCATCAGTTCCGAGAGGCCGCCCACGATCTCGTTGCCGTGATCGTTGAGGCTCAAGGCGTCGTTGGTCGCCCGGTGTCCCTCGAAGTCCCAGCGGTGCGCGGGCAGCCCGTTGTTCATGGGCAGCACTTCCAGACAGTACGCGTCGCCGATGCGCTCGGCCCAGGTGAGGTAGTCGCTTTCGCCGGTCATAGCGTAGAGGCGGCACAGCACCTGGAGCAGGTCGCCGTTAACCTCGGCGTCGTCCGCCGGCAGCATGCCGAAGTCGGTCTTGACCGGCGCGCGCTCGAAGATCGCCCCCACCAGCTCGATCATTCGCTCCGTCCACGGGCCGCGATCCATCACCTCGGTCATCGGCAGCAGGCCGTCCTTGCAGTACTCCGCGGCCCCGAAAATGAGGCGGCGGATATCCGTGTCCTCGTGGACGAAGCCGCCCTTCGCGATGTCGTACCAGTCCGGCAACACGCCGAGCCGATTCGTCAGCGCCCGCTCGCTCGCCAGCGCTCGCGAGATGTCGCTCGTCCGCTCCGGGCACAGGAAATGCGCGGTGAGGTAAAGGAACGGCAGCATGTCGGCGGCATTGTCGTTCGGCGCCCAGACATTCTGGTCGAGCCGGCGGGGGAAGAGATCCGTCCTCGGGTCGCGCAGCGCCCACCACCCGTCGAGCACGCCGAGCGCTCTGGAGAACGCGCGCCGGGCGATCTCGCCGCGGCGCAAGGCTTCGTCATCGGCCGATCGGGACGCACGCCACGGATACGGCGTGCCCATCGCCGATCGCAGCGGCTCCCAGAGCTCCCGGCCGATGAAGACGTGGCCTTCGGGGTGGATGTCCAGTACGGCACGGTCTTCGGCGTCGAACGCGCGATACGCCCGCTGGATCTGCCCGAAGGCGCGCCGCGCAATCGAAGCCGGGAAGCCGCCCGGTGCCGTCTCCTTCTCGCCGATCTCGCAGATCAGCGGACGCGGGGCGACGCACGCGAAGATGTCCGCGAAGTCGAAGTTGTCCTCGAGCCCCGGAAACTGCCAGCAGGGGCAGTGGCGGTTCTTCATGTTGGCGACGGTCGTGAGCCACCCGCTCGAATCGACAACCGTAACCCGCTCGTCGAGCGCGGCCACGTACATCGCCGTCTCGCCGCCGAGCGAGAGCCCCGCGACGGCGATGTCTTTGCGAGCGACCTCCGGCCGGCCCAGGATGTAGTCCACGCAGCAGAGGGCATCCCACGCGCGCTCGCCCATGAGTGTCCAGTTGTCATGCTGGAGATCGTGGGACCCGATGTCGGGAGCGATGACCGCGTAGCCCATCTCGGCGAGCGCCCGGCCATACCAGTAGAGGCCATCGCCGAGGACCACCTGCTCTCCGCTGCCGCCGTGTCCGTGAAGCGCGAGCACCGCGGGGACCTTGCCGCGAGGCGCGCGCGGGATCGCGACCCAGGCGTGCGCGCGCCGATCAGCGAGCGTTTGAAGTGTCACTTCCTCGAGGCCATAGCCACCCCGAGACACTTCGATGTGCTGCAATACTTCGACGTCGAGCGGCACCGGCGCAGGCCGCGCGCCGCCCATCATGAGGGAGAACAGCTTCTCCCTCGCCGCCGCTTGCCATTCGCGGGCCCGCTCAGGAGTGCTCGCGCGAAAGCGCATCGCCCTCTGCGCGCCGCTCGCCGCCGCGCACATTGCGCCGCATAGCGATAAGCACATCAGCAGTCTGAGCAGACTCATCGTCAGCGGCGACCGCCTTTCCCTTTGCGTGCTCGGCGATCTCTGCGGTTGCGGGGCCCGTCACTTGCCCGCCAGCACGCCCGCCATCCACTCCTTTAGCGGCGTGAAGACGCGCTTGTCAGCATCCGCCGCGACGATCGGGTCGAGATGCGCGTACGTCCCCGCGGGGTCAATCGCGTGGATGTCGGCCGTGCCTTTGATGGACGCCGCGTACTCCTTCATCCCTTCGGCGAAGTCATAGCTCTCGGCGTTGGCGAGGAAACCGATCACCGGCAAGTCCATTTCCTTCTGATACTTCAGCCCAAGCTCGGGGACGTCCAGCATCGCTTTGCTCGCCCGGCGGACGTCGGGCATCAGGGCCAGCGGCTGATACCACTCCGCGGCGCCGCGGCCGGCGGTCAACGCCTTTGCCAGAGCGAGCGCGTCTGTCGCCTCCCCGCTGTCCTGGTAGCCAATCCAGCCCAACGGCGCCTGCGGATTCGCTGCGTCCGGCTCGCCGAGCTTCCCTGCCCGGCACAGCGCGTGGAAATTGAAGTCCGTGTCGATCGCGACGCCGAACAGCGCGAGATTGGTCAGCGGCGAGGTGACCTCCGTCATGTCCTGGATGAACGGCGCGATGGGGCTCGCGCCCTCCGGGTCGCGTGTCGCCGCGATGATGATCAGCTCGCTGACGATCCCGCCCTGTGGCAGGTCGGCGGGGAAGAGCGCGCCTTGGCTGATCTCCTCTTCAAGCGTCGCGATGTGCCTCTCAATATCATCACCTACGCGAGATCCCCACACCGATCCGTCGAACAGAATCAGGCCGCGCAAGTCCTTGTAGGCCGGCTTGCCGCCGTCCAGTTCGTATGCCGCGTAGGCCTGCGTCATCATCGCGCCGAGCGAGTGCCCGCCGAGGAAGATGTCTTTGATCCCACGCCCCTGGATGTGCTTCACCAGCGCGGCGACGTCATTGAGATGCGTTCGCAGGCCCCAGTGCTTGAGGAACGGAACGTCTTTTGAGGTGATCTCCTTGAACCCGCCGCCCATGTAATACATGCCGGCCATGAGCATGTTGCCGTCTTTCAGGGCCTGGTCGGTGCCGGTGTGATCCTCGAGGTGGTTTGAGCGGCGGTCCATCGCCCACACCTCGATGTCGGCGTTCTCCGCAAGCCAACGGCCCACGATGTCGAACGACGCCGCCCCGCCCCCGTTGCCCGGGATGAAGATGGTGGCCGCCGTCGCCGTCTTGCCCTCCGCCCAGTAGCGCAGGACGCCGAACTTGTTGTGTTCCGGCGGCGTGTTCGGCTCCGCCCAGCCGTCGAGTTCCAGATACTCAGATCCCACCGCCGCCCACGCCGGCAGCGCCGCCGCGAGCAAGATCATGACGAGACAGCCGCAAAGCGCGATCCTCATGTGAATGCCCTCCTATAAGCGTGTGATTCGGAGTGACGTGGGGAATCTCCTACCGCCCCTGGGCGCGCGGACTCCACAACGGGGCGACCAAGCTCCGATGGATGGACCAGTCCCACGCGGACGCCGGGCTCCCCATCGGTGGATGCGGTGAGCGGAGAGATGGCATAGGCCGGAAGAAAGATCAGTGGAGTGGCCCATCCCCGGTCCGCGCGATCGACTCGCGCCGCTACGCGCCGGGGAAGATCTTATGCATCCTGACGCCCGTGAAGCCGTCTATGGCAATCCAGATCCCGGCGGTGACGAATTCGCCGAGTATGAGGCCGAGGAAGAGCGGCCGCAGGCGGCGGTAGCCATACAGGCCGCTGAAGCGGCGCATCAGGGCGCTAACCGCCCAACCGATGAGCATGGAGAACCAGATCGCCTCGAAGGACGTGCTGGTTCCCATGAGGTAGCCGAGCGGGCTTACCGGCCACCACAGGTAGTTGCGCTGGAGGTGGATCAGGCCGCCGGTGATGATGACTCCGGCCAGCGCCGACCAGAGGTGTAGCTTGTTCACGGGGATGCCGGATTCCACGGCGTTGCGCAGGCGCGCGATGTTCCATGTCGGGGTGTTGTAGAAGATCTCCCGGTTAAGGCTGAGTCCGCCGTGGACGTAGGCGAGCTTCATGTGCGAGTAATAGCCGCAGAGGATCGCCGCGAGCGCGGCGAGAGCGATGACGATTGTCAGCCGCCGTGCCGGAAGACGAGTGCCCTGCGAGATGCGCAGGCTGTCCATGAAAAGCGGCAGCGGGGCGGATGCCCACACGGTCCACCACGTGGTCTGCTGAAAGTGCATAATGGCCTGGCTGCCCGGGGTCAGGGCTCTCGATCCGACGGCGAAGTTTATCACATCGCTCGGCATGTATGGCACGTCCACCTGAACGAGTCCCCCGGCGCAGGTCAGGCGCGCCAGGCACGCCATGGCCAACAGGATGAAGGTCAGCAGTATCAACGCCACCGCCCACTGCATGCCCGCCGCCGCGCACCACACCGCCGCCGCAAGCATCGTCAGCATCACGCCGAGCACGGCCCAACCCGGGG
>CP070648.1:1997268-2024764 GCA_020354555.1 Armatimonadota bacterium | reverse complement strand
GACCTACTGGCTCGAATGCGTGCGCAGCCGGAAGCAGCCGCATGTGGATGCCCAGGTGGGAAACAAGGTCATGGTGGCGATCGCCCTTGGCGTGAAGGCCTATCGCGAGAACACGGTCGTGCAGTTCGACCCGGAGAAGGAGCGGATCGTGTCCTGACGCGCGAGCCAGGTGCGCCGGGCGAGACGAGTCCGAAGTCGCATGAATTGCACCGGGGCGGTCCTGTCGGGCCGCCCCGTTTCCGTGCCGGGCGCGGCCCGGCGTGAGCGCCGCCTCCGTATCCGAACGCGACTCCCAGGCTTGCCCGCTGCGGCGCAGGGGCACGCCCGGGAGGGTGGAAAGACGTTACTGATTCATCGCCTCTAGGCGCCACTGCGCCGCCTGCAAGTTCGCCTCGCGATACCGGCGCACCAACTCCCACTTCGGCCGGTCGGTCTCCGTGACCAAGCCGAACGCGAAGTTCTCCCCGAACACCAGCCCGGCGCCTTGCCCCGGGCCGCGTCCGGTGATTGGTTGGTCGTGGTAGAGGAAGTGTATCAAACCCACGGAATACGGGTCGCGCGCCGCCGCCTGCACCCAACGGTGGTACATTTCTCCCGCGTCGGCCTCATCGCGCGCCCAGACTTCATACCGGCCGAACCCGCGCCTGCCATCGTGCCACGGCGCAAAGCTGAACTCGCCGCACAGCGTCGGTTTGCCGGCCTCTTCTTCCATGCGCCGCCAGCGAGGGTCGTCGTACTCGCGGGCGTAGCGGTCATACCCGATGACGTCACAGTAAGGCGCGATCAGCCGCCACTCATCCTCGCTCGGCCACCACTCGCTCCACTGCGACATGACCCAGAAGCCGAAGTAGAGGTGGTTGGGGTCAACTAACTTGACGGTGCGGTAGATGAAGTCGTAGTAGCGGTCGGCGTAGAAGCGGCGAAGCTGCTCGACGTCCTCGGCAGGCGGTGTGGGTTGGCAGGCGTAGAGCGCGGTGCGGTCAGCGGCGCCGACCTGCCATGCCGCGGCGAGCTTCGGCACCGAGCCGCCGTACAGCTCGTCGACCGCGTAGTCCGCGAGCGCGCACTTCGCCGGCACCTCGGCGGGTTTGGCGAGAATCGAGGTGATCTCGTTGGCGGCGATCACCTCGCCCCACTCGTTGCCCAGCGACCACCCCAGGATGCGCGGGTCGTCCCGTCGCGGGGCGATCTGTCGTTCCAACTCCTTGCCGAATACCTCGCGCACCTCTGGGTCGAAGATATCGGGGTGCCTCACGATTGACGGCGTCGCGCCTCTGCCGAGGACCGGCACCGACACCAGGCTCGACGGCGCGCCCCACTTGCCGCCGCCGCTGAAGCCCCAGGCGCGAATGCGGCGTATCGCGCGCGCCGCTGCCTGGTCGGCCCAGTCTTCACCGTACTTGCGGATCAGGTTCGCCGTATGGAAGCGGACGGACTGCCCACTACCCGCCTGAGATAACGGCCCCTCCTGCGGCGGCAGCCATTCGTACACGAAGTCGCGGCCGGTGATCGGGGTGGCGTCACTCGTCGCCGCGGGGATCGCAGATACGCCGAGGTAGAAGCACGGGTTGCCCTTCGGGCTGATGAGCCACCAGTAGCCGTCACGGCGGACGACGTGGAAGAAGCCGGTCGCGCGGTCGCTCCAGCCCGCTTTGTTGTAGCCTCCGTACTCGTCGTAGTCGGGCGAGGGCGGCATCTTCGCCAACTCCGCGTCCTCGCGGGCGATGTCGGCGCGCAGGTCCTCGTCGCTGCGGACCTTGTCCGGCCAATTTGCGTACCGGCATTGGCCGTAGGGATCAACGAACGGCGCCGCACCCTCGAGGGTCGCGCCTGCGAAACGAACCGCGGCGTCTATTGTGATGGTATCTTCGGGCCCGGTTTCGACAGCCGCTATCCGGCGATCACCCGGCTCGAAGAGCTGCAGGGGCAAGGGCCGATCGAACGTGTCGCTGAAGTCGAAGCCGTGGCGGGCGATTTCCGCATCCCCGCGGGTGACGACAACGCTCATCGTGCGCACCAGCGCGAGCCATTCGCCCTCGGGGGTGAAGCCCGGGCGATAGTTGACGTCGAGTCGGCTGCCCGCCCGCCGCCATGTGCCGGCGCTTTCCGCAACCAGGTTGCCGTCGAGGAACAGCTGCGCGCGGTTGGGGGCGAGGACGGCGCGGATCTCGTACTCGCGGCCGGCGGCGAAGCCCGGGGCACGCTGGGCGTAGCGCCAGGCGGCGCCGTCAGCGACGGCGAGGGTAAGGGTCAGCGCGCCGAGGGACGCGCCCTTGAGGTTGAGGTAGAAGCCGAGCTTCTGCTCGTAATCGTGTTGCGTGGCGATGTAGAAACGACAGTTGGGCGACGTCTTCGCGTACGCTGATGAGGAGGAGGCTATGACGGTCAGCGCGAGGATAAGGAACGCCGCCGGGGCAGCATGCGACCGACGCCCCGCCGCAGGACACCGCCGCCGGGACTTCAGCGGTTCCCGTGCGAAAGTGTTCCGGGATAGAATGGCGGGCAGCGACATGGTGACCTCCGGGCACAGAGGTGATTGCCTGCGACGTCTGTGAGGTTCTGCCGGGGACGGGGCTTTCCTCCCGGCGGGCGCGAGAAGGCAATGAGGACGGCCCGCCCCAAGGGATGTCGGAGCGGGCCGCACGCCTGCTATCGGGCACCGGCAAGCCGACCGATGCCCGAACAGATAGACCCTACTGTATCTCGTTCGGCATGGTGAGTGAAGCGACGAACTCCCAGAACATCACGCGCATGTACTTGACGTGGCCGTCCACGAACGCGGTCGGCATGGCTACGGGAATGGTCGGCACCTCACCGCCGAGTTCGGGCGGGTAGATGTGCGACCAGGCGTATGCGTCGCTGTAACCTTCATGAGCAGCGCGGCTGATGCAGAACGCCATGGGCTTCCATACGGGGTCGTCGAAGTTGCCGACGGCGTTGCCGCAGGCCCAGAACTCCTGCGGGTTCTCGTACTCGCCATCGCTGATCATCCCCAGGATGTCGTGGAGCAAGTCCCAGATCCCGCCGAACTCGGCGTTGGTGGCGCCCGCGCTCCCTGACGCCACGTCGTAGTGCGCGCAGCACCAGGCGTAGGAGCCGACGTGGTCCTCACGCACGTCGTTGCTGCTCGCCTCATTGCTGTTCGCCGCCCCGACCTTGCGTACGCCGACAGCCGGGCCCGAGGTCAAGACCACGGTCTGGATCTTGAAGCCAGGCTTGCGCCGACTCCACGTCGGACAGTCGAACAGGTCCAAGCTCTTGACGTAGGGCTGGAGATTATCGGCGAGCTGCCAGAAGTCGAGGGAGCCGGTGCCGGCCCACGAGGTAAGGTAGAGATTGGCGGGATCCAGCGGGTGAGCGCTGCACCGCCAGCCAGTGGCGCTGGCTGCGGGCAGCACCTCGTCATAGTCCTGCGCGTACATGATCGCGGCCAGGGCGATCTGTTTCAGGTTGGACAGGCAGGTCGCCTTCCTCGCCGCCTCGCGCGCTCGCGCGAAGACGGGGAACAGGATAGCGGCCAGGATTGCGATGATCGCAATCACCACGAGCAACTCGATTAAGGTGAAACCACGATTCCTTCGCATCCTAGAACGGTCCTCCTTTTCGCTACGCGAAAGCGATCCGTTATGCTGGTAGCACGGGCCTATGACCAGCCGTGCGCCGTCTGCAGCCTCACCTCCTCCCGGCCCTGCCGATTCCGGACACTATGACCGTTACTGCTGGCCTACCTCCGGTGGCTCCAGTGCACGCCGTTCGCTGCTGCCGGGGCAGCGTTACTGAACACTACGACCAGCCACGCAAAGTGTACTCGGAATGCAGGCGCGCGTCAACGGTAGATGCCGCGCGGCGTGCCCCTGGCTTTCCGGGACAAGCCGCTAGCGCTGAGTGAAGGTGGCCCGGAGTTTGCCTTGTGTCCCGTCGCACGGCGGCCGCCCAGAGAGGCTACTCCGCCCTGCGAAGCCGGGCTTCGAAGCGCACGGAGCAGGGGGCTGCATGTGGCGCCACGGAGACTCGGTCACTCCCTCTCCCGGGGCCCCCAGCGCGAGCATCAGGCGCATCCCGTGCTGTGGCCCGACGCACAGGGGCGGAAGGGCGCGGAACACGGGTGTCGAACTACATCAAGTAAGGCGCTGTGTCATACGCGGACCGCCAGCGCGAACAGCACGACTCGATGACGTCAGATAAAGTCACCCCAACCCGCAGAGAGTTCCTGCGCCAGCAGCTCGGCCCTGTGCTGCTTGCGACGTTCGGTCGCAGGCCGGCACATGCGGCGCCACAACCGCCGCAGGCTGAGGCCAGCGAGCTGGTGAGCCTGTCGCGCACTGCCATGGCGTCGCGTTTCGAGGTCCTGTTGCCAAACGGCGACGGACAGGCCGTAGAGGCTGCCCGCGACGCGCTGGAGCTGACCGCTGACCTCGAACGGCAGATGTCAGTATTTCGGGAGGACAGCGAGATCAGCGACATCAATCGCCGCGCGGCAGCAGAGCCGGTGGAGATCGCGGTCGGGCTCTTCGGGCTGCTGGAGGCCGGCGCGCGACTGGCACAGGAAACCGGAGGCGCGTTCGAGATCGCGGCGGGCGCGTTGTCGCGAGTGTGGCGCATATGCCAGCGAGAAGGTCGGCTGCCTACCGAGGGGGAGATCGAGTCCACCCGGGCGCGCGTGGGCGTGGAGCACGTGCGGTTAGATTCCGAGCGGCGCACTGTCGAGTTCGCCCGCGAGGGGATGGAACTCGACCTCGGCGCGATCGGGAAGGGCTACGCGCTCGATCAAATGGCCGAGTTGCTGCGCCGCCGAGGTGTGGCAGATGCGCTCCTCCACGCCGGTTACAGCAGCGTATGCGCGATGGGTGGCCCGCATCGAGACGCCGGCTGGCTGCTCAGCGTCCGCGATCCGGCCGGGGGCGATGGGCCCGCCGCGCGGGTACGCCTGCAGGATCAATGCATGGCGACGTCCGGCTCGGCCGAGCAGTTCGTGGAGGCCGACGGCAAGCGCTACGGACACATTATTGACCCGCGCCGCGGGTGGCCGGCAGAAGGGGTGATGAGCGCCACCTGCGTCGCTCCCACCGCCGCCGAAGCAGACGCCCTGTCCACGGCATTCTACATCATGGGCGTCGAGGCGACGTTGGAGTACTGCGAGAAGCACCCGAACGTGGGTGCGCTGGTAATCGTCGCCGGCGAGTCCGACGGCGAGACGGAGACCGTGACCATCGGCATACCCGACGATCAATTGGAGGCCCCCACTTGACCGCGAATGAAGCCCAACGCGTGAACGTCGTTCAACAGGTGCTGCTCGTCGTCTTGAGGGTGGCGATCGGCTGGCATTTTCTGTACGAGGGCTACGTCAAGATCACCGACAAAGCGTGGTCGGCCGGGCCGTACCTAGCGGCGGCGCAGGGGCCGCTGGCGGGCGTGTTCCACGCCATAGCGCAGAACGACGGGATGCTGCGCGCGGTGAATCTGCTGAACGCGTGGGGCCTGACGGCGGCCGGCGCATGCCTCATCCTGGGGCTGCTGACGCCTGTCGCGTGTCTGGGCGCGGTGCTGCTGCTCGCGTTATACTACGCCGCCAATCCGCCGTGGATTGCGGTCCTGCCGATGGCGACGGAAGGCAACTATCTGATGGTTGACAAGAATCTCGTCGAACTGCTTGCGCTCTGTGTCGTGCTGGCCTTCAACACGGGGCGCATAGCGGGTCTCGACCTGCTGTACTACGAGTGGCGGGGGCGCCGCAAGGCCAAGGCCGCGGCGTGATTCGCACCTCCGATGGAGAAAAGGAAGGCAAGATGCTAACCGAAGAACAGAGGAAGATGGGACGGCGGACCTTTCTCAAGGCGATGGCGACGCTGCCGGCTCTCGGCGCGTTCGGATTCGCGGCGCGCCAGAAGCGGGTGCATGGCCGGCCGGTGCAGGCCGCCATGATCGGCAGTGGCAGCGAGGGGCGCGTGCTGCTCGAACAGTCGCCGACTGACCTCATCGAGTACAAAGCGGTGGCCGATGTTCGCCCCGACAGCCGTCAGGCAGGCGTGGACGTCATCAAGACGCGCTGGAAGACTGAGCCGGACGTGTACCCGGACGACTACAAGAAGCTGCTCGAGCGCGACGATATTGAGGCCATCGTGATTGCGACACCGCTGTGGACGCACGCAGCGATGACGGTGGATGCGCTCAACGCCGGGAAGCACGTGTTCTGCGAGAAAACGATGGCGTGGAGCGTCGACCAGTGCAAGGACATGGTGAGGGCGGCGCGGCGCAACAACCGCGTGCTCCAGATCGGGCATCAGCGCCACGCCAACCGCCTCTACGCGAGCGCGCTCAACATGATGCGCCAGGGGCTGATCGGCGAGGTCTACTACATCCGCACGCTGTGGCATCGTCATACGGACTGGCGGCGCGAGGTCCCGAGTATGGAGGACATGCGCAAGGCCGACGCTAACTTCGATCCCAAGCGCTGGGGCTACGATGATCTCGACCAGCTCGTCAACTGGCGCCATTACCGCAAGCTGTCCGGCGGGCTGATGGCGGAACTTGGCAGTCATCAGCTCGACGTCACGAATTGGTTCACCGGCGTCGTTCCCCGGCGGATACTGGCGTCCGGCGGACGGTTCTGGTGGAGCGGCCCCGGCGACATTGACGACCACGTCTATGTGACATGCGACTACCCGCCGAACGAGCTCGGCCCGTCCGGGACGACGGTGACGTTCTCGTCCATCAGCTCGAACGCATTCGATCACTACTACGAGCAATTCGAGGGGACCAAGGGCACCATCATCCTCACCGGCGAGACCGAGGCGATGCTGTGGTCGGAGGACAGCGACAAAGCGGCGGCGATCGAAGTGAAGAAGTCCGCCGCAGGCGCTCCGGTCATGGAAGCATCGGAGAGCCGCGTCGCCGACGCCGCCGGGAGCCAACTCGCGGCGGGCGAGGCGGCGGAGTCGGGCTTGGATCGCCTGGAACCGTACCGCAGGGAACTGGAGGATTTCTGCTCAGCGATCAAGTATCGGACCGAGGTGACGTGCAGCGGCGAGACTGCCCTGACCGCCGCCATCGTGATCCTCAAGGCCAACGAGGCGATGACGACGAAGCAGGTTCTCGACTTGGATCCCAAGGTCTACCAGATCTGAGGAGGCGCGAACATGCCGGACCAAGTGACGCGACGTGAATTCCTGAAGAAAGCCGGTGGGACGGCGGCGGCGGCCGCGGTGGTGGGGCCGATGTTCCTATCGGAGAGCGCGCGCGGAGCGAACGACAAGATCATCATGGGCGCCATCGGCGTCGGCGGCATGGGGTCTGGGGACGTGGGCTTCTTCCGCGCGAACCCCGACGTGGAGTTCGCCGCGGTGTGCGACATTGACCAGAACCGCCTGCGCGAGGCGGTGGGGAAAGCGGGCGGCAAGGCTACCCCGTACTCGGATTTCCGCAAGCTGCTGGAGCGCAAGGACATAGATGCCGTCATCGTCGCCACGCCGGATCACTGGCACGCGTTGGCGACGATCGCGGCGTGCGAGGCGGGCAAGGACGTGTACTGCGAGAAGCCGATCGCGACCAGCGTCGGCGAAGGGCGGGCGATGGTCAACGCCGCGCGGCGTTATGGCCGTGTCGTGCAGATCGGCACGCAGCAGCGCAGCGGCACGCACTTCCAGCGCGCGGTGGAGATCGTTCGCTCGGGCGGGATCGGCAAAGTCACCCTGTGCCGCGTGTGGAACGTCGACAACGAACTTCCCGACGGCATCGGCAACCCACCGAACGGCGATCCTCCACCGGAACTCGATTACGACATGTGGCTGGGGCCGGCGCCCAAGCGCCCGTACAACCCGAATCGGTGCCACTACTACTTCCGCTACTTCTGGGATTACGCGGGCGGCAAGATCACGGACTGGGGCACGCATCTCATTGACATCATCCACTGGGGGATGGGCGTGGATGCGCCGCTCGCGGTGGCGGCCAGCGGCGCGAAATACGTCATGCCCGACAACCGCGAGACGCCGGATACGATGGAGGCGATCTACGACTATCCCGGGTTCACGATGGTCTACTCCTACCGCGGGGCGAGCGACTACCCGATGAGTGACCACGGCTACGGCATGCAGTTCCACGGCACCCAGGGCACGCTGTTCGTTGATCGCGGCGGATTCGAGGTGATCCCGGACGAGGACAGCGCAATCGAGCCCGTTTCCAGCGGCGGCTCGGCGCAGAACGAACCCCACGTGCGCAACTTCCTGGACTGCGTCAAGTCGCGCGCGCGCCCGATCTGCGATGCCGAGATCACCCACCGGTCCACGACGGCGTGCCACCTCGGCAATATCGCGCTGCTGACCGGTCGCAAGATCCATTGGGATCGGGAGAACGAGCGAATCATCAACGACGCCGAAGCCAACCGGCTCCTGACCAAGCCGTACCGGGCGCCGTGGCACCTCTGATGCGACCCGCATAGACTCAGTCGCAGCCGTCGTCGGTCCTGCGTGGTCCGGCGGCGGCTGCGGGCGAAGGGAGACTCGCGAATGAAACCCCTGCGCGTTATCATCGCGCTAGCGGTGATCGCCGTCCTGCTGGCGAGCGCGGCCGCAGCCCCCGCCGTGGGCAAGATCAACGTCCTCATCGTGACCGGACAAAACAACCACGATTGGCGCTCGACTACGCCCGTGTTGCAGGACATCCTGGAGCGCTCGGGGCAGTTCAGGGTCACGGTCAACGAGCACCCCGAGGCATGCACCGCGGCGGATTTCGCGCCATACGACGTCATCCTGAGCAACTACAACGGCGATCGCTGGGGCCCGGTCGCGGAGCAGGCGTTCCTTGATTTCATCCGCGCGGGCAAGGGCTTCGTCGTCATCCACGCCGCGAACAACGCATTTACCGATTGGCCGGAGTACATCGCGCTGATCGGCGGCTACTGGGGGGCAACCGCCGGGCACGGCCGCCAGCACCAGTTCCCCGTCCGCATCGTTGACCACAGCCACCCGATCACGCGCGGCATGAGCGATTTCCTCAGCTCAACCGATGAGCTGTACCACCGGCTGACCATGATGCCGGACATCCATCTCCTGGCGACCGCCTTTTCGGCTGAGGACACGGGCGGAACCGGGAGCGACGAGCCGATGGTGTGGACCGTGGAGTGGCAGGGCGGCCGGTGCTTCCACAACGCGCTCGGGCACCACGCGGAGGCGATGCAGGGCGAGGAGTTCGCGGCGCTGGTGCAGCGGGGGACGGAGTGGGCGGCGACGGGTACTGTGTCGGCGGAGACGGATGTGCGCACGCTTGCGCCGCAGCTTGGCGCCGAAGACGAGGATGCGCGCTACGCTGCCAAGTCGCGGCTGATCGGCATGGGGGAGCCGGCCGTCGCGCCGCTAATGGCGATGGTCGCAGCGGGAGACGCGCAGTTGGCCGGCGAGGCGCGGGACACGCTGATATGGATCGCGCAGCGATGGGCCGGAACACCCCAGGCCGCGGGGATCCAGCGATGGGTTATCCATCTCGCCGGACGAGAGCGCGCGGCGTCGGTGCGCCGCATCGCCGCGCACATGCTCGGCTTGATGGGCGACGCACGCGCGGTCGCCACGCTGAAGTCCATGTTGAGCGAGGACGCGCTGCGCGAGGATGCACGCCAGGCGCTGATGCAGATTCCCGGGCCCGAGGCGACGCAGGCCCTGGTTGAGATGCTGGGGACCGTCGGGCCGGAGTCGCAGCAGGCGATATTGCACGCCTTGGGCGCGCGTGGTGATCGCGCGGCAACGCCCGCCGCCATTGACGCGGCACAGTCGGGGAATCTGGTCGTGCGTTTGGCTGCCATTGATGCGCTCGGGCTTATCGGCGACCCGGCGGGGGCAGAGCCGTTGTGGGACATCGCAGCCACAGGCCCGGCGGAACTGCGGTCGCCTGCGCTGGATGCCTATCTGCGGCTGGCTTACGCCGCGCTCGAGCAGGGCCGGGTGCATAGAGGCGTGACGATGTATCGCCGAGCGCTGGCGCTGGGACAGAGCGACGTGCAGCAGGTGGCTGCCCTGGTGGGCCTTGGCGTGTCCGGGCGGCCGGAGATGGTGAACGATATCAGGCCCTTCCTTGGGGCGGACAACCCGCAGGTGCGAACGACTGCCGCGGCCGCGCTGGCGCAGATTCCGGGCGCGGAGGCGACCGCCGCGCTTATTGGCGCGCTCAAGGCGCTGGCCCGGGACGAGCGCGCGACTGTGATCGGCTTCCTGGGTCAGCGCGGGGATTCGTCCGCGACGCCGGCGCTCATCGCGGCACTGTCTGATCCGATCCCCGGTGTGCGCACGGCTGCGGCCGAGGCGCTGGGGCAGCTCGCCGACGCGACAGCGGCTGGGCCGCTGCGCGCGGTGATCGAGCGTGCGACCGACCCGCTGCGCGCGGCCGCGCTGGATGCCTATGTGAGCGTGGCCGATGCGCTGTTGGGCGCTGGCGAGACAACGACCGCGGCCGAGGCCTATCTGTATGCACTTGGGGCCGCGCAGGCCGAAGGCGCGAAGGCGCGGGCGCTTCGCGGAGCGGGTGCGACGGGGAACATGGCGGCGCTGCCGACGGTGAAAGCGGCGCTCGATGCAGACGGCGATGTCGCAGCGGCGGCGCTGGAAGCATACGTGCAGCTCGGTGACGCGGCGGCGCGAGCCGGCGACGAGGCGCAGGCGACGGCGATTTACACCGATGCCGCCGGACGAACCACGGGGCCGCAGGGGTTGTCGGCGGCACAGAAGCTGCAGGAATTGGGCGTGGAGGTTGACGTCGCGGCGATGCAGGGCTTCATCACGAACTGGTGGATCATCGGACCCTTCCCGAACGTCAACCGCGAAGCGTGGGGCAAGCAGTACTTCCCCGAGCGGGAAGTGGTTTTGGATAAGGAGTACGAGCTCGACGGGCAGAAGCTGGCGTGGAGCGCCTACCACGCGGAGGACATCCAGGCCATCGTTCCGCTCGACGAGATTCTAAGTCCGACCGACAACAAGGCGGCGTACATGTACGCCGAGGTGACGTCGCCGCAGGCAATGAAGGTGACGTTCAAGGTCGGTAGTGACGACGGGATCAAAGTGTGGCTGAACGGAGAGCAGGTATTCGGAAACAACGCGGCGCGGGGCGTGGTGGTGGACCAGGACGTGTTCGAGGCGACCTTGAAGCAGGGAACGAACGACATCCTGGTCGAGGTGCTGAACGGCGGCAGCGATTGGGATGCGGTGGTGCGCCTGGTGGATGAACAGAACCGGCCGTTGCAGTTGGAGCAGCGTCGCCCGTAGCGCCACGTTCCCCTGCGGTTAATCCGACCGGTCGAAGTCGGTCGGTCGGTCAGACTTGCGACATCGAGGGAAGGCGCTCGGCGCCTTCCCTCGCACCGTCTGGGGCGCCCGTGGCAGGCGCCCGCGCCGTCGCGCGGCGAATTCCTTTCCCGGACAAGAAGGATAGCAGGCGTTTGGCGTCTAACTGACCGCCGTCAAGCCCGGCCGGGCGTGCCGGGCTGAATCGCCGACGCGCGCTGCTCCAGGGCTGTGCTGAATGCGAGAGCGCTCGCGCGGTGGATGACGGACTACCCCGAACGGGAGGTGCATGACCGTGAGCTCACAGACAGGGAGTGCGCGCCCTACCGGTAACAGCAGCCCCGGGCAGATGTTCTTTGCGAGCTGCATCGCTCTCATCGCGACGGCGATCATCTTCGCGGTGCGCGGCGACATCCTGGGTGACCTGAGCACCGACTTCAACCTGACCAACGAACAGCTCGGCTGGGTCATCATCGGCGCGTTCTGGGGATTCACCATTTCGATCTTCATCGGCGGCCAGCTGTGCGACGTGATCGGGATGCGTGCGATTCTCGCGTTGGCGTTCATCGGACACATCGTCGGCACCCTGATGACGATCTTCGCCAACGGGTACCTCATGCTGGCGGCGGCGACCCTGCTCATCGGCCTCGGGAACGGCTTCGTGGAGGCGGCCATCAACCCACTGGTGGCAACGATCTACCCGGATAAGAAGACCGAACGGCTCAACCTGCTGCACGCGTGGTGGCCCGGTGGGATTGTGATCGGGAGCGTCCTCGCGTATGCGTTGACGAAGGCTGGGCAGGGCTGGCAGGTCAAGCAGGCCGTGGTGCTCATACCGGCGCTGATCTACGGCTTCATGCTCCTGCGGCTCAAGCTCCCGCGCACCGAGCGCGTTGCGTCGGGCGTCTCCACGGGCCGCATGTACAAAGAGGCGCTACGACCGCTGTTCATCGTGTGGTTCATCTGCATGTGGCTGACCGCCGCGACCGAGCTGGGGCCGAACCAGTGGATTGCGGAGATTATGAAGAACACGGCGACTCAGTCCGGCATCTTGGTCCTGGCCTGGATCAGCCTGATCATGCTCGTCGGGCGATTGTTCGCCGGCCCGGTCGTACACAAGCTCTCGCCGATCGGCTTGCTCATCGGTTCCTCTATCCTGTCGGTCGTGGGCCTAGTGGCCTTGAGCTACGTCAGTTCCGCGCCCACAGCGTACGCCGCGTCGTTCGTTTTCGCGGTGGGCATCTGTTACTTCTGGCCGACGATGCTCGGCGTAACTTCGGAGCGCTTCCCGGCCGGCGGGGCGCTGCTGCTCGGCCTGATGGGCGCCGCGGGCATGGCTTCCTCGGGTCTTGCTCAGCCGCTTATGGGCTACTTCTACGACAACTTCGGGCCGTCCGGCGCGCTGAGATACGTGGGGGTGCTGCCGGTGGGCCTCATCGTCATCTTCGGGGCGATTTTCCTTTACGACCTGTCGCGAGGCGGCTACAAAGCAGTGAAGCTCGAGGCGGAAGAGGCGGCGTCCAAGCTGGAAGAGTGACGTCCGCGCCGTCGCGCGATCCAGCGCGCATTATTCATGCGCGCACGCATCGCACGCCGGATCGACGCTCTTCAAGCGTAGTATGAATAATCCGCGCTAGATTGAATCGGATACATGCCCACGGCGTGCCGTGGGCATGTTCGTTTCGGGCCACGGGGGCCGCTCAGCAGGTGCGCCAGTTGAGACGCCCGTTGGCGCGGAGGAAGTCGAGCGTCTCCGGCAGATCAGGGATGCCCGTGCGGCCGCCGAGTTCGCGGCACTTGAGCGCGGCGACGGCGGCAGAGAACTCGACGCAGCGCGCGACATCCCATTGGCGAGCCAGGGCATAGGCAAAGGCGCCGTGGAACACGTCGCCCGCGCCGGTCGTGTCCACCACCTCGACCTCGAATGCCGGGCAGTGGCCGGTCTCGCCGCGGCCTGAATACCAGCAGCCCCTCGGGCCAGCCGTCACCACGGCTATCTTCGCCCCGTACGAGTGGAGCGCGCGCAAGGCATCGTCACAGTCCCGCGCGCACTCGCGAGCGGCCGCCCACGATTCGGGCACAATGAAGACGTCAACCAGCCCCGCCAACTCCTCCACATTGGCACCCGGTGCGAAGTCGGCGACCACGGGCACCCCCGCCTGGCGTGCGGCCTGGGCCGCCGCCAGCGCCGCTTCGCGCCAGAAGGCGTCAACGAGCAGGGCCCGAGACGCCCGCACGAACTCCACATCCGGCGCCGATGCGCTGGTTTCCAGTTCGGAGCCTGAGAGGTGGTAGATCGTCCGGTCGCCCGTGTGCGGGTCAACCATGACGACGCTGCACGGTGTGGTCGCGCCAGGGATCACCGGCGAGGCGGATACGTCCACGCCCTCCGCGCGCAGTTCGTCGAGCACCTGGCGCCCGATGTGGTCGTCGCCGACGCGGGTGAGCAGGCGCACGCCGCCGCCAAGCCGCGCCACCGCGACTGCCGCCGTGGCGGTCAGCCCGCCGCCTTGAACCAGCAGGCGCTGCATCGGCGAGGTGCCGCCGACGGGCGCCTGCTCCGCAAGCGCCAGAAAGTCCAGGCACGCCAGCCCAACGGCTGCGACTTTGATATCTTCGTTCATGACGGTCGAATGGTAGCCGAGGTCACTAACCGAATGACGCGAGGCTTTGCAGGACGCGAGCAGGTGGTGTTTCGGCGAGGGGCTGACGCTTACCTTCAGCGGCTGCGCGATGCCGGCGAATCCGGGATGCGGCAGGGCAGCTGGAGAGGGCCGGGGCGCGCGGGCAGCCGCGCGCCCCGGAAAACGTTGAGTCGTGCTACTCCGCGCCGCCCGGCTGTGGGGGCTCGGCGCCCGCACCACCCATCATCCCGCCGCCCGGCATCTGCTGCATCATCGGGCAGCTCTCCATCATCCGCTGCATCATCCCGCCCATCTTGGCGGGATCAACCTGGATCTCGGCCTCGTTCTGGAGGTTGAGGTCGCGGTCGTACTTGAGCAGCCGGTTCCCTGCCATGACATACACGGCATCGCCGGCCACGGTGAGCGAGGCGCGCCCCATCATCCCGCCCATCATACCGCCGCTGATGCCCATGGGGCACATGCCCATCATTCCGGCGCGGCGCCGCAGGGGGCGTTCGCCTGCCATCGGGGCAGGCTGCATCCGGCCGCCTTGTCTCTGACCGCCTCGCATCTGCTGCATCATCGGGCAGTGCTGCATCATTTGATCGCGCATCTGACCCATCTTGGCCGGGTCCGCCGGTATCTCGGCCTGCTTGAGGAGGCTGAGGTCGCGGTCGTATTTCATCACCGTGTTGCCGGCCAGGACGTACACGGCGTCGTCCGCCGCGACGACGGCGGAGCGCCCCATCATGCCGCCCATCATGCCCCCGCACATCGGGCATCCGCCCATCATGCCCATGGCCATGCCCGGCATCGGGCGGTCTGGCATGGGCCCGAGCCGCGGCGGCGCGGGCTGCTGCGCGAATGCGGCGACGGTGGCCGCCATCAGCGCCGCGAGGGCGACCACAACAACGAATCCGACCTGCGTACGACTACTCATATGCGGACTCCTTTCGATCACGCCTGTCCTCCACGGACAGTGGAGTGTCACGGCGATGCATCACTGTCTCGCCGTATTGGCCGTGCTGCGGGAAGCACCTGTCGAAACATGTCAGCCATGAATGACATGCGCGGTGCGGTGCCATGCCAAGGGATGATCGTCGATGCCGACCAATGGGACGCCGCGCAGAACTGACGCGGAGTCTGTTCGCCGCGAGGTCAATCAGACGAAGTGAGGGGCGCAAGGCCTTGGGCCCCTGCGTTGCGTTGCCACTCATGCATCCCCGAGGGTCGCACCCGATGGCCGGCGGCCGCGTGGCGCGCCACAAACCGGGCGACGTTCAGGCGCCTTTGACGACCGCGATGTCGTTGAAGAAGCAGAAGGATTCGAGGGCGGCGGCGACATCGGGATCGTGGATGAGCACGCCGTGGTGGATGATGCCGTGATCCACCATCTTCTGCTCCCAGTCCATGACGTCGGCGACCCGCACCCAGCCGTACGACCCGCGAGTGACCGGCTCGATCGGTACCACCTCGCCGCGGCCGATGAACATGGTGAATTCGCCGTCGTACTCAACGAGGCGCATGCAGGTCACCGGGCCGGGCTTCATGCGGAATTCGCGCGTGCCGTAGGATGGCTTGTACTGCAGGATGCTGTGGTCGCGCAGGGCAACCTTGCACCCCTGCTCGCAGAGGCTGCTGGGGCAGTTGCCGCAGTGCCACGCGAGCCAGACGTTCTTGCGCGTCGGGTGCAACTCGGTCCAGTCAATGAAGTGCGGAGCGACCTGGTCGAGGGCGGCGGTGTAGGCGGCCCACATGCTGGCGGCGCCGTAGATGTCCACCTCGCACGCGCACATGATGCCCTTGTCGGTGAGGCGGCCGAGGGACTGGCACACCGAGATGCCGAGCCGCGGCTGGACGCGCGGCCAGCAGTTGACGCCCATGGCGACGAGGTCTTTCTCGCGCGCGAGTTCCTCGAGGGCGATCTCGTAGCGGGCCATGGTGGTCACCGATTCCGGCGGCGCGTCGCACGCGCTGAGACCTTCACTGATCTGTTTGGCAACTCGCTTGGTCTTTGCGCCAAGCGGCACCGCCTCGACGCGGGTGAGGGTATCGTCGAGGTCCACCGGCACGACGGTCTGGTTGAAGCGCTTCTGCATGCTCGCCTCGTCCCACCACACAGACTCGAATTCCTCGGGCCGCGCGCCGATCTGCCCGAAGCGCGCGCCGTGGAAGGCCTGGTTGGCGGCGCAGGCGCGGGCGAAGCGGGCGGCGCGCTCGGCGAATACCGGTTCATCGGCGAAGCACGTCGGGATGTGTTCGTACTTGATGCCGCGGCGCTTCATCGCGGAGGTGATCATGAACTGGCCGCACCAGGAATCGGAGGCGCGCAAGCCGTCCTTGCCGATGGGCGCGCCTTTGGTGGCGAAGTGCAGCACCGGCGTGCCGCGGGGCAGGCCGGCCACGACGACCCCAATCGCCGACGTCTCGTGACCGAAGGTCATGCCGCCGACGATGACGCCGGCGACGCCTTGCTGGCGGAACAAGTCGAGAGTCTTGCGGCCCTCTTCGATATTGCCCACCAGGCCTTGCTCGGTCAGGTCGGTACCCGGCACGACGAGATCCAACCCCGGCACCTTGCGCAGCGCGGCGACACAGGCCTTGCGCATCTTGACCGCCCATTGGCGACCGAACGGATCGCGATGGGAGGGAATGAAGCCAATCCTGACTTTTCGCATGACAATGCTCCTGGAACGGTGATGCGCTACTCTTCGCCGTGAGGTGCGCCGGTTCCCTTTCGAGGCGCGGGGATCATCGGGCGGTTGTGCACCGACCGCCCGGAACACGGGCGATCGCGGATCGCGCGCCCGGAGCCGGCACATCAGCGCGCTACGACCACACGCCGGGGATGGATGCGCCGCAGGACTTGCACTTGCCGTCGCGCAGGTTGTTCTGCTTGATGTAGAAGACTTGGCGCTCGATGACGACGCGCTTGCATTTCGGGCAATACGTGCTTTCGCCGGGATGGCCGGGGAGGTTGCCGACATAGACGTAGCGCAGCCCCGCAGCTATGCTGAGATCGCGGCAGCGCGTTAGCGTTTCCGCGGGCGTGGGCGGCAGATTGGTCATCCGGTACGTGGGGTGGAAACGGGAGAAGTGGAGCGGGACATCCGGGCCGAGTTCGCTCTTCATCCACTGGGCGAGGTCTTTGATCTCGGCATCGCTATCGTTCATCGTGGGGATCACGAGGTAGACGATTTCGAGCCACGTGCCGGTCCGTTTGGCCGCGATGATGGCGTCGAGCACAGGCCTGAGACGCCCCGAGCAGTTCTTGCGATAGAACTCCTCGCGCATGGACTTGAGGTCAATCTTGATGGCGTCGAGGGACTGGCACAGCCGTCGCATGGGCTGCGGGTTGATGTAGCCGGCGGTGATGGCAACGCTGCGGACGCCGCGCTTTTTGCCCTCCTTGGCGACGTCCTCCATGTACTCGTAGAAGACGACGGGTTCGGCGTAGGTTCCGGCGATCAGAGAAACCCCGCGACGGCGCGCCTGGGCGATCATCTCGGCCGGGGTCAGGCGGATCTCCCGCACCTGCTCGGGGCGTGACTGAGAGATCTGCCAGTTCTGGCAGTTCTTGCACTCCAGGTTGCAGCCGGCGGTGGAGAAAGAGTAGATCGGGCGGCCGGGGAGGTAGTGGAAGAGCGGCTTCTTCTCGATCGGGTCAACCTGGACGGTGCAGGCACGGCCGTAGACGACGGTGTAGTAGTCGCCGCCGCGGTTCTCGCGGACGCCGCAGTAGCCGCGCTCCCTGTCGCCGACCACGCACTCGCGGGGACACAACTCGCAGCGCACGCGCAGCTTGGGCAGGCGCTTGTAGTACAGCGCGCGGCGCAGGTACCACTCGTCTTTCCTGGCCGCGACCGCAGGCGCGGTGTCGCAGCCCGCGGCGAGCGCGCAAGCGCCGACGGCGCTCAGCGCGCAGCCGCGCATGAATTGCCGCCGCGTGATACCGGCATCGAGTCCGTCGAATCTGACGCTCATGCCGCCTCACCCCCGAGATCAAGATCTACTCCGTGTATGCGCGCGAGGTCGGCGATGCCGAGGTGATGGTCCTCATCAGCCGCGACCGAGATGTACTTCGGCTCGCGACCCTCTTCGGCGAGCGTCGGCAACTCCGCGCGGCGCCTGAGGCCCTCGATGAGATCCCAGCCGACGGCGTCCAACGCTACCGGGTCAGTCGCGGCGAGGATGCCATTGTACTGCGCCGAGGTGTTGGGCTTGTAGGCGGGGCCGCCGTCATAGGTCACGATGAGCGCATCGGCGATGATGAGGCGCTGCTTGCTGCGGATGGGGTCAAAGAGGTTGACGTCGGCGACCTGCGGGCAGCACTGGTTCTCGTGCTGCTTGTTGGGGTTATTGATGCTGCCGAAGTGGTTCTTGAGGGCGATGCTGACCCCGGCGACGTCGTGGTCCTTGACCAACGGGACATTGATGATCGCGGTACACAGCTCGGAGACGATGCGGCTCAGGCATGACCCGACCACGCCGGCTTCGCTCGGGTAGGAGTCGTAGCCGGTGGCTTCCGAACCGAAACAGCGCACGCCGCGGCCGGTGTTGGGCGTGAACCCGGCGCGCTCGAGTTCATGGGTCAGGCGGTCGTAGATGATGATGTTGCCGTCGGGCACTTCGGCGTCGCGCAGGCCGGTGATTATGGCCTGCACGATCTCGGGGTGGGTTGACAGCGGCGGCGGGGCGAGGCAGTTAACCTTGATTGCGACAACGTCGTCGGGCGAGAACAGGGACGACCATGCCGCAGCGCGTTCGCTCTGACCGGTGAGGCGCGCCAGCGCGGCGTCCACCATGTCGAGCGCCATGCCCGCGTCCACGCGCCTGTTGCTGCTCACGACTCGCGGGTGCGTCACCCTGACGACCGTGCCGGGTGAGGGCGCGCCGCGGGCCGTTGACGCGGCGGCGGGCACGACCCGGCGGCCACGCAGCAGGCGCGAGCCCGCCCAGCCGCTGGCGGCGGCCGCAGCAACACCCCCGGCGACGAAACCGAGGAAGCGGCGCCGGCTGCGATCCGTGGACTGCGCCTTCTGTGCGGGTGGAGACTCCTCCCTCGCCGTATCGCGCGGTGCGCCTTCCACGAACTCCGTCAACCTACTCTCCGAGTTCCTTTTCGCCGAAGACCTGCGCAGTAAAGGAGTAGAGTTCGGCGCCGCGCTTCCATGCATCGGGCGCGAGCCCGGCCTTGTACTGGCAGAGGTGGGTAAGCATCTCCTCGCGGCTCCAGCCCTGTTCCGTCGCCACCTGCGGCAGGTACACGCCGCCGCGGTGGCCCTCGCGCACCAGCACACCGTGCTTGCCGGCGACGATCTCCGACGGATCGGCGACCCTCCGCAGCGGCGACAGCACCGATATCTCGATGTCGAGGTCTTGGACCGCGCCGTGCCGGACGGGCTCAAAGCGAAAGTCCTGTGTCGCCGAGGCGATGGCCTTGTCGCGTATGTTGAGGTAGAGGGGCTCGCGGCCCTCGAGGTCGCCGATGCAGCCGCGCAGCATGTCGCCCTGCTTGAGGGTGACAAAGCAGCCGCGAGGCTGATTGAGGAGCGGGTCGTCCTCGGTCACCTTGATCACCTTGCCGGTGCGGACGTATTCCTCGATCGCGCGCCGGGCCAGGCGCAGAAGCTTGCGCTGCTGCTCTTCATTCAGTTCGCCTTCGTCGGGCTGGGTCGCTTTGTCGGCGGGCTTGTCACTCATTGTCGCAGCCTCCTTTGCGGTCGCCCGCGCCGCTCCGGAATCCGACGCGTTCGCGTCTCCATACATCGCCACTGCGCAGTAGCCGACGACGCGATTCCTCATCTGCGGCACGACGTCGCCGGAGTTAGCGTAGCTCAGGATTTCGACCTCATCCGCGCCCATCAGCTTCGCGGCCCGCATCACCGCTATGACCGGCCCCAAACCGCACAGGGTGCACGCGAGGCGCGGCGTTCGCCCGCCCATCACCTCCGCGTCCTTCGCCAGAACCTTGTCCGCGTCAAAGGTGCGGAGCGCGTCGAGCATCTCCCGGTCGGCCTTGCAGGCATCGTCGTAGGCGGGGTAATGGGACATGTCGGAACTCGCCACCAGAAGCGCGCTGCGGCCGGCAAGCGCCTCGGCCAACCCTTTACCCACGCGCGCGCAGTTCTCGCGCGAGAAATCGCTCATGAGCACGGGCACGAGGCGGAAGTCGCCGACGGTTCGCTGCAGGAACGGGAGCTGGACTTCAATGCAGTGCTCGGGCCCGTGAGGTTCGTCGCGGACATCGAAGGCGTCGCGCGTCGCGAGCGCCGCGATGATCTCGCCGTCGGCCGGCACCGTGCCGAGCGGGGTCTCCCATGCGTCGGCGGAGCACAGCGCGGCGCCGGGGAAGCGCGCGCTGTGGCTGGGTCCGACGACGACCACCGTCGAGATGTCGCGGCCTTGCAGCAGGCGATAGGCGGCGGCGGCAACCTTGCCGCAGTACTCGTAGCCTGCGTGAGGGGCGATCAGCGCGACCACCGGCCGATGCTTGGCCGGTGCCTTCGCTGAGGCGAGATACCCGTCCACTTGCCGCGCCAAGGTCGCCGCGTCGCCGGCATAGAACGGGCCGGCGACGGCGGGAGGCCGGACGCGTGAGGCGTTGGATAACGCGGAGGCAGTCGTGCGCGTGGAGCGCGCGCAGCCGGTGAGGACAACGAGCAGGACGACGAGAGTCAGCGACGCGAGCGGCCTCGCGCTACCGTGATTCGCGAGATTGAGTTTGCCCGGCGTCATCACGAGGGATGATTCGACGGCCCTCTCCCCCATCCTTGCCCGCCCGCGGGTCAAGCCGCCGTGGAACCTAGACCTCGACGCGGAACAGGCCCTTGAGTGCAAACCCGAACGCGATGGAGAGGATGAAGAAGGCGACGAGCCAGTGGATGTCCCAGCCGAGAAACGGAAGCGCGGCGGGCTCGTAGTCCACGGCGATGGAACGGATCGCGGAGTCGGCGGGCAGCGGCTTCTCGCCGGGGTTCATAACGATGTCCCACCATCCGGTGCCGACACGCCGCGGCGTGACGCGGGTGTGGCCGTTCGAAACGATGACTGCCTTTTCGACTTCCTGGTCGCCGGTGACGATACGGACGGCGTACCTGCCGGGGCGCTCGGCGCCGATGCGCCAGTCCACTTCGCGCTCCGCAGGGATGCGCAGCGGTGGAGTCTCGGCCTTGAGGCCCGGTGGGACAGCGAGCTGCGGCGGGCCGGCGTCGAGGTCGAAGCCCTGGGCGAACCTGACCGCGACGATAGCGGAATCCCCCGGGCGCAGGGGACGGTAACCGTAATGCGCGTTGAGCTGAACCAGGATGAGCACGACGGGGATGATCATGACGAGCAGGGGCATGAGCGAGTAGCCGAGGTAGCGGAGGTTGGTGAGCAGGATGTCTTTTTGCGCGCGCAGGAGGACGCGGACGTCGTCGCGGTAGAGGCGGACTTCGAGGAGATGCGCGCGAATGCGATCCTTCGCCCGGCGGATGGCGCGCTGGTTGGAGGTGTGGCGAAAGATCATCAGCATGACCACGCCGGTGACCAGCGACACGGCGGCAATGCCGTACCACGGGCTCAGCGACGAGAACGGCCTGAGCAGGACGTCGAATATGGTGGTCATTATGGAGTTGATGATTGTCATGACTGCGATTGGCGTCTGGTCACTGATCTGGCCTCATTATGCGGGCGATCCTGGGAGCGCGAGGGAGACGTGATCGGGCGTGCCGGGATTCCTCGACGCGCTCGGGATGACATGTTTCCGCGGGCCGCGGGGCGCAGCGGTGCGTCACGAAATGTATCCCAGTCCCTGGAGCTTCTTCTTGATCTCTTCCTCGGAGTCCGACTCCTCGAGGTTGGCGATCTCGCGCGCGAGCAGGTGCTCGATGAATTCGTCCACCGACGAATAGCCCGCCATCTCCGCGTACTGCTTCGCCTTGTCGAGCAATGCCTTGTCGATCTTCAGCTTCGGACCGAACATCGTCACCTCCGTCTTCGTGCGCGGCGTGCCGCGCGGTATGCTAGAGAACGCTGCGCCCGGTCATCTCGTCGGGCGTCTCGACGCCGAAGTCAGCGAGAACCGTCGGGCCGACGTCGTAGAGCGCCGGCTCGTGCGACGCGATGGGCTTGTTGCAGAACAGCACGCCCGGCACGTGAACCGGGTCAATGCAGTGATCGCCGCTCCATTTGCCATCGTTGTCGTCAATCAACGTCTTGCCGTACTGACCGAGGGCGGTTTGCCACGAGCCGCGGTAGCCGGAGTTGTAGCCGATGATGAGATCCGGCGCGAGATCGGCCATCGGGCCGGAGTAGTCATCTTTGGCGAAGTACACGTTGGAGATGACCTGCCGGCCGTTCTGCGGATCGCGCACTGCTTTGAGCCGCTGGGCGATCTCGCGCGCGAGAGCCTCGCGCTCGCGTCCGGGGCGGACGATACCCTGCCCCTCGCGACCCTCGACATTGAGGTAGAGGCAGTTGATGCCAAGCGAGTATGCCTTGGTATAGCCCCAATCCGCGGAGGCGAAGATGTCGCTCTCGTCCTCGCCCCAGGTGACCAGGTAACCGTTGTCGCGGAGCCAGCTATTGACCTGGAACGAGCGATAGTACGGCGCGAAGCCGTGGTCGGACATGACGATGAGCAGGTCGTCGCCTTCGATCTTGCGCAGGGCCTTCTCCACCACGCCGTCCATCTTGACGTAGAGTTCCTCGATGGCGCGCGCGTAGCGCGGCGCGAGTTCCGGGTCGTAGGCCGGGCACTGGGGGTCGCGCGCCCACCAGAACATGTGGCCGTGGCGGTCGGTGTTGGAGAGGTAGAAGAAGAGCAGGCCTTCGTCGAAGTGCTCGATCTCGTAGTCATACATCTCGAGGCGCTCGCGAAGCACGAGGTCGGACTGCTGCATGTAGTCGTCCGCGTCGAACAGGCCACTCGACCAGACCTTGGTGTCCTCCGGCATGCCCTGGGTGTAGAAGAAGCCGAATCGCCGGTGTAACTCCTGCGCGTAGCTCGCCGGGGTGGTGATGGGCAGGGCCGGATCGGAGGGGTCGATCTGAATCGGTGTGACATAGAGTTTGAAATCGGGGCGCACGGATTTCAGGTAGAACCTGCACACGCCGCTGACGCCGTGCCGCCACAGCATGGGGAACTTGACCTGCACCCAGTCGCTCCACTCGCCCTCGCGCAGCAGCACCTGCGTGCCCGCAACGACGATCTTGGCGACCGGGGCGGAGCGGTCGAGGTAGATGGTGAGGTCGATCTGGCACTTCGGCCCGTCCTTGCGCAGGTCGTTGCGCGGGCCGTAGAGCTTGGTTTCGATCGCTCCGTTGGTGCCGATCTCGACCGGATAGACGTATCCGCCGGAGACCTCCTTGGTGTCCTCGGGTGGGTTGTTGGTGTAGAAGGCGAAGGTGCCGTACGTGCCCATGATATCGGGGGCGCCGAGGTCGGAGATGGCGCGGCCGCCGGTTTCCGTGGGCGGGAAGTCGGAGGGGATGCGAAACATCGTCGTGGGGATGCCGTGCTCTTCGAGGAACTGCCAGAAGGGAGTCCCGTGGCGCAGGCGTTCGACCTTGCCGCCGGAGAGCGGGAGCACCCACTCGCCGATGCTAAGCGTTCTCTCAGCCGGCTCGACCTTGGAGATGGAGAGGTGCGGGAGATACGTCGCGGGGTCGCGCGCGATGAAGTCGAAGATGCCGTGGCCGCCGGGATTGGTGCCGGTGATGAAGTTCGCCCACGCGACCGGGCTGTGCGGCGGGATGCTCGTGGCGAGACGGCTGAACCCGCCCATGCCCGCCAGCCGGCGGAAGTTCGGCAGCAGACCCTCCTGCATCATGCGCTCGACGATTCTCGGCTCGACGCCGTCCATGCCGATGATGAGAGTCTTCTTCGCCAGCGGGAGCCGTCGGCGACCGCAGCCGCCGAACACGCCTGCCGCGGGAAGCGACAGCGCGGCGGCGGCGACGCCTGCTTTCCTCAGGAACTCGCGGCGGCTCATCCGGCCGGCAGCCGAATCGCGCGCCGCATGATCGTTATCGATATCGCGCTTCATGAGACCGTCAGGCCTCTGCTTTCTGTTTCTCGTTGATCGCTTCATTGGTCGCGGCGGCATCCGCGAGCAGCGGTTTGCCGTCCATGTACTTCGGTACCTCGACGCCGAACAGGTCGAGCGCCGTCGCAGCGATGTCAACCATCCGCGGCTGCTCGGCGGCGATCGGACGATTGCAGAACAGCACGCCCGGCACTAATGCCGGATCAACGCAGTGGTCGCCGCTCCAGCTGCGCGTGTTATCCTCGAACACGACGTCGGTCACCTTGCCCACCGCGCCGTCCCACGACGTGCGGTAGCCGTCGTTGTAGCCGATAAGGAGATCCGGCGCCTCGCCCACGTACGGCCCGGAGTAGGTCGCAGCGGCATCGAATGCCTGATTGATCGCGACCTCACTCATATCCGGGTCGCGTACGCCCGAGAGCTTGCCCGCGATCTCGGCCTTGAGCGCGTCGGCTTCGTCCGTCCCGAGCACTCCGCGCGCTTCCCGCCCCTTGCGGTTGAGGTAGATGCCCCCGAGGCCGATGGCGTATGCCCGTGTCCGATCCCAGTCCACGTCCGCGAACCACTCCCCGCTCGAAGGTTTGCCGTCCTTGAGCGCCAGGTAGCCCTCGCGGTGCAGCCACGAGTTGAGGTTGACACCCCGACGAAAGGAGCGGAAGCCGTGATCCGAGAGCACGAGCAGCACGGTGCGGTCGTCGAGGCGCTCGAGGACGCGCCCGACAAGGTCGTCCGCGCGACGGTAGACGTCTTCGATCGCGTTGGCGTGGCGTTCGACATCCTTGCCGGCATTCGCCGGATGACGGTCGTCGAGATAACGATAGAACATGTGCTGGACACGGTCGGTGGCATCGAACACGCACGCGCAGACGCCGCGGCGCGTCTTGTCGAGCGCGTCGAAGAACATCTTCTCGCGCTCGTCGTGGATGAGGTAGCACTGCTCGAGGAACGTCCCCTCGTCAATCACCCGCTCGTTGAGCGCCCAGGTGTCCTCCGCCAGGCCGAGGGTGGCGAACGGGCCGAAGAGCTTGGCGAAGTAGATCGCATAGGTGACGGGGTACGACACGGGCATCGCCGGGCGATCGGGGTCAATGTTGATGGGCGTCGCGTAGAGTTCGCATTCGGGCGCAACGCTCTTGAGGACGAAGCGGCAGATGCCGGACACCTTCACCCCGAGCCCGGCCTTGAATGTCAGCCGCACCCACTCCGAGTGCTCGCCCGTCCTGAGCGGGATGCGCTGTCCGGATATATCCAACGTCGCGCCGCCATCGTTCGGGGTCAGAGTGAACGGGAGGCGCAGTTCCGTTCCGTCGTCGGACAACGGGCTGACGGGGCCAGGGATACTGGCCGTGAAGCGATCGCCGTCGCGCCGGAGAGGAATTCGCACGCCGCCGGTATGCCGGCGGTCGCCGTCACCGGTGGTGAAGAAGGAGAAGGTGCCTTGACTTCCCTTCAGGTCCGGCACGCACATCGCGGAGATGAGCAGGCCGTTGAACTTCTCCGGCGGGAAGGTGATGGGCACGCGCAGGATGGTTGACCAGATGCCGTGCTCGGAGAGGATGCTCCAGAACGCCTTGCTGCGCCGCAGCAGGCGCACGCCGGGGCGGCTCAGGGGGATTCTGTACCTGCCCAGCTTGAGCGAGCGCCGCGGCGCTGTTATCTCGGTTGACGACAGGTCGGGCAGGTATGTCTTCGGGCTGCGCGTGAGGAAATCATAGATGTTGTGGCGCGCGGGGTTGACGCCGGTCTGGAAGCTCGACCAGGCGACCGGCGAGAGAGGCGGCGTGGTCGTCTCAAGCCGGGAGTAACTGCCCATGTCACGCAGGCACACCAAGTTGGGCAGCTTGCCCTCCTCCATCATGCGCTCGACGAGCCTCGGATCAAGGCCGTCGAGGCCGACGATGACGAGGCGATTTACCTTGCTGCGGGTGTAGGCGCGCCGGCCGCGGACAAGCCGCAGGAGATAGCGGATGGGCCAGGTGGCGAGGGTAAACGCGGCCAGGATGAGCGTGACGAAGAGCACCAGGAATGAGCCCAGCACAGCGAAACCGGCGCCGGGGCCGATGTAGGCGTGCGCGGGCGCGGCGGCGAGGGCCAGCGCTATGGCAAGGGCCGCGACAACAGCCGGTTTTCTGATGTGCGATGTATCAGACAATGACACTGCTGCCCTGTCAGCGCGCATCGTTCATGCGCGTATGCATGACACGCAGGATGCACCGTCCTCGGGGGTGCTCTGAATGGTCCGGGCCGATGTGACGGACGCCGAGGGAGATGTCTCCGTGCGCTGTCCCTATTATGGTACCCAAATCGCCGCGTTTGCGCCAGCGCAGGGAGTGCTAATGACCGTACGTGCCCCACGACCGGGACAAGATTCGTGATGCTCCGCTTAGGCGCGCTCGTGCCCCGACGCTCGGTACCGCACGATGTCCCGCGGGGACCTTCAAGCCACCAGCGGCGCCGTGACGATGTCCGCCAGGTCGGCGATGTTGAGGTCGTCCTTGACCGGCACGGCCGACCAGTGGAAGGCGTCGTCCCAGGTGTGCATGCCCTGAAACGCCGTGCGCGCGAAGACCTCGGCGCGCTTCACCGAGCCCTTGAGGTCGAAGCCGTGATGGGAGAGACAGACGAGGTCGGGGCCCTTATCCACGAGCGGGCCGCTGTAGATCTCCGCCGCGTCGAACACCTGCCGCATGACCGGCTGCCCCTCGTATTCGAGGCCGGCCAGCCTGGACTGCAACTCCTTCTTGAGTCCGGGCACATCCGCCCGCTCGACCCCGCCGCGAGGGAAGCGCCCGCGAACGTTGACGTAGATGCGCCCCGGGTCGAGCGCGAACGCCTTGGTTTCCCCGTTGATGTCGGCGACCGACTCGGGGCCGTCCTTTGCATACCCGAGGTACCCCTGCCCGCGGAGCCAGGCGTTGAGGTACACCTCCTGCGCGATCGCGTCGAATCCGTGGTCTGATAGCAGGTGGAACCCGTCGAGGCCGCCGGTGAGCTTGTCGAACCGGTCGCGCGCGCGCTCGATGAAGCCGTCAACGGCGCGATAGTAGTCCAAGAAGGCCTGCCGCTGCGGGCGCGCCGCGTCCGCCCAGGCATCCCAGCGCAGGTGATGCAGCCGATCGGTGCCGGTGACGACGACCTGGAAATAGTCCCAGTCCTCGCTTGCCCAGAAGTGCTCGGCGGCGCGCTCGCGCCCGGCGAGGGTCGCATGAAGGTCGTCGAACAAGCCGTCCGGGTTGGTGACGTCAACGTCAATCCGATAGCCCATGCGCTCGAGATTCGCGAGTTGGCCAAGGGGATGGAGAGCCTTGCGCAGATCGATGGCCACGAACCCCGAGATGAGGACACCGTTGATCTCGCGCGCGGGGTAGGTCGCGGGCTGGTTAATGACGACGCAGCGCTTGCCGGCGGCGCCGAGGCGGTCCCAGAACGTCGGGACCGCGAGGTCGCGGAAAGACGGGAAGCGCATGTCGTAGGAGCCGGGCTTGAGATCCGTGAAGCCGAAGATGCCGTGCGTGCCCGGGTTGGTGCCGGTCATGAAGGTTGACCACGAGACCGCCGAGATCTCGGGCAAGGACACGGT
>CP070648.1:1972695-1997168 GCA_020354555.1 Armatimonadota bacterium | reverse complement strand
TCGGCGAGGACGGCAAGGTCATTGCGACCCTCGTCAATTTCGCGTGCCACCCGGAGATCATGCAGAACAACTACCTCACCGCGGATTTTCCGAACTGGACGTACCAGCGGATCGAGGAGAAGGCGGGCGGAGTGGCGCTGTTCGTCAATGGCGCGTTGGGCGGCATGGTGACGGGGGACATTGACGACATCTATGACAAGGGACAGGACAACTGGGACGATGCCGCGCGGATCGGGAACGCGGTCGCGGACAAGGCGCTCGAGATTCTGGCGGACGCGGAGGCGGTGAGCGACGCGCCGATCGCGTTGCGGACGAGTGCGTTGTCGGTGCCGCTGCAGAACGCGGGATTCGAAGCAGGGATTGCGGCGGGAGTGCTGCCGGATTTCCTGGAGGACGGCAACGTCAATACCGAGGTGGCAGCCGGCGCCATCGGCCGCGCGCAGTTCGCGACGGTTCCCGGCGAGGCGTTCCCCAACATCGGGCTGCTGCTCAAGCGCTGGATGAGCGGGGACGTGAAGTTCGTGTTTGCGGTGACGCAGGACGAGCTGGGGTACATCATGTCGCGCGAGGACTGGGGGCTGAAGCTATACGACTACGAGACGAGCATGTCGGTGGGGCCGGAGATGGGGTGTATGCTGGTTGAGACGCTGCGTCCGATGATTGAGGAGATCAACGCGCAGCTCGGCGAAGCGGCCCCGGGCGCGGGCAGTGGGTCGCTCGACGCTTGGTTCATGGCCCTGCCCGACACGTTCAACGCCGACGCGGCGGGTGACATGCGCGCGGTCTACTTCTTTAACCTCACAGGCGAGGGCGGCGGCGAGTACGCGATCACCATCGCCGACGGCAAGTGCACCGTCGAGAAGGCCAAGCCGGAAAAGCCTGACCTGGCGATGACCGTCGCGGCCTCCGACATGGAGGCGATCATCGCCGGCGAGTTGGATCCGACGGCCGCGTTCATGACGGGCAAGTTGGCGCTCGACGGCGACATCAGCCTGGCGATGAAGCTGGGCGATTTGTTCGGGCTGTAGTCGCCGGGTTCTGCGATTCCCAGTCGTCAACGAGAGATGCGCGAGGCCGAGCCGAAAGCTCGGCCTCGCCGCTTCGAGGGAAACTCGATGGTGCGGCGATGGGCGATCGGCAAGACGATTCGCGCTTGACAGGCGGTTGATATGTGGGTATAAGTGACCTATGTTGCGGCGCGCACGTCGTGCTGCGATGCGCAAGCAGCGTCGGCGATGCGCGCCGCGGTGGAGGTAAGACTCAGTGGCTGACCAAACCGGGCGTCGCGAATTCCTCAGGCGGGTTATCGCAACCGGCGCCGGAGCCTACAGCTTCGGCCGTTTCTCCCGCCCCGCCCACGGTGATCAGAAACCGTCCCCCGATTCCCCGTCCAAGGTGGTCATCGTGCGCTCATCGGCGCTCGGCCCCTTCGACGGCCGACCGCAGCCGGACCAAAGCGTGCTGACTGAAATGCTCGGCCGGGGCATGACGGCGCTCACGGGCGAGTCATCCGTCATGAAGGCGTGGGGCAAGGTCTTCAAGCCCGACGACCGCGTCAGCATCAAGGTGAACGGCCTCGGCGGCCCGCGCGCGTCGACGCGGCCGGAGCTCGCGAACAGCGTCGCCGCGTCCGTGCAAATGGCCGGCGTCGCACCCGACGACATCATCATCTGGGACCGCAGGGATCGCGACCTCGAGGAGGTGGGCTTCGCGCTCAACCGCAACCAGCCCGGCGTCAAGTGCTACGGCACCGAGGGCGAGTACACGGACGAGATCGAGCACCGCTCCTTCCGCGGCCGCATATCCCGCATCCTCAGCGACCGCACGACGGCGTTGATCAATCTGCCGATCCTCAAGGATCACAACAGCGCCGGCGTGACCGTAGCGCTCAAGAACCACTACGGCACGTGCAACAACCCCGGCGCGCACCATGGAAACCACTGCGATCCGTACCTCGCCGACCTCAACGACGTGCCGGAGATCCGCGACAAGACGCGGCTTATTGTGTGTGATGCCGTGCAGGCAGTGTGCGAGGGCGGACCGGGATTCCGATCGCCGGAGTGCCTGTGGGAGCCGCAGGCGATCATGCTCGGTTTCGATCCCGTCGCGCTCGATTTCGTGGGATGGCAGATTATTGAGCAGCGGCGACGAGACATCGGGCTGCCGTCGCTTGCCGATGCCGGCCGCGAGCCGAAGTGGATCGCTACCGCTGAGTCTCTCGGCCTCGGTCACGCGCGGGAAGACAAGATCGAGGTCATTCGGATCGAGACGTGAGCCGACGCGACGCCGCGTCGGCCGAACGGCACGGCCGCGGCTGACCGTGGATTCGCGTCGGGATGACGCGAGCAGCAGAGAGAATTCAGCGGTGTGGGACAACGCCGGAAGAACCAGCGAGGGCTAAACGTTGAGCGATAGGATTGGAAGAAGAGAGTTCTTGCGCACCGTCGCGGGCGTGGGTGCGGCGGCGCTGATTGGCGGTTGCGGCGCGCGCGGCCGCGGGGGCGCCGGTACGTCTGGCGCGTTTGAGCCGCGGCTGCCCAAGCACGTCATGGAGGCGGAGCCGGTTCTGGCCATCGCCTCCGGCGGCAGCATCGAGGATCGGGTGCGGGCCGCGGTGGCGGAAGTGGGCGGCATGGCGCGATTCGTCAAGCAGGGCGACACGGTCGTCATCAAGCCAAACGCGGCCTGGCAGCGTTCCCCGCAGCAGGCTGCGACGACGAATCCCGAGGTCGTCGTCGCGCTCATCAACCTGTGCCAAGAGCAAGCCGCCGGCAAGGTCGTGGTCATCGAGCACATGATTGACATGCCGCCGCGACTGGTCTGGGACGTCACCGGCCTCGGCGAGGCGATTCGCGCCGCGGGCAGCGAGGCCGTGTCCGCTCACGACCAGCGGCGCTACGCGACGCTGAGTATCCCGAAAGGGAAAGTGTTGACCTCCGATTCCGTCATCCGTGACATCCTGGAGGCGGACGTGTTCATCAACGCGCCGATCGCCAAGGTGCACGGCGCCAGTGTCATCACCGCCGCCATGAAGAACATGATGGGGGTGGTGTGGAACCGCCAGTACTGGCATCAGGCCGATCTGCAGCAATGCATCGCTGATTTCTCGACCGCACTGCGTCCGGACCTCATGATCTTGGACGCCAATCGCATACTCCTCACCAGCGGGCCCAAGGGGCCGGGCGATACGAAAGACGTCGGGGAGGTCGTCGCAGGCTTTGATCCGGTGGCGGTGGACGCATACGCAGCCACGCTGCTCGGTATCGCACCGCAGGACGTGCCGCACGTTGACCTGGCTCATCAGGCCGGCGTCGGCGAGATGGACCTGAGCCAGGTGCAAATGAAACATGTCAAGGCCTAGAGCCGCAAGCGTCAGACGACTATCGCAGGGACTGTTCCTGGCTGCGTTCCTGTCTCTCTTCGTCCTCACTGTCTGGCCCATCGGTTTGGCCGCGCCGGTCGCCATCTTTCTCGAGACCGATCCATTAGTCGTCCTGTCGGCGCTGCTGGCCGAGAAGGTCGTCGCGGTGCCTCTCATCCTCCTCGCGCTCCCAGTGCTCGTCCTGACGCTGCTCGTCGGGCGCGCGTACTGCGCCTGGATCTGCCCGCTCGGCACGACGATTGACATCTCCGATCGACTACTCTTCACCAAGACGAAGGCGCGCCCGGCCACTGACCGGCGGCGCTGGAAGTACTACGTGCTGGCGGCGGTCATCGTCAGCGCGATATTCGGCGCACAGCTCGCGTACTTCGCCGACCCCATCGTGCTGCTGACCCGCACTCTCACCTTGGCCGCGTTCGGACCCGTCAGCGCGCTCGCTCAATCGCTCGCGGGCATCGGCTGGATTCAGGATGCGTACAGTGCCCTCCAGGGCCGCGTGGATTTCCTGGCGCGACAGGGCCTGCTGCCGCCGCAGCAGGCCGTTTTCCGCATGGGCTGGGTGGTGCTGGCGATGTTCATCGGGCTGCTCGCTCTGGGAGCGATCGAGCAGCGCTTCTGGTGTCGCAACTTGTGCCCGTTGGGGGCGCTGCTGGGGGTCGTGTCGCGGCTCCCCCTGCTGCGACGGCGGGTCAGCGACGAATGCACGGCGTGCATGCGCTGCGTCACGGAATGCTCGACCGGCGCCATTGACGGCGACGATCCGAAGTCGTCTCGTATCGCCGACTGCATTCAGTGCTACAAGTGCTCGGCAGTGTGCCCCGAGCGAGCGGTGAGGTTCTTGCCGCAGGCAAGCCGCGCCGGTCGAGAAGCGCGGCTCGATGTGTCGCGCCGGCGTCTGCTTGGATTCGGCGCACTCGGCCTGGGGTGGGCCGCGATGGCGCACACGACACCGGGGTCGCGAGCGACGGTGATCGGCAACCCGTCGGCGAGTGCGCAGTTGATTCGTCCGCCGGGCTCGGTGGCGGAGCCGGAGTTCCTCGATCGCTGCGTGCGCTGTCAGCAATGCGTCAAGGCATGTCCGACCAATGGATTGCAGCCCGCGCTGGCGGAGGCGGGGCTCGACGGATTATGGACGCCGGTTTTGGTATCGCGCATCGGTCCGTGTTCCGAGAAGTGCAACTTGTGCGGTCATGTGTGCCCGACCGATGCGATCGAACCGATCCGCGTTGAGGACAAGCCGGCGATCTTCATCGGTCAAGCGATCATCGATCGCAGCAGTTGCATCGTGTGGGCCGGCGATGAGACTTGTCTGGTGTGCGATGAAGTCTGTCCGTATGACGCAGTTGATTGGAAAATAGTAGAAGGAAAAAAGCGGCCCATCGTGAATGACCACACGTGCACCGGATGCGGTGAGTGCGAAAAGAACTGTCCGGTGCAGCCGCTGGCCGCGATAAGAGTCTTCTCTCTGGGCGACCGGCGTCATTGGAGCCGAGAGCTCCAGCGTCAATGGCGCTATGGCAAGTAGCGCGTTCAGGATAGCTGACGGGTTTCCGCTTTTGATGGAGGCAAGCCGCGCCGCGGATAGCCGAGTCGCGGAAACCCCGGTGGGAAGAACTCCGGAGGAGTCGCCAGCGTGAGGCGGTCTCCTCGATCACATGGAGTTATCTGGCAGCGCGTTGCAGGACGCATTAAGGTCAGCGCAGGGAAGGAGGTGATATGATGGCCACGGCAAAGAAGAAGAAGGCGGCGAAGAAGACGACCGCCAAGAAGACGGCGGCGAAGAAGACGACTGCCAAGAAGAAGACGGCGAAGAAGACCCCCAAGAAGAAGAAGTAAAGGGATGTGAGAGACGGGGCGACGGGCTCACCGTCGCCCCGCCCGAATCCGCCTCGCCTCCCCCCGAGTCGTGCTGGCGCGGGGGCGCTACGCGCGAGGGTGTGCCCGGTCGTAGATCTCCTTCAAGCGGGACTGCGTGACGTGGGTGTAGATCTGCGTCGTCGCCAGTCGCGCGTGCCCCAGCAGTTCCTGTACGGTTCGCAAGTCGGCGCCTGCGTCTAGGAGATGCGTCGCGAAGGTATGGCGCAAGGCGTGCGGGCTGATGCCGCGTCGCGCGCTCGTGTGCATGACGTGTTTGTGCACGACTCGGCGCAGTCCACGGTCGGTGAGGCGCGTGCCGTTGCGGTTGAGGAAAAGCGCGCGCTCCTGGTCGGCCCCGCCGGCGCGGGCGAGTGCCCCCCGCCCTTTGGCCAGATACTCCCCAAGCGCTCTGGCGGCATGTGATCCGATGAGCACGATGCGTTCGCGCCGGCCCTTGCCCTTGACGCGCAGTTCGGTGGCGCCGGTGATGACCTGACTCAGATCGAGGCCGACCAGCTCGCTCGCCCGCATCCCAGTCGCATATAGCATCTCGAGCAGCGCGCGGTCGCGCAATCCTAGTGGCGTGTCTGCTGGCGGCGCGGTCAGCAGCTCCTCGATCTCCGCCGGATATAGAAAGGCGGGCAGTCGCCCGCGCGCCCGCGGCGCGCGAATGCCGACCGTCGGATCGCGCTCCGCCCCTCGTCGGCCGAGATATCTGTACAGAGAGCGCAGCGCGGAGAGCTTGCGCGCGATAGACGTGCGTTCGTACTGGTCCGCCTGCAGCGCGGCCAGGAACCGCCGCAGCATCGCCGGCTCAACCGCCTCCCAGGTCTGCACAGCGAACCTCCGGCGCACAAAAGCCGCGCACTGCGCGAGATCGCTCGCGTAGGCGCGCAGGGTGTGGCCCGACACGCGTTTCGCCGAGCGCATGTATTCGAGGAACGAGTCTAAGTCGCGTTCCATCATCAGCCCGCGCGATGGTAACACACCAACCGCGCGTGACGCAAGGGCGCGTCCGCGGGCGCTGCGGTGACTGCCAATTGGCAACACGCAGCCGAGCAGCCGGCGCCGAAGCGGGGCGCTCTCGGCTGGGACGCGCAGGCCTGGCAGCGCGACTGCTCCCGCGCGTCACCAACACCTCAGGCATACCTGCCGCAGCTGCGGGTGCGGCACTGCCGCATTGACCTCGTCCCGCGCGCGGAGTACAATCGCCGCCGTGACCTGTCGCAGGTCGGAATGGAGTGAGACTGCTTTGAACGAGGTGACATACGTAGCCGCGGATGCACTGCGGGACGCGTGCTCGCAGATCCTGGAAGCGGTCGACGTGCGCCGGGACGAGGCGGCGCTCATCGCGGACTGCCTGGTTTACGCGAACCTGCGCGGCGTGGACACACACGGCATCATTCGCCTGAAGTTCTACTTGCAGCGCATCGCGGCGGGTGGTGACAATCCGCGGGCACAGATCAAGATCGTCCGCGAGTCGGCCACGACGGCTTTGCTCGACGCAGACAACGCATTCGGCACGGTGGCGGGTGTCACGGCGATGGACCTAGCGATCGCGAAGGCGCGTGACTCCGGCGTCGGGGTGACCGTGATCCGCAATGCCAACCACTTCGGCGTTGCCGCGTACTATGCGGCCCGACCGCTGCGTGAGGGCATGATCGGTGTCTGCACGACCAACGTCGTGGCCTCAATGCCGCCGCCGGGCGGACGGGCGGCTCGCGTCGGCAACAGCCCCATCGCCATCACCTTTCCGTCGGGAGAGGAACCGCCGGTCATCTTCGATGCGGCGACCAGTGTCGCACCCTGGGGCGCGTTGATTGAAGCACGACTGCGCGGCGAGCAACTGCCGCCCGATAGCTTCCTCGATTCCGATGGCGGGCCGACGCGCGATCCGCAGGCGGTGCTCGACGGGGGATTCCTGCTGCCTATCGCGGGGCACAAAGGGTACGGGCTCGCTCTCTCCGTCGCCCTGCTCACGGGGCTTCTGGGAGGCGGCGTGTTTGATACAGATATCATGTATCCCTATGGCGATGTGTCGGTTCCCGGCAGCAACTCGTTCCTGATGTTGGCACTGCGCGTGGAGAGCTTCGTGCCGCTCGAGGAGTACACGCGCCGCATGGATGACGTGATTCGTCTAGTTCGCGCGACGCCGACTGCCGAAGGCGTGGAACGGGTGCTGCTGCCCGGCCAACGCGAGCACGAGACAGCGCAGGAGCGGGCGCGAACCGGGATTCCGCTGTCGCGTGAGCAGGTTGACGAACTTCAGGGCTTGGCCGCGAGCGTGGGGGTGAGCCTTGGACTGTGATGCGCTCGGGGCGGACGCCCCGGATGCTCGAACGCAGGTGAGGGATGCGATAATGCGAATAGACGCGCACGTCCATGTCAGCACAGAACCAGGTTACGCCGATCGACTCGTCGCCGAGATGGATCGCCTGGGATTCGACCGAACGCTGCTCAACGGCTTCGTGACCTACGGCGATCAATCGGGCAACGATGCGGTTGCCGCCGCGCTGGCGCGCCACCCCAAGCGGATCATCGGTGCCGCGTACCTCGATCTCGCGACCCAGAGCGCGGCGGATGTGCGGACCTTTCACGAGCGCGCCTTCCGCGCGCTCAAGCTCATCGGGCCGCCCGCCAACTACGACGACAAGCGCTTCTATCCCGTGTACGATGCGGCCGCTGAACTCGGCATGGTATGTCTGTTCCACACCGGCATCGTCTCGCGGTCGCCGGCGCCGATTGATCGCGTGCATGACGTCAACAACGACCGCATGCGACCGATCTACCTCGACACCATCGCCCGCCAGATTCCCGAACTCAACATCATCGGCGCGCACTTCGGCAACCCGTGGTACGACGAGGCGGCGATGGCGGCGCGCTGGAACCCGAATCTGTACTGGGATCTGAGCGGCTCGACGCTCAAGAAACGCACCGCGCAGGATCTGGCAAAACTGCTGTGGTGGACCGAGACGAGTCGTTACCGCGACCCCGAGGGGCGCCCCGCGTGGCAGAAGATTGTCTTCGGCTCCGACGTGCCGATCGAAGAGATCGAGGAGGTCGTCCGGGACTACGAAGCCGTCCTCGGCGCGCTCGGCATACGCGAGGACATTCAGGCCGCCATCTTCGGCGACACTCTGGCGCGATTACTGATGCTGCCCACGAGATGACCGGGAAGGGCGTTTCCTCATTCCGCCATCGCGTGTCCGTGTTGATCGGTGCAGTGGTGCTGACAGTTATGTCTGCTTAATCTGCGCCTGCAGCCACTCGACCGCTTGGCAGAACGTCACGAGATCATCCTCGGTCGGCAACACTCCTGAAAGTGAGAACTCTGGATACTTCCCTGCCCCGTGTTCAAGTTGCTCGAATCCCCGAACTCGGCGCAGGCGATCCGCCCAGCCTTGCATGAGTTCTTCCGATAGCCGGTCCCATTGTGACCCGGGGAACGGGATCGTAATCCGCCCAGTGGTCCATACGTAGAAGAGCGAGTAGAATGCCCCGCCGTGCTCGACCCGGTACGTGAAGGTGCCCTTCGCTCGGCCGGTGCCCCAATGCACATCATCAGCCGTGTCTTTGGCAAACCGAACAAGACGCTCTGCCTTCTGGCGGACGTCGTCATCGCATACCTGGCCCAAGGACTCAAGAAACGAATCTTCTGTCCACGCTTTTGCTGGTGCCTCGCGCAAGGGCTTGAGGGCCCCTGTCACTTGCGGTACGAGGATTTCCGTTTCTTCATCCCTGTAGCGGCTAACTTCCAATGCGTACAGCGGCACCTGATTCTGGCCCTCGCGTGAAAGGAACTCGATGATGTTGCGTAGCTCGTCGTTCAGACGATCAACGGCGATCACCAGACGGAACGCACCGGTCTCGAGGCTCCGGCGCACGCTTTCACGGAAGTCTTCCGGCGACCAGTCTTCCGAGTCAGTCCGTTCCTGTATCAGGTCCGCAAGGTGCTTACCCTCCTGCCTTATGAAGAACGCGTCGAAGTCCTCATATGGCATCCGCCAGAGGAATGCGGCGTACTCAAGGAGTTGGCCTATGACCGCTCGTCTGCTTTCCCGGTTCACATCGAGCTTGCACTCGATGAGGGTAATGCCACCTTGTTCATCGAGTGCTATGAGATCGGTCTGGCCTGAACCAGGGAGACTGGCCTCTCTCAGGCATATCTTCAATTCTGGGGCTTCGTCTCCGAGGTCACGGACTGGGAAGATGTCAGGGTTGTCATAGAGAAGTTGCTGCAGCGTGTTCTCCTCTCTGTATTCCTCGCCAGCCGCTTTGCGCCACCTGGCGACGCTCGCTTGCCTGATCAGGACGAACTTCATGAACCCCTCCTCCTGGCTTTCCGGCCAGCCGTGGCAAGCGGTGTATGAAGCGCGCAGTCTGCCTATTCCAGCAGTCCGCGCAGTATCTTCGCGTATCGCGGCACGGCCTCTGCCGGGTCCTCGTTCGCCTCGTGTTCGATCGTCAGGTAGCCCCGATAGTTCACTCCTCGCATGATGTCGATCACGCGCTGGAAGTCCATCGGCTGCTTGTCCTGGCCGGCGGGATGCGCTTCAGTCTTCAGGTGCACCGTGATCGCGTACTTGGCGACAAGTTCGGTGTCGGCGTATGGGTCCTCGGTGTGAAAGTTCGCGATGTCCAGATTCAGGCCGAGCCAATCGCTCTTCACCGCTTCGAGGATGCGCTGCGTCTCCTCGCCGGTGGCAGTGAGTCCGCCGTGGGTTTCGAGACCGCACATCACGCCGCGCGTGCCGCCGTACTCGCTGACCTCCTGGATCGCCTCGACGCACCACTTGAACGTGTCGTCGTGGCTCTGACCCTCCTGCACGCCCCCGGCGTAAATGCGGCAGAACGGCGCCCCCAGCACCCGCGCGTGGTCAATCCATTGCTTGACCCACGCAATGTCCTTGTCGCGGTCGGGGCCTGGCGGGCGGCAGAAGTTGTTGCGGTGCCCCGTGCCCGAAATGTCGAGGCCGAGCAGATAGCAGGTGCGCTTGATGTGATGCAGGTACTCGTCGGTGACCGGCTGCGGGAAATAGTACCCCGTGAGTTCCACGCCGTCGAGGTCCATTGCGGCACATGCGTCGAGGAACTCCTCGACGGTCATCGCCGGATTGTCTCCTCCGAGGTAACGCCGATAGGAGTACGCGGCACAGCTGAGCTTGAGCCGTGGGCCCTGAGTGCGCTCGATGGGGTCGCGCGCGTACGCCGCGCCGCCGCCCGCAGCGGAAGCCGCCGCGCCGCCCGCCGCGAGGATCGCGGCATCGCGGATGAATTCCCGTCGCGTTCTGCCTGACGTGTCCATGATCGCTCCTTCGGCCTGCAGTATTCGAGGTCGCTGCCGCGTCCGTCGCGCCGCATGCCTCGACAGCGGGGGCCGCCGAGTGGACTATTCAGCGGCCCACCTGTGCTCCCCTGCCGCGGCAGGCTCGTCACCCGAGGCCGTGGAATACCGGGTCCCGTCGGGAGGAGATCTGGCATGAGGATCGTCGCGGCTATTCTCGTCGCCGCCGCAGGTCTCGCGGCGAGCGCCGGGATAGGGGAGGCATCACCGGTGAATATCGGTTCAGGGAAGCAGCTCTTCATTGACGACGCGCTCATCGCGTCGAGCCAAGGCATGACCTTGGCCATGAATCCGCCGCGCAAGACGGGGGAAAGATGCATCGTCCCCGATCGTCCCTGGGAAGGCTACGGCGTCTGCGCCTACAACGCGGTGGTGGAGGACGAAGGCATCTACAAGATGTGGTACGACGCCATCGACAACGACGGCGGCCGATGGTTGTGCTACGCGACCTCGACCGATGGGATCCGCTGGGACAAGCCCGCGCTCGGCATCGTCGACTTCCGGGGCTCCAACGACAACAACATCGTCTTCCCGCCGGAGAAGCGAACGCACGAGCCAGGCTGCGTGTTCGTCGACACCAACCCGAAGTGCCCGCCCAGCGCGCGCTACAAAATGGTCTGCAGCTACGACGGCCCGGGCGGATTCGGCACGTACGTCGGCGAGTCGCCGGATGGTTTGCATTGGCGGCTGCTGAGCGACAAGCCGTCATTTCGCGGCAGCGACACGGGCAATGTCGCGTTCTGGGACGACCGCATTGGCCGCTACGTCGCCTACATCCGCACCTGGACGCCGATGCGCATGGTCGGCCGCTGCGAGTTCGATGACCTCGTGGACTTCGGCAAAGAAGAAGTCGTCTTCGGCTACGACGAGCAGGATCCGCCTGACATTGACTTCTACACCAACGCGGCCATCAAGTACCCGTTCGCGGAGAGCGTCTATCTTATCTTCCCCAGCGCGTACTTTCACTACCCTGAACCGCCGGTCGGCAAGTTCAGCAATGACGGGCCGCTCGACATCCGCTTCGCCGTGAGCCGCGACGGCGTCAACTTCACGCGCCCGGACCGCTCTCCGTATATCGGCCTCGGCACTAAGGGCAGCTTCGATGACAGCGCGATGTACATGACCACCGGCCTCATCCGCAGCGGCGGAGAGATCTGGCAGTACTACATCGGCTACGACTTCACCCATGGCGCATATCACGTCGCGACCGACCGGTTCAAAGGCGCAATCTCGCGCGTCGTGCAGCGGCTCGATGGCTATGTCTCCGCCGACGCGGCCTATGGCGGCGGCGAGTTGACCACGGTACCGATAATCTTTGCCGGCAAGCAGCTGGAGCTGAACGTTGACACGGGCGTGGCGGGCTCAGCGCAGGTGGAGATACTGGACGGCGAAGGCACGCCTGTGCCCGGCTTCGCGCTCGCCGACGCGGATGTCATTAAGGGCAACTACATCGCGCGGACCGTGACCTGGCAAGGCAGCGATGACGTGAGCGCGCTTGCGGGGAAACCCGTCCAGCTCCACTTCGTGATGCGTGACGCCAAGCTGTACGCGTTCCAGTTTCAAGAGCAAGCAGGGAGCGGGCAGTAAGACGTAGGGGGCAGTCGTCGGGCAGGAACTCGCCTCCTGACCTCGCACCGCGTGCGTGGGATGCGGCCGTCCCCAGGATGAAAGGAGCGACGCAAATGGACTGGCAAGCATGGGGCGCCAGGCTGAAGGACGTGCTCGAGTTGAGGGCTAGCCCGGTCGCGATTAGCTACACGGATAAGTCTCCAGAACAACCGGGGAAGCGCAAGTGCAGTGTGTGCGGCCTGCTGAGAGACGTTGCGGCAGGCGAGACATTTATCCTGACCGCGGAGACTTCGCGCTGCCCGGGCGGGTCGCAATATCTCGGCCTGCAAGCGCAGCATCCCGAGCGCGCGCGGTCGCTGCGCGAATTCCTTATCAACGGCGAGAAGCTGTTCGCGTGCCCGGCGGCTATTCTGCGCGCCGGCGCGATGTCGGAAGCGAAACCGCCGTTCGGGACGGCTGAGTACGTCGTCTTCGCGCCGCTGGAGAAAGCGCCGCTGCCGCCCGATGTCACGGTATTCCTGTGCAACGGCTGGCAGAGCGGGCGGCTGATCAACCTGGCGTACTACCTCGACGGCGCGCCGATGCACTGCGATCCCACCGGCTCTCTATGCCGCGCGGCGGTGACCTATCCGCTAGTCACCGGTCGCGTCAACGTGACATTCGGTGACGTCACCGCGCGCCGCATGGAGAAGTTCCCCGAGGACGTAGTCTTCGTCAGCGTGCCGTACGTCGCGCTGCGCAGCGTGGTGGAGAGCATTGACCGCTGCGGCGCCGGCACGGGAAAGCTGGAGATCCCCGAGGAGTTCCGCCGCGAGACCGAACAGGCCGGGGGCGCGACGGAACTGTGAGGCGGTAAGAAGACGTTGCCGTCGGCAAGCACATGCGGCAGCTCACGACGCGAGCACGTTAGCGTCCCATGTGGTGTGTTTCGCGGGATCGCGCCCTATTCTTCATGGTCTGTGCCACAACTGCAAGCGCTGCGGCAACGACCAATGTGGCGAGCCCCAGGATGCGTAACATGACGAAATCAGTGCCCAGGACAAGCAACACGGCCCCCGCTGCCACCACGAAGTTGGCTCGGCTTATGACGCGGTTCCACTTCCTGGTTTCTGCCGACTCCTCGCCCGGTGGCGCGACGATTCGCCATTCCCCTAGTGACCGGGCGACTGCGAGTGCTAGCAGCCACGCAACGGGGATCAATAACACAGCCGCCAGTATCGCTAACGTGGATAGGCCGGAGAATAAGAGGTAGATCGGCCCGCCCAGGAGGATCGCAAAAACGCCCCCACACAATGCGCCTATAACGTGCGGGTTGCTGAGCTCAAGCCACGTCGCGCAGGTCTGGCATTGGCGCAGCCCTTGCGACCAACGTGCAACACTCCCCGGCCACATGTTGAGCCAGTCGCCTCACCTCGGGCATCGCGTCGCGAACATGATACCCCCTCCCTGTCGGCCGACCCTATTGTACAGCGCAAAGGCCGCGTGTCAATGGGAGGAGCGGCCTGGGGAGTTGACTTTCCGGGCGAGACCGTCAATGCCAGACACTCCATGACGGCAGGTCACATCCTGCTTCGTCGCTGCACGGCCTGCCCTGCTCGGAGCAGGGAAACGGCTATCGTGCATGCATCCGCGCCGGCGGAGCAGGTCACGCGAATGCGCCCGTCGCTGTCGCGCCGGCGGCGCGCCGCTCCTTCGCCGTCGAAGCGCACGTTGACCTCGGCATGATAGCTCGGCGACGCCCAGATCACGGTCTCGCCGCCCTGGGGCAGCGGGGCGAACCGCACCTCGACGCCGTCATCAGTGCTCCAGATACGCTGCGGGATACCCGCGATAACCTCCGGATACGGCCGCGTGAGCAGCGGCAGAAGACTGAAGTCCTTGAACGTCGGCCCCCAGTACGCCCAGTAGGCCCAGCCGCACAGCATCTCGTCGCAGGCATCCATGTGGTCCACGGTCAGAAGCCGCCCGTCGGGGCGTTCGGACTGCGGCGGCCAGGTTCCCCATTCGCCAAACCAGGTGGGCACGCCCATGCGGTCGCCCGCGGATTTCGCGCGGCCCAGGGACTCGCGAAGGCCGGCCTCTTCCCGAACGTACGGGAACAGGTAGTCAGTCGAGAAGTCGTAGGAATGCGGGGCAAAGACGACGTTGGCGAAGGGCCGCCCGGCCGCATCCTTGGGCGCTTCGAGGCCGGTCAACAGTCGCGTGCCCGACAGATCCCCGAACGCGGGATCGAAGAAGATGACGTGGTGAGGATCCACGGCCCGGATGGCGGCAGTTACCCGGTCGTAGAACGGCTGAAGCTTCGCCTGCTCCGCCTTCTGATTGAGCGGGCTGGCATAATCCAACACACGAACCGCGGCGTCCTTCTTTAGCAGCGCCTGGATCATTTGAGATATGGCGGCGAAGTCGAGATTCGCCACAGCCGCGGCCGCCTCCGGGCCGAGTTCCTTCACCGCGCCCGTCGCGATCGCCGCCATGACGCCGTTCAAGTCCTCGCCGTAGGACGGCTCGTTCAGGATGTCGTAGCCCATGATATTGGTGTCATCGCGGAAACGGCGCGCCACGTGCTGCCACATTGCGGCGAACCGGTCCTGGATGCCAACGCCTCCCGGGCCGGGCTTATTGGCCCAGAAGTTGTCAAAAGCCCGCTGCACCGCCGGTGACCAGTAGCCCGTGAACCACGCGCCCTCCGGCGCCTCGTGCGCCAGACCGTCGTCCAGGCGAGCCCACGCGGGCGCGCCGTCACCGCCGAGGTAATCGCGAGCGTAGAGGTCCTGGTGCATGTCAAGGATGACCCGCAGCCCCGCTTCACGACACCAGTCCAGACGCTCCGCGAGCTTGTCGAGGAACGCGTCATCGTACTCGCCGGGCTGCGGTTCCACGGCCTCCCACGTGATGTAGTAGCGGACACTGTTGAAGCCCCACTCCCGGAGCACCATCACTTCATCTCTAGTTGCCCACGGCAGGAAAGGCGGCGTCTTGCTGCCGAGATTGACTCCGTGCAACATAAGCACACGCCCGTGCCCATCCATGAGCCAGGGGCCCTGCGTGCGCACGAATCCCGTGCTCGATTGCGCGCCGGCGCCGGTCACAGCCAACGCAAGGAACAGAATGCTGAGAAGAAGCACTGGGAACCCGCCTGGCGGAAACTGCATATATCTCGTGATCATCGCTCGCACTCCTGCCATGCAGATTGCTCACCCACTCGTTATCGAAACCACCATGGTGTGGCTGCGCAAATCCGGAACAGCCATCATCCCTCAATTCATCCGCCACACGCCGAACCGCGGGCCGTGCGGCGGCCGATTCTCGGGAGCCGATTCCGCTCAGCCGACGATCTAGCGCGTGACGGTGATAGCGATTACGCTGTCCCACGGGTCGGGCGCGCGGGGCGGCAGTCCGCTCAAGATGAGCCGGTCGCCATCCTGTCTGACACCTACGGGCGCGCCCGTCGCCAGCACCTTCGCCGATGCTACCCCTGCGTCCACCCCCGCGACGGACACCTCCTCACCAGGCCAGCGGAAGAGGTGGAGATAGACGGTATCGCCCTTCGCCGTCGTGAGCCCGACCGCCTCAGCGGCGAACGGCGCCGGCCCGCAACTGTGCACAGACTCGCCATTTGCCTTCATCCAACGGCCGATCTGGCCGAGGCGAATCCGGGCCAGCAGCGGAAACGTACCGTCCGCTTTTGGGCCGACGTTGAGAAGGTAGTTCCCGCCCCAGCTGACACAGCGCACCAGGTTCCAGATGAGTTCGTCGGTGCGTTTGTACCTGGGGTTGCTCGGAACGTAGCCCCAGGCGTCGTTCATCGTCATGCACGATTCCCATGGTCGAGCGGCAGGCTCGATCTTTTGCTCCGGCGTATCGAAGTCCTCGGGAAGCATGGAGCGGTTGTTGATGATGATATGGGGCTGCAGCTGTCGCACCATCGCATTGAGTTCGCGCGACTGCCATGCAAGAGGCCCGTACGGCCAGCCGCCGTCATACCACAGGATGTCTATCTTCCCGTAGTTCGTCATCAGTTCGCGCACCTGGGCGTGCACGTACTCCCGGAACGCGGCCCAGCCCTCCGGGTCCTTCTCGGGCCCGTCCCAATACGGCTGGTACCGCCAATCGAGCAAGGAGTAGTAGAAGCCCACCTTCATCCCCGCCGCGCGGCATGCCTGCACGTACTCGCGAATCAGGTCACGCCCCGCGGCCGTTTTCGGGGCGGTGAACCCCGAAACGCCACTGTCGAAGAGACTGAATCCGTCGTGATGCCGGGTAGTCAGCACCACGTACTTCATCCCGGCTTCCTTGGCGAAGGCGATCCATTGGGCCGGGTCATAACGCGTCGGCCTGAACTCGTCCGCGAAACGGGCGTATTCGTCAGCCGGGATCTGTGCGTCGTTCATGATCCACTCGCCGCGCGCGGGGACTGCGTACACCCCCCAGTGGATGAACATGCCAAAGCGCGCGTCGGTCCACCAACTCATGCGCTCCGCAGCAGCTTGCGCTTGCTCGGTGGTGGGTGTTTCAGATGACGTGATCTCAAGGACGGCCGTCGCCTTCACCGGCTGCCCGTCAATCTGCAGGACGTCACCCGCGGCGTTGCGCGCGACGAAGTCGATATGATAAGTGCCCGGGAGCGCATCCACATCCAGGGCAAACGTCCACACGTCGTCGCCGGCGAGGCGGTCGCCGTTTTCCCCCGCATCGGTGAGCGGGAACGTGACGTCGGGATACTCGACGACCACTGCCTCGACGGCGGCGACTTGGTTTGCCGAGTCATCCACGGCCACGGTCGCCACGACGTGATCCCCGATGCGGATTCGCGCCGGGCGGATCTGTGCCTCCCGCAGGCTCGGGCCGCGCGAGGCGGCCGGTTCGGGCGGCTGGAGCGTCAGCGTTAGAGTCGCTCTCAGGTACGTGGCGTGTTCGTCCTCTGATCTGAAGGCCTTGCCCGCCGCATCGCGCGGCCACAGGGCGATGTGATAGGTGCCCGGGAGGAGGGCCTCGGGGGGCACGTCCGTGCCGCCCGACCAGATCCCATCTCCCGCGAGCGCATCGTCGCCTTCGCCTCCGTCATTGAGCGGAAACTTGTAGCCTGGATACTCGACGACGATGGCTTCGACTGCGGCGACTTCGTTCACCGAGTCCTCAACGGACACGGACACAACGACGTGATCGCCCACCCATGCGATTGCCGGTTCTATCGTGGCATCGCTGAGCTTGGGCGTCGCAGCCGCGCCGGTGATGAAGAGACTCGCCACCAGGCAAGCCGCAACCAGTCCAGCACAGCGGATGTGCATGGCGGAATTCCTCCCGGTCTTCTCGTACGTCGCCTGGCGCGCTGCGCCCTCGGATCCCGGTGCCCAGAGGCCCTCAACTGCGGGCGAGGCGCTTGCCGGATTGTGACAGCCGGCCCGCCCGGGTTGCGATTGGGCGGGCCGGCAAGCTTACCCAGCCAGTGCTGTCACAGCAGTCCTGCGGTTGTGCTGGACTGCGACCTACTGGACCTCGTTCGGCATCGCCAGTATGGCGAGCATCTCATAGAAGCCGAGCCGCATGTACTTGACGTGGCCGTCAACGAATCCGACCGGCATCGCGACGGGCATGGTCGGTGGCGTGCCGCCCAACTCGACCGGTACGACGTGGGCGTCACTGTAGTCCTCGGAGTACCCCTCGTGGCCGCCGAAGCTGCTGCAGAAGTCCATCGGCTTCCACACCGGGTCATCGAAGTTGCCGATCGCATTGGCGCAAGGCCAGAACTCCTGCGGGTTGTTGTACTGGCTCGTGCTGACAAAGCCCAGGAGCTCCAAGACATCCCAGATCTGGCCGGTGTTGTAGTTCTGACTCGAGCACGATCCCGCTGCGGGATCGAAGTGGGCGCATCCCCAGGTGTAGGTGCCGGCGCCGTTCCCGCCGTCTGTGACTCCGACCTTCCGCACGCCGACCGCCGGCCCGGAGGTCAGAACAACGGTGCGGATGATCCATGACGGCGAGCGGCGACTGAGCGTCGGACAGTTGAAGAGATCCAGACTCTTAATGTAGGGAGTGAGGACGTCGGCCAACTGCCAGAAGTCAAGTGTTCCGAGGCCGGTAAAGTCCGTCACATACTGGTTCGCAGGATCTATGGGGTGTGCGCTGCACCCGCCGTAGGAGCACGCTGCCGGCAGCACTTCGTCATAGTCCTGTGCGTACATGATCGCCGCGAGGCTGATCTGCTTGAGGTTCGAGATACAGGTCGCCTTCCGTGCCGCCTCCCGCGCTCGGGCGAATACCGGGAACAGGATCGCAGCGAGGATGGCGATGATCGCAATCACCACCAGGAGTTCAATCAGGGTGAAACCGCGGCTTCTTCGCATCCCACTCCTCCTTCCCTTTGACATCACCAAGGCAACTTCCTCACACGGATATTCCCAATATATCGAGGGCCTTCTCCCGCTCCTTCACCTCCTCTCCAGGCCCGCTGCAACGCGAGTCGTTCTCGCAGGCTCGGGCGCCCGTCGCCCCCTCTTGGTTTCGTTGCGGCACCGGCCGGAATGGGATCGTCATCAACCTATTGCCTGAGCCGAATAGCGATGACACTATCCCACACGTCGGGTGCCCGCCGGGGCAGGTCGCTCAGCATCAGCTGGTCGCCGTCTTGCTTCACGCTCACGCGCTGACCGGTCGCGAGCACCTTCGCTGACGTCACGGGCACCGTCACCCCCGCGACGGACACGCTCTCCCCCGGCCACCGGAAGAGATGGAGATAGACCGTATTGCCCTTCGCCGTGGTCAGGCCGACGGCTTCATCGGCGAACGGCGCCGGCCCGCAGCCGTAGACGGATTGGCCGTTGGCCTTCATCCAGCGACCGATCTGCTTCAGGCGAATCTGCGCCATCACCGGGAACGTGCCGTCCCGCTTCGGCCCCACGTTGAGCAGGTAGTTGCCGCCGCCGCTTACGCAGCGCACCAGGTTCTGAATGAGTTGGTCGGTGCGCTTGTACCGGTTGTTCCCCGGCACATAGCCCCAGTTGTCGTTCATCGTCATGCACGATTCCCAGGGGCGCTGGGATGCCTCAATCTTCTGCTCCGGCGTGCCGAAGTCCTCGGGAAGCTGCGACCGGTTGTTAATGATGATGTGCGGTTGCAGCCGCCGCACCATCGCGTTGACTCTCTTCGACTGCCACGCGTTCGCATCATGCGGCCACCCGCCATCATACCACAGGATGTCTATCTTCCCGTAGTTCGTCATCAGCTCGCGCACCTGCGCGTGCACGTACTGCAGGAAGTCGGCCCAACCCTCCGGATCCTTCTCCGGCCCGTCCCAGTAGGGCTGATACCGCCAGTCGAGCAGCGAGTAGTAGAACCCGACTTTCATGCGCGCATTGTGGCACGCGTCCACGTACTCGCGAATCAGGTCCCGCCCCGCGGCCGTCTTCGGTGCGGTGAAGTCCGAGACCTTACTGTCGAACAGACTGAAGCCGTCGTGGTGCCGCGAGGTGAGCACCATGTATTTCATGCCCGCTTCCTTCGCCAAGGCAACCCATTCCTGCGGGTCATACCGCTTCGGGTTGAACTTGTCGGCGAGAGGCGCGTACTCCTCGGCGGGGATCTTCTCGTTGTGCATGACCCATTCGCCGCGCGCGGGGATGGCGTACACGCCCCAGTGGATGAACATCCCGAATCGCGCGTCGCTCCACCATTTCATGCGCTCGGCATCCTGCTTCCGCTTGGCCATCTCGTTCTCCTGAGTTGAACCGGCTGCGCAGAACGTGACGGACGTGGCAGCCGCCAACAGCATCGCGATCCAGCACCGCCCGACCTTGCGTGACCCCACCTCACACCTCCGTCTTCAGCGCACCGTCACCTGCAGCGGATGCGCGTACTCCGCGTACACCGCGGCGACGTCCGCTTCGGGCGCAGCGCCGTCGTGCAGCCACACGCGGTAACGGAACGTCAACGTCGTGCCCGGCATCACCCGCAAGCCTTCGTCCGCCTTCTCCGGGCCGAGATAGTAGCGCAGCCCGAACGGGTTTGCCGCGAACAACCCGTACTCCCGCACGTGCCAGTACGTTGGATGGCGGAAGTTGTCGGGATGGTCGAGAATCGCGATTCCGACGGTCCGCCCGTCCACCGGGCCGGAGTAGTCGCACCATGCCGCGCGCTTGCCCCAGGCCTCGCCATTCACTTGCCCTTCGGAGTTGACGATCCGCCCGGCTCCGCGGGGCACCTCCATCGAGGACGCGACGCGGAAGGCAAACATGCCCTCCTTGGTGTCACCGAAGTGCACGGGCTCGCCGACGGGGATGATGGTCACGGCAAAATCGAGCAGCCGGCCGTTGCGCGTACGGTACACTCGCAGCTCACGCACGTCCTCGCATACCTTCGCGCCATCCGCCGCTACCCAGTCATTGCGCGCGCGGATGATGCCGACGACCGGGCCGCTCTCGAGCAGCTCGAACTCGCGGTGGACGATGCGGCCTCGCCCCTCGCCCTCGGTCCAGAAATCGTGGCCGTTCACTTCGCCGAACGTGAACCAGAAGGAGCGATGATGCGCATGGTCCTGCGCTTCCCCGGGCACGTCCTTCATTGGGTAGTTGCGGGTCAGCGGCAGGCCGCCGGGGCCGATGACGGGGTAGCAGTACGGCTTGGGAGCATCCGCGAAGCGATAGCTCGTGAAGAGATCGCCGTCAACGGTCACGGTAACCGCATCGCCCTCCGGTTCGACCGCGACGCCCCGGCTGCGCTGCGCTGGCGACTCGTCGCTCAAGGTCAGCGTGTAGTGCCGTGTTGTGGCAGGTCCTAGGTCGCGTAGGACAAACACCACCCAGGCGTTCGCGCCGCTGCGCACGAGTTGACACGGCACGGGCGGCCCGTCCACCTCGCGCAGCCGCGCCGATTTGACGGCGCTCGGCGCCTTGACCGGCACCCAGACAGGCGCCTCCGCGTACGCCGTGTCGCCGGCGGCGACGGTCAGTTCGTGCTCCACGGCGCCGCCGAGCGCGGGGACAGCGCCGCTGACTGCCAGCAGCGCGGCGGCGACAGCGGTAACGATACCGACGTATCTCATCGGGGCCTCCTACGCTTCGCTTATAGTATGCGTCTCCGGGTCGAAGTACACTTTGCGCCCGGTGTGCAGCGACTTGTTGCGCATATGGCTCATGCCCGGGTGCGGCTCGAGCCTGATCTCAGCGCCGATCTTCTTCGACGAGTGTATGCTGAGCGCGTGGGGCGCTTTGGGATTGTCGTGGATGGTGACCTCGTTTCCGCCGCCGTCCTTGCCCGAGACTCCCTGCGCGTCATCTCTTTGCGCACGGTCATGTTCCTCCCGTCACGCATTGCGCATCTTCGAGCGCCCGACACAGCCGCCGACCGATTCATACCCTGACGATCAGCCACATACCTCCCACGAGAATGCCCACAATGAGCCACGCCACGACAAATCCGAGCCACGATTGTCGTGACGGCTTGCACACGAGAATGCCCGCAGCGTCGATCAACCGCGCGTGCGGCGGCACCGCCTCGTCGAAGCTGAGGCCGAGCTTGTCGTCGTGCCCGATCGGGGTGTGGATCTTGGTGAAGAAGCGATCCAGCGACGCGCGGTTCGGAGCCGGCGTGACGAGGCTCACGACGATGCCGGCGAGGATGCCGACGGGAATGTAGAGCGCCATCTGTTGCCCTTCGCTCCAGCCCAGCACGCGCAGCGCCACAAACCATGCCGCCGCCGCCGCCAGGAAGCTGGCCCACGCTCCCGCCGTGGTGGAACGCCGCCACAACACGCCGAGCCAGAAGGCAATGCCCATCGTCGCGGTGACCTTCCAGAAGCTGGTCAAGCCCTGGAAGATGTCGGTCACCGAGTAGGCGAAGATGATCGCTCCGATGACGACGATCGCGGAGATCACGCGCGCGACGTTGAGATAATGGGCCTCCGGGGCGTCGCGCCGGATATGGCGGCGATAGACGGTCTCAGTGCACAGCCCCGAGACTGCGACCATCATCGAGTCGCACGTGGACATCGCCGCCGCCATGATGCTGGCGAGCATGAGCCCGCGCAGGCCGAGGGGCAGCAGCTTGCTGACGGCATCGCCAAAGGCTGCGTCGGGGTTCGCCAGGCCCGGCGCGCGCACCAGCCACACGACGCCGAGCAAACACCACGCGATCGTGCACAGGCGCTTCAGGAAGTTGCCGTAGGTCATGCCGACCCGGCCCTCCCACTCCGTGCGACCCGCCGAGGTTACCGAGATAATGTGAGATTGGGAAACGATGCTGAACAGAGACGTGATCGTTAGCGCCCCGATGAACACGAGGCTGAAGCGCTCGCCGGTGAGGTTGAGAAACCCGTCGGGTACGCCGCGCGCCACCCCCGACATGCCGCCGATGCCGTGGAACGCGAACGGCAGAGCAAGGCCAGAGAGGATGATGATCATGAACCCTTGCACGAAGTCGGTGCGCACCGCGCCGACGATACCCCCAAAGGCTCCGTAGAGCAGGAACAGCGCCGTCATGACAAACAGCGATACGTTGAATGAAGCGTCGGGGACGACTAGCCCGAACGGGAGACGTAGGACGTCGAGCGCGGGATCAATCGCGAGCAGCCCTTGCACCGTGCGAGATGTCCCCAACAGCATCGTCCCGATAGCGAATATGCTGCCGATCGAGCTGACGATAACCGCCAGTATGCCGACACTCGGGCCGTAGCGTTCCTCGTACCAATCCGCGATGGTAAGTACGCGGCTTCGTCGCAGCAGGGGCGCGAGCAGCCAGTAGAACGGGGTCACCATCATCCAGTTCCACTGCGCCCAGATGCCGGACACCCCGTGCGCATAGCTGCGCGACACCACGGCCGCCGCCTGGTCGGTGTGCGTTCCGGTACCGAAGGCGTGCATCACCATCATCGCCTTGCCGAAGCGGCGACCGCCGAGCAGGAAATCCTCGCGATCATGAACCGCCCGCTTGCTCCACACCCCCAGCGCCGTAATGCCGAGCAGGTAAACGACGACCACCGTCCAATCTACCGTATCGAGACCAAGCATGCGCGCTCCCCATAGAATGTCGTGCGGCGGAGCGTGTCCGGCGGTTCCGCCCCGGTACGCCGACTGTGTCCTTCGGCATCCCGATTGTCATTCCTCCTGCCACTACCTCGAGGGATTCCGCGGACGCGCAGCGCCCGCAGCAAGGCCCGGCCGGGTGCGACGAAGAACCTCACTCCGGAGCCCTCCCAGGTGTGGTTCCCCTGCAAGGAGAAGAGCGTGAGGCCGATCGCTATCTTCTGCGTCATCGCAGCATGTCTCGCGGGGTCGTCACCCGGCGCCGAAGGGAGGAGCGCGAGCACTAACATGTCCGTCGCCAGCGCCGTGTCAGAAGCGGAATACTTCCGGTGGGAGGGCGTGGTCAGGCCCTCGGATGAGCCCGCAGGTCTCGCGTTTCGCGCGGGGCAAGGCGGCGACCGGTATTGGGCGATACTCGAGTCCGCAAGACTCCGGATCGGCCGCACGCTCGACGGCAAAGAGCAAGTATTCGGCGAGCACATTGCACCTCAGGCCAAGCGCCTCTGTCTGGCGGTCGAGGTGGTGCCGGCGCAGCAAGACGAGAATGGCCCGGCGTGGTACATCGGCAGCGCGCTCTCCCCGCCTGCGATCGAGATACGGGCCAAGACGTGGCCGGATACGGAGCCCGAACCCGACTGGCAGCTCTCGGTGACGAGCGACCCCTTCGTGCCCGGGCAGTACGGCGAGGCATACTGGGACATTCCGAGCACCTCCGCGCGTTATCCCTTCGGCGGGCGCCTGAGCGTCATCGGCGCGCTTCACTCCGTGCGCGAGGTCCGTTTCGAGCGGCTCGCTTTCGCGCCGTCCGAGGCCCCGCAGCACGTCGCGCCTTGCGCAACAATCCAGCTCGGCCCCAACGGCGGCTCGTGGCTCGCCCTCGGCGATCTCGACAACGACGGCAGGCTGGATTTCCTGAGCGCGCGCAATGACAACCAGTCGGTGACCGCGCTCGTCGCGGTAGACCCTGAAGGCGAGGTGCTGTGGCAGCGAGGTGGGGGAGGCAGGCCCGACATCGGCTATGACGTGCCGTGCACCATCTACGACCTCAACGGCGACGGGAAGACAGAGGTCTTGTACAGCTCCGAGGGCGATCTCATCGTACTCGAGGGTGCAACGGGGCGCGAGATTCGCCGCCACGCGCTGCCCGATGGCTTGCGCGCGGCGGACTGTATCGTCCTCGCCGATCTCCGCGGTCTGGGGCGGCGTCAGGACGTCGTTATCAAGGATCGCTACGCCAAGGTGTACGCGTACACCGCCGAGTTCGAGCCGCTGTGGAGGTGGGAGGGCAACACGGGCCATCACC
>CP070648.1:1964999-1972595 GCA_020354555.1 Armatimonadota bacterium | reverse complement strand
AGTAGAACGCCCCGGCAAGGGCCGGCGCGAGGCGCGCGAGGGCATCGTTGGAGGGCAGCGCAGCCGAGACCAGCGTCATGATGTAGATCGTGGCCAGCTCTTGCCGCGTCAGCGCCCATTGCTCCCTCACGCGGCGCAACGCCGTGTTGACCACCAGCACGAGCAGCACGAGGATGGTGATGGCTCCGAGCGGCATGTGGCTGTCCACCATGTCGGAGCCCTCGATGACGAGGTCCGAGTACGGGGTTGCGAGTCCGATGAGGCCCGCGCACAGCAGTCCGATGATGATAGCGCGCAAGGTCATGGCGTAGGAGTGCTCGACTCCGCCCGAGTGCCGGCGACTATGTGTCAGTGCTGAGGGCCCGACAGGCCCGGGGACGAGTTGGGGTGCTTTTCGGCGAATGGGAGCGACGTACCTACTGCGGCAAGCGCCGCGGTCCGATGTGACCGCGGGCCGATGCGCGCTTGCCGAACGCACGGAATGCGGGCGCGTTATCAGCGACAGGAGCGGGCCGCGGAGGCGCCGAAGACGAGGACACCAACGCGCGGTCGAGAGCTGCCGCGCCGACGCATGCGCGCGCCGTGTTCCGCCGAATCGGGCCAGCTGCTCCGCGGGAGCGGCTTCCACTGCGTGGGTGCGTTCGCCGGCGCTTGACTATGCGAGAAACGGGGTCAGGTGAAATGACTGACGAAGCGATCTCCCCGGACTTTCCCTACGAATCCCACTACGCCGACGTGCTCGGCTCAAGAATGCACTACGTCGAGCAAGGCGCCGGCGATCCGATCCTGTTTGTCCACGGCACGCCTACCTGGTCCTACCTCTGGCGGAACGTCATCCCGCATCTCTCCTCCGCGGCGCGGTGCGTCGCCCTCGATCTCATCGGCATGGGCCGATCGGACAAGCCCGACATCGAGTACCGCTTCCTTGATCACGCCAGATACTTCGAGGGATTCATCGAGAAGCTGGGATTGCAGAACATCACGCTCGTGATTCACGACTGGGGTTCTGCGCTCGGCTTCCACTACGCGATGCGCCACGAGCACAATGTCAAAGGATTGGCTTTCATGGAAGCCATCCTGGCGCCGGTGCGCAGTTGGGACGTCTTCCCGCCGGATCTCAGAGAGATGTACCAGACCTTCAGGACACCGAACGTCGGCTGGGAGATGATCGTCAATCGGAACGCGTTCGTCGAGAACGTGCTGCCCAGTGCCGTGTTGCGCAAGCTCACCGACGAGGAGATGGACTACTATCGGGAGCCGTTCAAAGAGCCGGCCAGTCGCAGGCCGCTGTGGCGCTGGCCCAATGAAGTACCGGTCGCGGGAGAGCCGGCCGATGTCGCGGAGGCGGTCGAGACATACAGCCGCAGACTGCGTGAATCCGACCTGCCCAAGCTGCTGCTGTACGCGACGCCTGGGGCGATTCTGAGGGCGCCGCTGGTGGACTGGTGCCGCCGCACGCTCAAGAATCTCGCGACTGTGGACATCGGGCCGGGGCTTCATTTCGTGCAGGAAGACCGTCCGCATCGGATCGGCGCCGAGCTTGCCGCGTGGTACGGCGCTGTGGATTAAATGGCGCGCCGGCGGCGGCAGGGCCGGCATGCACGGCGCCGACGCAGGAGCAGCAGGCCGCACGGCGAAAGGGACATGACAGCAAACCTTGGCTCGTGCCGCACGAACACTCCTCTAAAGGACCCCTGGGAGGGACGATCATGAACCTGGGCGATCTCGTCGAACGTCAGGCAGACCTGAGGCCAGATAAGACTGCCCTCCATTTCCAGGACGAGTCGGTGACCTACGCCGAACTCGACCGACGCATCAACCGAGTGGCCAATGCGCTCGTCGGCCTTGGCGTGGGCAAGGGCGATCGAGTGGCGGTGCAGATCGGCAATCGGCTCGATTTCGTTTACGCCTACTATGGCATCGCGCGCACGGGCGCGGTGCTCGTCCCGCTCAACGTGATGTACAAGGCCGCTGAGGTCGAGTACATCGCCAACGACTCAGGCATCAAGGCGATCATCAGCGATGCGCCGCTCTACCCGGTCGCGGCGGCGGTGCGCGCGAAGGTGCCGACTCTGGAGCACGTCATCGTGGCGCGGGAAGCGCCGGACGATTCGGTCGTGCCGCTGACAGCCATCCTGGCAAGCGACCAGAATGCGCGTCCGCAGGTGGACATCGACCCCGAGGACCTTGCCGTCGTATGCTACACCTCCGGCACGACGGGGCGGCCCAAGGGCGCCATGCTCACCCACAACAACCTCATCTCCAATTGCGAGCCGCTGGTGTTCTTGCCGAGGTACGAACTCAGAGCCGACGACATCAGCATGCTCGTGCTGCCGCTGTTTCATATCTACGGCATGAACGTCGCCCTGGGCGCGCCGATGTACGCGGGAGGCACCGGCATCATCATCGAACGCTTCGACCCGGAACTCGTGCTGTCCACGATTGAGCAGATGCGAGTGAGCGTGTTCTATGGCGCGCCGCCGATGTACATCGCGATGAGCAGTTTCGAGTCTCCGCGGGAATTCGACCTGTCGAGCCTGCGCGTCGTCTATTCCGGCGCGGCGGCGCTGCCGGTCAAAGTCCTGGAGCGGTTCGCCGAGCGCTACGGCATCACGATACAGGAGGGATATGGTCTGACGGAGACATCGCCGGTGCTCTGCACCAACGCCGCCGGAGAGCAGACCAAGCCCGGCTCGGTTGGGCCGCCCATACCGGGAGTCGAAATCAAGATCTTTGACGAAGATGATCGCGAGGTGCCGGTGGGGGAGGTTGGCGAGGTCGTCTGTCGCGGGCCGAACATCTTCAAGGGCTACCTCAACCTGCCGGAGGAGACGGCCGAAGCCATGACCTCCGGATGGTTCCACACTGGTGATCTGGGCAAAGTGGACAGCGACGGATACTGTTACATCGTTGACCGCAAGAAGGAAATGGTGCTGGTGAGCGGCTTCAACGTGTATCCGCGGGAAGTGGAGGAAGTGCTGTATCGCCATCCCCAGGTGGCGGACGCCGCGATCATCGGGGTTCCCGATGAGTACAGTGGCGAGCGCGTCAAGGCGGTCGTCGCGCTGCGCCCCGGCGAGGCCTGCAACGCCGAGGACATCATTGCGTATTGCCGCGGCAATCTCGCCGCCTACAAATGCCCCAAGGAAATTGAATTCCGCGACCAACTGCCCAAGCTCCCCACCGGCAAAGTAGCCAAGCTGGAGCTGAAGCAGGGGGGGTAGGGACCGCCCTGCATGTCCCGGTGAACCGTGATTGAGAGACTCACGGGAGCGCGCCGAGGCCGCGCTCGCGGGTGAGCAGCCTGGTGTGGGCCTTCGCCCGCGCGTCCGAATCGTCGAGCAGGGGCGCGGCTCCGGTCGGTTGAATCAGCAAGATGTCCGAGACGCGGTTCCTCGAAGGAGCGGCGGCGATGAGTTCACTCGCGGATCAGCTCGAGACGATCGGCCTGATGGCGGCGCACGAGTCGGCAATCGCCGACCTCTATGAGGCGTACGCGCAGAAGTTCCCCGAGCAGGCGGAGTTCTTCCACAGTCTCGTCGCAGAGGAGCGCGAGCACGCCCGGTCGATCGTCGGTTTCGCGGAAAAGGCGCGCTCGGGGGCGGCTCGCGTCAACCCGGATCGGTTCAGCTCGCGCGAGATCCTGACCTCGCTCGACAACGTGCGCCAACAGCTCCGGGGGGCGGAACGGCGCCGGGACATCCCGCTAGTCGAGATTCTCTCGGCCTGCGCTGACCTCGAGGACTCCTTGCTCGAACGGCGCTATTTCGAGATCCTCGAAGGCGACGGCGCGGAGCTGCGGCAGCTCCTGGAGACACTGGCGGGGGAGACTGAGGCGCACCGCGACAAGGTGCGCCAGGCACTGGCGCAGCAGCAGCAGCAGGAGCCGTAGCGCGATTCTGCCGCTATTCCTACGGCCGGCTGCCCGACGCAAGCTGCCGGACGCGCTCCTCGTTGGCCGCCCACCAGTCAGCGAATGGCTCGCGATCCGGCCCCGCACCCCACCAACCGCCGAGCAGGCCATGCATGTCCTCCGGCGACTTCTCGCCGGCCCCCATGAGCGCGTGCCACACCTGCCGTGGGTGCTGCATCTGGGCTAGTTCCCGGGCGAAGCCGTCATCGCGGATCAGCATCCGCACGACGGAGAACTCCGTCCAGTAGTCGCCCTGTTCCATTTCCCTAAGCAAGGGGCCGATGCCGCGGCCAAAGTCGATGAGATACCACTCATGGCGGCACGTCTGCTTGTGACGCGCGTTGAGCGCCCGCGAGATCGCAGTGTCGCTGAGCGTGACACGCTCGCGGTACATTAATCGCCCAATGCTCCGGCGATCGACGATCCGCTTGGACCCTCAATGGGTGCAGACGTACGTGCCGTAGAAATACGAATTGTACGGCCGCGTCAGGGCGACCCAACTCGCCACCACAAGCCCGGCGAACACGAGCACCGCAGCTGTTACTGCCAGCTTTTCCGATCTCGGGCGCCCTGCGGACTGTTCGGCCATCGCGCTCACCCCCGCTAATCGGGGTCATTACCCACATCGTGCTCAACGACGGCCGGGCGACACACTGGGCGCGGGGTCGCCTGACCCCGCGATGCGCCGCTTCAGCGAAGCCGCGCCCGGCTCAAGCGCCGCCCTTCCAGATAGCGCGCTCCATTCCCGCCGAGCGAGATTTGGGTAATGGCGAGCGGCGCATTGGGGTCGCCTGCATCTCCCTCCGGCCCTGTTTCCGCCGGCCAGACCCCGCTGCCGAGCGGAATGACCTCGCTGCCCCTGACCAGCACGACGCTGCGCGGCGCAAGCCCGTAATGCTCAACCCGCTCGTCTATTCGAGCGGTGACATCCCTGTGGGTATCCGTTCGATTCTGCAGCGCATAGCCCTGCGCGAAACGCGCGACTTCGCAGCCCTGCGCGAAGTATGGCTCCGCGAAGACCTGTGACCACTCTTCCGCATCGTCACCACTGGGCTTGATTTCAGTTAGCGCGATCCTCGCGCGGCGGGCAAACAGCGCATTGTGGATCTTCCCCATGAGAGGGTCGGTCGCGCTGGGAGACGACCAGGCGAGCGCGCTGTAGAATATCGCATAGCCCTCGCCCACACGGTTCACATACAGGCCCTGACGGCCGGGGCCGCGCAGCGCCGCGACGGCTGTTGAAGGCTCCACATCCAACGCCATTTCGCGCAGCTTGTCGGTTGCGTCAACTCCGGCCTGCAACCCGCCGAGAAGCTCGCCGAAATCTCCCGTCGCGACAAACCGACCGGGCCCGCTGTCGCTGACCGTCAGGCGCCTGATCCCGAAGAGACGTTTCGCCGCATCCGTCATGCCGGTCACGACCTTGCCCGCCTGGATGCACCCGAAGCCGACATCGGCAAACAGCACGCCGCCTCCGCGCACGTAGTCCGTGAGCCTGCGCATGGCGTCTGCGCCGATGTCGGCTGCAAACGGGGCGAGGATCACGCCGTAGTTGTCCAACTCCGCGCGGCTCAACGTGGAGGTCGTCAGATAGTCCACCTGGCCATACCGGGTGCCGTACTTCAGTTCCCGCATGAGGGGCACCGGCTCGCCGCTGGGATGGCGCAGCAGCCCGTATACCTGGGACATCGCGCCCCATCCCTCGGCATAGGGCTCATAGAGAACCGCGATTGTCGGCCGGGGCAGCATCTCGAAGATCCCCGAGGCCCGCAGCGTGCGGATTGTCGTCTCGCACATGTCAATGCGCTGCGCGCTGCTGCTGCGGTCACCCGGCCGGTCGTCCACGCCGAGGAAGCTCCACGGCCAGAACGTGATGCCGGCGGCGCCGTGCAGGGCCGCCTCCGCCATCCAACCGCGGATCACCCGCGCGTCGAGGTGCCAGTGGAAACGGGCGGAGTCCTCGGGAAGCAGCATGGGCATGGCGGGCCGCACGTTCGGCCCCCTGCCGACATCCACCATCCACACGTGATGAGTGTCGAAGTCGGAGCCGCTGCTCCCGGGGTAGAAATCGAAGAACGCACCCCAGGTCCGGGGAATCCGCGTTGCCGGCCAGCCCAGGTTGTTGGCGCCCGACCAGATCGGCGTGGCCGGGTCAACCTCACGGACCGCCGACTCGAACTGCCGATTGGCCCAGGCGACACGGTCGAGCTTGAACCTGGCCGAGTCGAACGCCTTGGGACCGATGCCGAACGGAAAAGAGGGTGTCACCATGCTGTCCTCAGGCCGGCCGTGCCCCTGCCGCTGATATTCGAGCGTGACCTCGCCGAAGTTGCTGTAGCGGCCGTCCCATGCCGCGTTCAGCGCTTCGATGCTTCCGTACTCCCGCCGCAGAAAGTCGCGAAACGCCTCGTTGGGATAGGTGAGCGCGTCGCCGAGCTCGTCGGAAAAGCACCAGCCGATGAGATTCGTCGTGTCGCGATAACGCCTCACAATGGACTGCACGTAACTGCGCCACTGAGCGTCAAAGGCCCACGGCGTTCGGCCCGCGCCGGCGTGTATGCTGTTGTGGAGGTACACGATAACATAGAAGCCACGTTGCTTGATGCCAAGGAGGTAGTCGTCCCACTCCCTGAAGGCTTCATCGAGCGGCACGGCGTCGCCGGCATAGGCCAGTTCCGCGAACACGGTGTTGAGGCCGGCGCGGCGGTAGTCGGGGTCAGCGCCGTCCGTCAGGTTCGCCCAGAACAACGCCAGCGGCTGCCCGTCAATGAGCAGCATCATCTTGCCCGACGGCGCCTGCCCGATGCGCGCGTCCACCTTGTGACCCGCGCGGAGCTGTTCGAGAGCAGTCTCTTGCGATTGCCCTCGCGCGGCGCCAACTGCGATTACCGACGCCGCGGCAAGGAGCAGAGTTGCTTTTACCCGGTTCTTCATTTCAGCCGCGCCAGGATTCGTCGCTCACCTCGCGACGGCCGCATGCAGCCGCCTGTGGGTGCAAGACTCCGGTCAGCGATTCTAAGGACGGCCTCGCGCGTCGAGACAGTAACTCGTCATCGGCACCTGCGCGTAACCCATCGCGAGGTGCGCGACATCGGCGCGATAGATCGGATCCTGCATCAGCGTGACGCGCTGGTCGGTTGCTGGAACGGTCGTGGTATATATCCGCAGCTCGCCCGCGACTGACGTGACGATCTCCTCGCGCCAATCCCCGAATATATCGGCCCAGGCGGCTTGGTGCCCCGCGACGCCCGCGAGATGCGTGAGGCCTGTGTCATAGTCATAGACCCGGCCGCCGTGAAGCAGCTCGCGTTGGGCGTCGGCGTCCCAGTACACCGCCCGGGGACTCAGACCAACATCAAATGCGCTCTCGGTAGCAAGCAGCTCCCCGTTCGCGGCATGCAGCCGGCGCATCGGATAGTCCCGCTCGCCGCTGTAGCATTCCATCCCTGGATGCGCTTGGTCAATATCCGAGCACAGGCCCGAGCTGTGAACGTGATACGTCCGCTCCTTGAGCCCCCAGATGACCTCCCCGGTTCTGGCGTCGACGAGACAGACACCGTTGATCGGCTTCGGCCGCTCGTAGCCATAGTAGACCTCGAGCCCCGGCCGCTGCGGGTCAATATCTCCACCGTACGCATGGTCGCAGTGGAACATGCCGGTGGACCACAGCCCGCGGCCGTCGT
>CP070648.1:1958227-1964899 GCA_020354555.1 Armatimonadota bacterium | reverse complement strand
GATTTGGGAACGGGCACCTTGAGGAAGGGATCGCGCTCGGTATACTCGCTATCCCGTAGGTACTTCCAAAACGAGCGCAGCGAGTTGAGCCGACGGCCGATGCTGCTGTTCCTGTTGCCTAACTCTCGCTGCCACGCGACGTAGGCGCGGATCGTCTGTCGGTCAATGGCGCTTAGGGCAGGCTCCCGCTTGTCCTCGGCGAGGAAGCACAGGAAGCGGCGGAAGTCGGCGCGGTAAGCCTCGACCGTCAGCAGGCTACAGCCCCGCTCGACCTCGACGTAGCGCAGGAATTCCTCGTGCAGTCGGGTGATGTCCATGGCAGCACACTCCCTAATTCGGTGTGCCGCCCAACTGGGGGAGAGGGCCTGTTCGGGCCCGCCGATTTGGCGCCTTTTTCGCCGCGGAGAAGTGTCCCATAAGACCGTGGCAAGGACACTATCTCCAGGGCCTCAAGAATTATGAGCTCAAAAAGCGCCCAAATAAGGCCTGAGGAGCGGGCCTATAAGCCGGATTCTGTCGCGGACGGCCATTCCTCTAGGGAGCCGGTTACCCGACTCCTCGTAGCGGCCAACCCGAGGCAGCGGCGGGCCACCGCATGCGCCTCCTATTTGGCCTTGCTCCGGGCGGGGTTTGCCATGCCCGCGATGTCACCACCGCGGCGGTGCGCTCTTACCGTCCCGGCGCCGCCTGAGGCGGACCGGGATCCCGACGAATCGGGACACCTTTTCACCGTTGCCCGCCTTCGCTAGCAGGGCACAGCATGCCGTGCCCCTATGCGTACGACGGCGGGCTGTGTGTTTTCTGTGGCACTTTCCGTAGGGTCACCCCTCCTGGGCGTTACCCAGCGCCCTGCCCTGTGGAGTCCGGACTTTCCTCCCCGGGGCGTAGCCCCAGGGCGGCCGTCCAGCCCGCTCCTCACATCTTATCGAGGTCTCTGCATCGGGCAGCGATGCAAGCGACCATCTCTCCCGCGCGAATCCCGCCCAGGAGAGTCCGCAGGCATCACCGGCGTGCCGGTAATGCCCGAGCCTCTGTAATACTACCTTTTCCGGTGTGCGGGGTCAATGCGATGCGCGACACACGCCGCAGCACCTAGAAACCACGGAGCACACAGAGTGGGCTGGCCGCCGACGGCCGCCTACGGACGCTCCCGGAGCGAATTGCGCAGAGACGGCGCCGACGCGCGGCCAACTCACCCTATACTTGATCACCCAGTGCCGCGCATTCCTCCCAGACGTCTATCATGCGATGGTAGTTGGTGAGCAGCGTGGGGCTGATGCTGCCGATCGGCCCGGCAGAGGTCTGCAGCACCATGCGCGCCTTGCCGCCCTCGAACGCTGCTCTCGTCGCCGCCTCCACGGCCTCAACGCTTTCGTATTGGAGCACTCGGGCCTCGATGTTGCCGCCCAACGTGAACCTCCCGGCGGCGATTGCCTTGGCCTCGGCTAAGGCGTTGTCGCCGTCGGGAGGGGGCTCGACCGGCTCGAAGAAATCCGCGCCGCGCTCGATCACCATCTCCAGGGTCGAGCGCACATTGCCGTGACAGTGAATGTGGCACAGCGCTCCCGCCGCGTGCATGCGTGAGATGAGATCCGCTTCGAACGGCTGAACCAATTCTTCGTAGAGGCGCGGAGATCCCATCGGCGGTGTCAGCCATTCGCATCCGCCCATCCACACGTACTCAACGGTTCTGTCGGCCAGCAGGGCGTCGAGCACGGCGGCGATTCGCTCGTGGCATATGCTCGCGAGTTCCCGCATGAGCGCGGGTTCCGTCGCGCAGAGCTCCAGGAAGTACTGATACGGCATCATCCCCGCGACGCAAACGAACGGCGACGAGACGCCGCTGTGTATCACGCCGCGCTCCGCGAAGTCCGGGGGCAATTGCGACAGATCCGGCGCGGCGAGCCCGGAGGGAAGCTCCCACGGCACGGATCGGATTCTCTCGATATCCTCCAGTGATTCCACGGGATACTTGATGGTCCAGACGGTATTGGTCGTGGCGTTGCGCCCGGTTACCGCCGTCAGTGTGCCCCTGGGCGTATCGATCTCCGAGACGGCCCTGACGCTACCTTCCTTCTCCTCGCGATGCACTTCCACAATTCGCTGCGGCGGAGTCACCAGGTAGCGATTGACGTGGGAGGGACAGGAGGCGAAATACGTGGTGTGCTCGAAGATGCGCCGCGCGATTTCGGCGAGGGCAGGGTCCGACAGAGCATCAACGTCGGCGCGGCCGGCGAACTGGCAGCCCTCCAGCAAGAGCGGCACTCGGTCGGGCTTTTGGCCTCTCAGCGCAGCAAGCAAGCGGTCGCGCGGGTTCACGGTGTGTGCACTCCTTCGGCTCTGCGGCGATGCGGCTGGTGTGGATTCTACCACATCAGGAGCGGCGGCGCTCGGTCGTCTTCCCGCGCGGGCGGCACGCAATCCCAGTGCGCGATCGGGATGTCTGCCCAGACCGGGCGCCGCACAGTCGCAGGGACGCGGCAGCGAAGCGCCGAAGAACGTCGCACGCGCCGCGGCGCACCGACCAGGGGACTGCGGCATTGCGGAGACATGATCGGCATAAGCACAAGCGTGTCAGGAAGGCGCTGGAGGGAATGGCTCAACGGCTTGAAGGGCCGTCTCTCCCCAGCGCGGATAGACCGCCCCTTTCAAGTAGTAGCAGAGAGGACAGCGCGGCTGCCGGGCGAGCGACGGGGGCAAGGGATTCGCGTCCAGTGCTACGACATACGGGTGCCGTACCTCAATATCGAGGGTCAGTTCGCCGCCGGAACCGCGCGGCTGTTCGTCCCGTCCCGTGCCCCAGCGCCGTTACCTGCGGTCATTCACCTGCACTACGAGACAAACCTGGACGGCATGGCCGGTTACCTGCGCGAGGGGTGGGCCGCAATCTCCGCCGCTGAAGGCCTCAACCCGTTCTGCGACAGCATCAACTTCAACATCGCGCTCGTCCAGGCGGTGCGCGCGATGCCGTTTGTGGACAGCCGGCGCATCGTCCTGTCTGGGGGAAGCGCAGGCGGGTACGTCGCGTTGATGGTAGCGAGCGAAGCCTTCCCCGTCGCGTGCACGGTCGCCCTGGTCCCCGTTGTCAACGCGGGGTACAATGTCGCCTACTGCCAGAGAAACGCCCGGATTGCGCGGTGTGGCCGCAAGGACGCCGACGGCGGTGATGCTTCGCTGGCGCCGGTGTTTTGCATGGTTGCGGAAGCCCTGGTGGACATGGGTCGCCCGCTCGGCCATCTGGACAAGGCCGGGGCGAACTGGATTGCCAATTCGCCGGTCGGTGTGCTGGATCTCGTCACGTGTCCTGCGCAAGTGCCTTTCAGCACCGCCGACATCCTCGTGCCGGTCAACCAAGCGGGGCGCGGCTTCGCCCATCGCCTTCCCGCGTCCTTCCCGAAGGGATTCACGACCGGCATGCGCGCGGTGCTCAGGGACTCGAGTGCTCGGCTGACGCTGCTGGATGCGGCCGATCGCCGCACCACGCGCGTCTTCCGCGTGGCCATTCCCGAAGACCTGCCGCCCGCGTGGCCGGTCGGAGCAGAGCAGCAACCAGTCACGTACACGGTGTCGCTGCCGTTCTCCAGGAAGGGAAAGTGCTCCATCATCATCCTCGATGAGGGCGCGCCGCACCCGCGGATCGGACACTTCAAGCGAACCTTCGGATGCTCGAGCCTGGAGTTCATCCGGCACTGGGTGTGTCGCGCAGAGCCGATTCTGGAGAATCAGCTTACGAGCGCGAAGCTGACCGCTCTGATGCGGAGATACCTCGGCGAGAACTTCGAGGGGGTGATAGACTACGGAGACGGACAGCAGAAGCCCACTCCGATGAACCGGCGCAACCGGCCTGGCCGGGAGAAGCTCGATGTCGTGCTCGGGCTCCGCGCGTATTGCGAGATGAGCGAGCGCCATAGCGCGCGTCTGGCGCGGCTGTATTCGCGGTTGCCTGCCGAGCTTCGCGCGCTGGACGCGCGCAGAGGCAATGTTGTTGCGCGCTTCGAAGACGACGTCGAGGGCGGGCTGATCTTCCACGAGGCAGTGCTGCATCACCGCTGCGGCGACAAGGCGCGATCTGCCGCGCTATCCCGACGACTGGCGCGCACGCGGGCGCACAGAGCATACGCGGCGTGCCTGCCTCGGTCGCTGGCGGAATGAGCCGTGGGCCGGGCGCTTGGTAGGCCGGCAAAGCTGCGGCGGGGGATGGCCTCACTGCCTGGCTGCCGTCGCCGTCGTGTCCGTCGCCAACGCGGTCCGGGTACGACCATGCGCAAGGTCTGACCTGATGGACAGCCTGGGCTAGGATCCGAGAGAGGCCTCTCGCCTCATGCCGCTGGCGGCGTCGCGCACGGTGATGCGCCAGCCCTCAGGTATCGCGTTGTACCCCACGAAGATGCGCTCGCGGCAGCGACCATTCTCCGCGACGATGTTGCGGCTCAGCTCGGGGCGCTGACGGCCCTCGGGGTCAGTCAGTACGATGTGGAACACGTGCGGTACGCGTGCGACTTCTGCGTCACCGAAAATAACCTCAGCGCTGACAACGACGGCTCCGGATTCCCACTCCGCCTGCATCTCGAGGTCGCGTACTTCGTAAGGCAGCAGCGCATACAGCTCTGCCACCGCCGGGTAGATCATGTCCTCGATCGCGTCCGTGTAGCCGCGGTACATCCCGCTGCGCATCTCATAGATATGCCACGGCCGGTCGAAGGTAACCGATACCGCCTTCGGGCGCAGGTCGGCCATGTAGATGACCTCGTCCGGGCGCAGCTTGTGATGCCGCAAAAGCCCGACGTACCGCGCCCCGCCGATTTCGTAGCGATGGACCTCTGTCGCCTGCAGGGGATGCTCCGCGCTTCCGCCCGCGCCGACAACGCATTTGACCTCGGGATACGGCTCGATGCCGGCGTCGGCGAGCAGTCCCCCCACGGCCTGGCGAAAGGGCATCTCCGTCGCCGCGGTGCGCCAGATCTGATAGTCGCGGGCGAGGACGTTGAGCACGATCGCGGTGCCCTTGCCGTATCGGTGAACCAGGAAGATCGGCGTGTCGCTTTCGGTTTCGCCTCTTGCCTCCGCGCCGGCTAACGTAATGCCCGCATCGGCGACGACCACAGGCAATCCCGCGCCGAACGCGGCGACCGCCGCTTCACGCCGTACGCTCGCGCCCGGAATCCCACCTGCGAATTTGACTCCGAAGACGTCGGCGAGCACGCCCGAGTGGTCTGCGCGGCAGCGTCCGTCAAACATCCCCGGAAACGCGTCCGCGATTAGCACCCCGCCGTCGCTGATGAACTGCCGTATCGTCTCCACTTCGGCGGCAGTCACGCGCAGATTCAGCGGCATCACCAGCACGCGGAAACCGCGCTCCAGAAACTGCCCGTCGCCGAGGTGCGACGACGGCACGACATCAAAGGACAGCCCGAGGTCGCCGAGCAGATACATCAGCCCTTCCCAGCACTGCATGTAGATGTACAGATCGGAACCGGTGTCCTGGGCGTCCCACTCCGGCGCCTTGGGCAAACCCCGGTCGAACACGGCGGAGGCGTGGATGCTGTCCGGCGAGTACACGATCGCCACGCCGTCGTTAACCTTGCGGGCATTAAACAGGAGCTTGGCCAGCCCGCTTCTCAGTTCATCGTGCTGCGCGACGATCTTGGCGACGCCGGGCATGAATGACAGATCCGGACCGAGCAGCCGCTCGTCGAACCACCTCGCGGAGATACCGCCGAAATAGAGCCCGTGCACGTTGAGTCCGTGGAAGACGCTCCACCACGGCAGGAAGTCCTGGTCGAGATAGGCGGGCGGGTAGTTGTACAGCCCGTAGCCCCCGTACCAGGTCCCTTGCAGCGCGCCCGGTGCCAACGCGCTGCGGAAGATCTCGTGCACCCACGGGTTCGGGTACTGGAATCCGAGCTGCCGGCCCTCGCTCAACTGCCAGAAGTCGAAGCCGCTGCCCGGCGGCGTCCACCCGACGACGAAGCTGCCGATGTTGGACGGCGTGTCCGGGTCCACCTCGTTGATCGCATCCCCCAGCAGGCGGTGGAAGCGCGTAAACATCCGGTCGGTGTGGAGCTGGTGATCCACCCAATGGCACAGCGGCCCGTAACGCGGCCTATCGGCGTCACGCACTCCCGCCAGCGCGTCGGCGAATGTGACCGGCTCGATCTCATCGAAGGTTTCGTATGTCGTCTCCCAGGCTTGGTTGATCTGACCGAGATCGCCGTAGGTCTGCTTCGCCCATTCCGCCAGAGAGACGCGCATCTCAGGGTTCCATCCGCCGTCTTCGCCGTAGCTGAGGTAGCGCACATCATCGCCGAGGTAGTAGAGCAGCGGCGAGAACGGGGCGACTTCGAGGGCGGTCTTCTTCATTTGACCCTGGACGTATTGGATGTAGGACGGCGAGGTGATGTCGGGGCTCACGTGGCCCTGCTCATCCGCGCGGACGACGAGCCGGAAATCGTACTTCACGGGATGCACGTTGGCCGGCGCCAGGCCGTGGGCGTTGAGCCCCGCGTTCATTCCCATTTCGACGAAGCGGTTCATGGCGATGCGCCTGGAGGGATACCGCCCGTCGGGACCAAAAACGAGGACGCTCAACTCATCGCGGGGCGGGCCGGGCTGGCGGATGTAGAACGCCTGCCGAGCTTCGTGCAGCAGCCGGCCGTCCGAGCCAAGCAGCTT
>CP070648.1:1945479-1958127 GCA_020354555.1 Armatimonadota bacterium | reverse complement strand
GGCGTCACACCTGGAACCCGACGCATCCGCAGCAGCGGTTTGTTGACGTGAGCGACGGGAAGGTCGGACTGGCGATCATCAATGACGGCATGAGGGAGTACGAGGTCACCGATACGCCCGACCGCACCGTCGCCGTGACGCTGCTGCGCGCGTACGAGGTGGCGCTGACGACGGTGTCGTGGCGGTGGGAGCGGCATCCCGAGATGATGCTGTCGCAGAGCCCGGGCGAGCACGAGTTCCGCTACCGGATCTACCCGCACGCGGGGCCGTGGTCGCACAGCGACGTGTTCGAGGAAACCGAGCGGCTCAACGTGCCGGTCGAGCTGGCGCAGACCGCGCCGCACGCCGGCGAGCTGCCGAAGGAGATGAGCCTGCTGCGCCTGGAGCCGGCGGCGCTGGTGCTGAGCGCGGTCAAGCGCGGCGAGCGGAGCGACGCGCTCGTCGTGCGCGCGTTCAATCCGACGGATCACGCCTTGCTCGGGCGCATCACGTTGTTCCGCCCGATTCGCGCCGCGCGGCTGACGAATCTCAACGAGGAGCCCGACAGCGAACTGACCCCGGAGGCCGGGCCGGCGGGCGGCGGAGCGGTGACGTTCGACGTCGGGCCGAAGAAGGTGGCGACGGTCGCGCTGGAGGTCGGGTCGTAAGCCGCTGATGCGTGCCCGCCTATGGCGGGAACGCGGAGGCGCGCGGAATGCCGGACAGGCTCAGCGATATCCGCAGACTCGTCCGCCATAGTCGGATGGCGCAATGATCGCCGCCTCGTTGGGTGGCCCAATCACCGGTTCTCGACCCGCACCGTGCACTCCGCGCTGGCGCCGTTGCCCGCCAGGTCCCAGGCGTGGACCGTCACCGTGTACTCGCCGTCGGGCCAGATGCGCTTGCCGTCTTCGCCGCGTGCCGTGGTGTCCCAACTATGCAGCGCGTCGGCCGGCTCGATTATGCCGTCGCCGTCACTCTTCGTGATGCGCAGGAAGTGATAGCGCGGAAAGCCGTCGGGGTTTTCGAGGAACCGCTTCTTCTCCTCGTAGGACAGGTAGAGCGGCCGCGTCTGCTTGGCGTCGGCGAGTTTGCCGCGCTGGTCGAGCGCGAGCTTCTGCAGGGCGTACCGCACCGGCCCGGTGATGGCGAACGTCACCACCGGCACACCCCAATTGCATCCCGTATCGGTCGCGCCGTCGGCCATGCCGACGATGACGTCCACCTTGCCGCTGACGACCGCCCGGCCGCCCGCGCCGGCCGGGAACTCCTCCAGCGTCCCGTCCCTCACGAAGTGAAAGGGCTCGAGGATCAGCGGCGCGAGGGCGTCCTCGTACTCGAAGAAGAGCAGCGGATCGAGCAGGCTCGTCGTCTCGACCTTGCCTTCGGCCGTCCTTTCGAAGCGCACGTAGTGCAGATGCAAATGATCCACGCCGGGCTTGTCGCCGACGGAGAACTTGACCACCGCGCCGAGCCGCTGCCCTTGCTCGACGTAGTCGCCGGCCTTGAAGGTGTAGGTGCCCGGGTCAGCGTGCGTGTAGCACCAGCCCTCGCTGCCGTCCTTCTGCGGCGTGACGATGAAGAAGCAATGCGTCTTGCCCCAGTCCGGGTAATTGGTTGCGACCGCCGCGACGTAGCCCGAATCCACGGCGGACACCGGCGTGCCGGCGGGCTGGATGAAATCGAGGCCGCCGTGAATGTACTCGTCGGTCGGCTGCTGGTAGTTGTTGAAGACATTCTGCGCGCGGAAATCCCCGGGGAACGGCCACGGCAGCCGCTTCTCCGGCGTCGCGACGCGCAGCGGTGGCGGCTGCGCCGCATCGCGCAGGAGGATCTCCTGCTCCTTGCGCGGCGCCGCCGCGCCCGGACGCGTGGGTGCGGGTTGCGACGGCAGCGCGGTCCGGAACTCCCCGCGCATCGCCTGGCCGATGACGTTGCGCACCTGCTCGCTCGACTCGTTTCTCACGGCGTAGCGGAGCGCGCTGATCGCCGTGGGCGAATCGAACTTGCCCAGGGCGCCGGCCGCCGCCATTCTCACTCCGACCGCCGGATCCTGACGCAGTGACCGCGCGAGGACCGACACGGTGCGGTCGTCGCCGATGTCGCCGAAGAGGATGCCGCACTGCACCCTGAGGTCGAATGTGTCAGGCGTCCTGCCGCGCAGGTACTGCGTCGCGAGGGTCAGGATCAGGTCTTGTGTCGCGGCATCGCTGATCTGGAACTTGCGAATGAGCCCGTTGAGGCCGGCGTACTTGTGGTAGCCCGGCTGGGGGCGGAGGACGGTCTGAAACAGGGTCTCGACGTCGGCGCTGCGGAGCTGTTGGTCGGTGTACATGCCCGTACCGGGCTGCGCGGGGGCGGTCGCCGCGACGCCCGGGGCAGGGCCGGGCGCGCAGATCAACGCGCCGACCAGGAGCGTGACGAGCGCCGCCTGAATGCGGCCGCGGCCGCGACGGGGCGAGCAAGCGTCCATGGGTCACCTCCTCCGAAGTCGCAGGGCCATCCGCAGTATCAGACATCCAAACCGGGGCAAGAGTTCCACGTCGCCCCGCGCCGTCCTGCGCGCTTCGCGCGGATCGTGGCGCGGGCGTCCCGCATTGGAAAGGGATGCCCTCCGAATGCCGCGAATATGTGGGCGCTGCGTGCTCCCGCGTCGGTCACACCATGACCATCTGGCAAGCCATCATCCTCGGCATCATCCAAGGGCTGACCGAGTTTCTCCCGATCAGCAGCTCGGGGCATCTCATCCTCGTCCCGTGGCTCTGGCAGTGGGAGATCTTTCACCATCCCGAGCTGAACAAGACTTTCGACGTCGCGCTGCATTTCGGGACGTTCGTCGGCGTCGTGCTGTACTTCCGGCGCGAGGTGGTCGGGCTGGTTCGCGGGTGGCTCGGCAGCATTGCGCGATGGAGTCTGCGGGACGATCCGTATCGCAAGCTGTCGTGGCTCGTGATTATCAGCACCATCCCCGGCGCGGCGGCGGGGGTGCTGTTCGAGGATGTCATCGAGCAGCGGCTCGGCGCCCCGCTCATCATCGGGCTGCTGCTCGTCGGCGTCGGCGTGTTGCTGGCGGCAGCGGAATGGGCGGGCAAGCACCGGCGCGGGGTCGAGGCCGTCGGATGGGGCGATGCGGTTATTATCGGGCTGGCGCAGGCGCTCGCGTTGGCGCCGGGCACGTCGCGGGCGGGGATCACGATAGCGACCGGGCTGTTCGCGGGCTTTAGGCGCGAGGCTGCGGCGCGCTACTCGTTCCTCATTTCGATACCCATCATCGGCGGCGCGGCGGCGGCGGAGGGGTGGGATTTGATCGGCGCGGGGATACCCGCGGGAATGGCGTGGCCGTTCGTGGTCGGCGTGCTGAGCGCGGCGGTGAGCGGCTACGCGGTCATCAAGTTCTTCCTCGCGTATCTCGGCCGCGGGACGCTGTACCCCTTCGTGGCATATCGCATCGCCGTGGGCGCGCTCGTCGTGTACCTCGCCTCGCGGGCGATGCTGTGACAAACCCCCCGCGCGGCTACGAACCGCGCTCCCTGGACTGCCCTAGCTTGACAGGCCGCAAGCCGGCTCCATATACTCTCCCTCGTGTTAATGTCGCGGGCGGGGCGCGCGTTGCTCACAATTTGATCGGGAGGAATTGACTGGTTGATGCCAGCGAAGACGAACAAGACGACGGCGAAGTTCGAGACGAAGACGAAGGGGCAGATCGGGGTCGCGATTATCGGGGCGAGCATCGGGCGCGCGCACCTCAGCGGGTACCGCAAATCGCCGGATGCGAGGATCATCGGGGTGTGCGACCTCGACGCCGCGCGCGCGCAGGCAGCGGCGGCGGAGTTCGGCGCGGAGCGCGTGTTTACGGACTACCGCGAGCTGCTGAAACTCGACGAGCTTGACGCGGTGAGCGTGTGCCTGCCGAATTACCTGCACGCGTCGGTGACGATTGACTGCCTGCGGGCTGGCAAGCACGTAATGTGCGAGAAGCCGCTCGCGATGAACGCGCGCGAGGGCGAGCGCATGGTGGCCGCGGCGCGCGAGGCGAAGCGCCTGCTGATGATCGCGCTCAACAACCGCTTTCGCGGCGACACCGGCGTGCTCAAGCAGTTCATCGCGAAGGGCGAGCTGGGGCGCATCTATTTCGGCAAGACCGGCTGGCTGCGCCGCAGCGGGTGTCCGCGGGGATGGTTCGGCGTGAAGAAGATGTCGGGCGGCGGGCCGCTGATAGACCTCGGCGTGCACATGCTCGACCTCGCGTGGTACCTGATGGGCAAGCCGAAGCCGGTGCGGGCGAGTGGGCTGACGTACAGCGAGATCGGGCCGAGCGACAAGGGCGGCTACGGCGTGGGCCACGGCGCCGGGAAGTTCGACGTCGAAGACCTGGCGGTGGCGCTCGTCCGTTTCGAGAACGACGCGGCGATTCAGCTCGAGGTCAGCTGGGCGAGCCACATCGAGCGCGACCGCACGTTCCTCGACATCTACGGCACGGTCGGCGGGGCAAGCCTGGAGCCGCAGTTGCGCATCTTCACGGACAAGCAGGGCGTGCATATTGACATGGCCCCCGCGGCGCCGAACGTGTCCGGTCACGAGATGGAGGCGATCCATTTCGTGGAGTGCATCCGCGGGCGCGCCGAGCCGATCGCGCCGGGCGAGGACGGGCTGACGGTGCAGCGAATGCTCGACGCGATTTACCGCTCGGGGAACACGGGGAAGGAAGTCGCGATCGGGAGGTAGCGCGGGCGCGGCCGGAGGCTGCGGGCAAGCCTCTTCCTGGTAGGGGGCGGAGTCCCGCTTCGTGGTGCCGGCCGGATACGCGCCGCGTCGGGCAATGGCAGATGACACAGAAGCAGGGGCACAGCGTCGCTGTGCCCCTGCGTGTTGTAGAGACCGCTCTCGCTGCGGGCTCACTGCGCGGCGTCGCGGGCGCAGCGGAAGCCGATGTCGACGCCCTTCTTGAAATACGCTGAGTAACTGCGTGCGGCGCAGCGGAAGGACCTGGGTTCGCCATTGCTGAAGGCGCCGCCGCGCACGACGCGCAGTCCCAGGGGGCTGCCCTGAGGCGGCGCGAGGTCGCCTGCGCTATAGCGCTCGTAGACCTTGCGCTGGTACCAGTCCGCGCACCACTCCGACATGTTGCCCGCCATGTCGAAACAGCCCCACGGGCTAAGGCCCGAGGGGTAGGAGGCCACGGCGGCCGGGCCCTCGCGTACCTCGTTGTGGCTGCCGGCCCACTCGAGATAGAATAACGCGGCCGCGTCGCGCCCGGCATACCGGCGGCCCGTGAGGAGTTCCAGGTTCCGGCAGCGCTTGGGGTCCCACTGGAAGCCCCACGGGAAAGTGCGGCCGTCGCCGCCGCGCGCGGCGCGCTCCCACTCGGGTTCGGTCGGCAGACGGCCGCCCGCCCATTCGCAGTACGCCTTGGCATCGTCCCAGTCAATGTGCGCCACCGGGTAGTCCTCGAGGCCGGAGGGGATGTTGGTCTTGGCCCAGTGCTCCGGCGGGAAGCGGTTGGTGGCCAGAACGAATTGCTGGTATTGGGCGTTGGTGACTTCGGTGCGACCGATCCAGTAGCCGTCGAACTGGATGCGGCACTGCGGCTGTTGATCAGCGAACCAGTCGAACTGGTCAATGGGATGTGCCCCGAGCCACTTCTCGATCTCGGCATTCGAGCTGCCCATGGTGAACTCGCCGGGGGCGATGTATACCATCTCCATGTCATCCTTGGGGTTGACCCAGACGTCGCACTTCTGCGGGTCCGCGGGCGGCTCGGGCGTGCGCCAGACCACCGCATTCGGGTTGCCCACGGGCGTCGCGGAGACGGGTTCGGCCGGGCGCTCGTCCTGAGCCCCGGCGACGCCCGCCGCCAAGGAAACCATTACGAGCATAGGGATGAGTGAGCGTATTGCACTCCGCATTCAGCGTCCTCCTCCTTGCTGGACTGCTTCGTCCGCTCAGCGGCTGAGCCGGACGAGGTTACCTTTCCATTCGACTGCGAATCCGAATGCCTCCGCGAGCACGCGCAGCGGAACGTACGTGATACCATTGATCGCGCGCGGGGCGACCGGCCATCGAGCGCTCTTGCGCTGTCCATTTCGGGCGACGACGACGACAGCCTGTCCGGCGGTCATCGCGACCGAGCGCGAGTCGAGCGAAGTCACGATCCGACCGCGACGGTCCCACTTCACCGCCGCGCCCAGGCTTTCGAAGGCGCGCACCGGGATCAGCAGCGATCCTTCTCTGGTGATGGCATCCACGTAGAGCGCGGTGTCGTCGAAGCGCAGGGTCACGCCGGGCCGGCGCTGCCGGCTGGCTGTGCCTTGCACCTCGCGGATGTCCAGGCGCAGGGACGCCAAGCCCCACTCGCCTTCAGGCGCCACGGCGCCGTCCTTGGTGACGACGATGATTGCGCCGGCCTGGTGATAGGCGTCGTTCTGGTGCGACCGTGGGATGCAGACGAGTTGCTGATAGCGCGTGAATGCGGTCGTCTTGCCGACGTGCCACGGGGTCGAGTAGGCAAAGCGCGAGGTCGTCGTGTCCACGGGCACCCAGCCGAAGCCGGGCACGTAGAACTCGGCCCACGCATGGCTAGAGACTGACCCGTCTTTGTGCTGCGCGTTGTGGCCGTCAATCTCGCGTGCGGGGACGCCGGCGGATCGGCAGAGCGCGACAAACAGCCTCGCCTGGCCTCCGCAGGCTGCCTTGCGCCGCACCAGCGCGGAGTGGCCGCTGCCATGGCCGGTGGCGCCGTAGCGGATGTTCTGGCGCATCCATTGGTATATCGCCCGGGCCTTGGCGAAACTGCCTTTCCTGTCCGCGGTGATCTTGCGTGCGACTTCCGTGAGTTCGGGAGTCCCCGACCAGTTGACCCTCGCCTCGCCCTCGGACTGGTCCGACAGGAACCGCGCAACTGCAGGCGAGTAGTCAGGCGCCCCCGGCGCCTCGCGCTTCTCTGCGTGCTGCAGCGCCATCTTGGCGACAGACACGGTCATGCGCAGCGATTGCTCCCGCCGCTCTCCGGGCAGCATGCGCCCCGCCACGGCGCGCACCCACGCGTTGCCGTCGCTGTCGTAGAAGCATTCGATCAGAGGCAGACGCGAGGAGTGAATGACGGCTCTCTGCCAGGGCGTCGTGGGATAGACCAGGATATCGAACAGCACGTCCTGGGTGGCGCGGGAGATGTTCTGGACGGTGAAATCCACTTCGGCCTCGTAAGTCTTAGCGGCGCCCCACTCAGCGCCGTCCGCGGGACACGAGTGCGGGCGCATCGGGAAAAGGCACGGCAGCTTCGGTCTCGCGATCGGCTCGAGGCGATGCGGCTGGGGCAAGGGGATGTCGCTCCAGCGGTTGACCTTGACGAAGTCCCCGTAGGGGATGATGGTTTCTGTGGCGGCGGGCGTGGCGGGTGGCTCGCGCGTCGCGCCGGACGCAGCGTCGGCCGCACGTGGTACGCTGCCATTCCACGCAATCGTCGCAATCGAGGCCGCCAGTGTTAGTGCGAGGACTGGAGAGCGCATGCTTGGTCGAATGGCGAGTGCTCTTGATCTGGGCTTCGTGCTGCTGTGGAAGAGGTTCGCGCCGCGGCGCCGGTTCACCTTGTCGCCAAGCGACCGCGGTGCCGGCGCGCGCTCTTCACGCGCGCGCATGGCGTGCAGGATATGGGCACCCCAAGCGCAGTATCAGTAGACCAGGCTATCGGGGCCTGCGGGTAGCGCGGGGCTACGGCAATACCTGGCGCCGCGTGATCGTTGGGCGCCGTCGCGATGTGCTCGTCGCGGCAACCCTTTCCAGGGCAGTGTGACGCTATGAAAGATGTTTATCGCTTGTTCTGTCCGTCGTGCCGCGCGGAGCAGGACGCGCAGGTAACGCGGTGCGCGTCCTGCGACGGCTTGCTCGGGGTGGCGCTCACGCGCGCCTTGGCCCCCGGGGAAGGGCATCCATTCGGCGGTGTCCCGGGGCTGGGTGCAATGTGGCTGTCGAATCCGGTGCTGCCGATTGCGAACGCCGATGCCATCGTATCCCTGGGCGAGGGCGGGACGCCGTGCACGCGGGCGGCGCACCTGGGCGCCGACGCGGATGTCGCAGTGTGGTTCAAGAACGAGGCGGCGAATCCCACGGGGAGCTTCAAGGATCGCCAAGTATCGGTTGGGATTTCGCATGCGCTGGACGCGGCCGGCGGCGCCGGGGCGCAGCATGCGGTGTCCCGACAAGAGAGAGGAGACGCGCAGTTCTACGTCGTGTCGTCGGGGAACGTGGCGGCGGCGGCGGCGGCATACTCGGCGCGGGCGGGGGCGGAGTGCTGGGTGATCGCGGCGGCGTGGGCGTCGGCGGCGAAGCTGCGACAGGTGCAGCTGTGCGGGGCCCACGTGGTGCGGGTCGAGGGCGATTCGGCGGAGCAGTTGTTCCGACTGGCGGAGGAGGCGGCTGCGGAGTCCGGGTGGCATTCGCTGTCCACGGCGGCGCGGTCGGACCCGTTCAACATCGTCGGGGCGCGGACGATCGCGGGAGAGATCGTCGAGCAGATGCCCGCGCCGGACTGGGTCGTCGCGCCGGTCGGGGGCGGCGGATTGCTGGGGAGCATTTGGCAGGGGTTCCAAGACGCGGCGCGCCTGCGACAGGAATTGAAGCTGCCGCGTTTCGCGGCGGTGCAGGCCGCGGGGTGCGCGCCGTTCGTGCGCGCGGTCGAGCGGGAGTGGTCGGCGGAGCAGGCATGCGCGAATCCGTGGCAAGATGCGCACACCATCGCGGGCGGACTTGCGGATGACATCCCCTTCGATGCTCACGTGGCGCTGCCCGCGGTGCGTGAGTCCGGCGGCCTGGCGGTTGCGGTGAGCGAAGAGGACATCACGCACGCGCAGCGGCTGCTCGCCGAGCGCGAGGGGTTGTTCATCGAGCCGTCGGGAGTGGTCAGCGTGGCGGGGATGCTCGAGTTGATCACGGACGGCCGCATTGCGCGCGGCGACACCGTGTGCTGCTTGCTGACCGGCAGCGGGCTCAAGGATCTGGCGAGCATCGCCGACCTGCCCGAGCCGCCGGTGATCGGGGCGGAGCTGACGCAGTTGCGGGGATTGGTCACAAGCACGGCGGAGTAGGTCTGACTGGACTCGATGTCACCGTTCGCGGGCGAGGATCAAGGCGGCCCACTGGCCGGAGCCGGGTGCGCGAAGCCGGACGTTCTGCTTGCCCGCTAACTGCGTCGGCTGCGTCCACCGGCCCGCCTCGATGTCGCACCAGCGCAGTTCGAGTTCTCCGGCGGCGCCCCGGAGTGAGAGCCGGGCGATTCCGCCGTCGGGGAAATAGACCGCGTATTGCGCAGCGGGGTTGGCGAGGCAGTACGCCTCGTCGTCCTGTGTATCGGCGAGCAGATCGGGGCGCGGCTCGCAGCGGAAGAGGTCAATGGCGCCGGTGACTTCGCGGGCGCTCCTGATCATCCGCTGCGCCAATTCGCTGAGGCCGAGACCGGAGTCCGGCCGGTGGAAACGCGCGGACGCCGCCCCCGCGAAGATGTTGCGCCAGAACCGCTCGACACCGTCGCGGGAGTTTCCGAAGCGGCCGGTGTCGGCGCCGTAGATCTTGACGTTGTTGAGCGGGCGCGGCGCGTCGGCGATGCTGCGGCGCACCCACAGGGCGCGGTTGCAGTGCGTCTGCCCACGCTGGTGGTTGTTCTGCGAGATCTCGACGAAACTGTAGATGTCGGGGTGGTCGCGGGTCGCGCGGTGTTTCGCATCACGGAGGTCCCATGGATCCCACATCTCGGTGGTGTGGACTTTCCTGCCGCTCTTCGCCGCGGCGTCCCGGATGTGCTTCGCCCAGTACATGCCCCATTGGGGCGTCACGGCTGTCTCGTTGTCCATGCAGTACAGCACGTGGTCGTGGCGCAGCGAATACGAGAGCAGCTTGTCCACAAACCGCTGCTGATACTTGAGGACGGTCTGCTGGTTGTTCTCGGCGGGGACGGACCAGAAGAAGCTGTTCTCGCACTCAAGCGGGTGACTGTCCACCTTGGTCGGCAGGGCGGTCTCTTCGGCGGTATAGGTCGAGTTATTCCTGGGGTTGAACGGATTGCGATCCCAGCAGTCGCGGTAGAAGTCGAACGTCGCCCACACCTCGATCTGCACGATGATGTCGCGGCGGTGGGTTTCATCGAGAGAGGTGGCGAAGCGGCGCCAGTACTCCTCGTCCCACTGATCGAGATCGTAGAGATCGCCGACTTTCCTGAACGGCCACTCGTTGCCCTCGTCGCGGGCGGACATGGTGCAGCGGACATAGTTGCCGCCGGCGGCGGCGAGGGTGTCGAGGTGCTCGGCCAAGTTCGGGATCTGGAACAGGTTGTCTTCGACCGACCCGCCGAGGAGCAGCACCGGCTTGCCGTGGTACTGCCAGTAGTGGGGATTGGCGGGGTAGATATCAATCCCATTATCGCCTGCGCGCGCGGCGGCCCGCGGAGTTGCGACGCCGAGCATGAGGCCCATCATCGCAGCCGCCAGCACACACGTGTGACCCATTCCACATCCACATATGCGCACGCTCTCGGAACTCATGCCATGCATCTCCGGAGACGATTTGCGGTGTGATTGTGCGCGGACTGTGCTGCGAGTTGAGTTCTCTATGCCGGGCGCCCGTCCTGCCAGCGTGTCGCGATGGCCGCGTGGGGTGGTGGGCAGATACGGGCACGACGAGAGCAGCGGGTAAAGGGGTTCCCTACCGCGTGCGCGAGGCTGCCCAGGGGCGCGTGCTACCCCGCGGGCGCGGGCCCGCCGGCGATCATGCGCTCGGGGCGGCCGTTGGCGTAGACCGCGATAACGTTGGTGAGCTTGCGGCCGGGCCGGACGATGGTGCTGCCGCGGTAGTAGAGCGCGGCGGACGTGCCGCCGTCAAGGGCGACCGCGTCGCGCGCGCCGAGCGCCTTCATGATCGCCGCCATGCGCGTTAGTGTGACATGCTGCGGGACGGCGACGAGGAGCAGCTTGTTGTTGGCCTTGATGCCGGCGGCGGTGCGGCGGGCGTGGCGGTAATGGCCGGGGTCGGTGAAACCTTCGGCCCACGGCGCCACGGCGTACTTGCCGTCTCTGACCAGGGTGGGGCCGGCGAAGATACCAGTCGAGTACTCCGACCAGTCCAGCAGCTCGCCCGCTTTGGTCGGCACCAGCACGGCGCGGTTATCGCGCGTGATGGCGAGGGTGGTCCCGGTTTTGACGGGATAGAGCAGCTCCCCATCGCACACCAAGTTGCCGATGGGCAGGAGGCACTTGACGCCGAAGAACGTGCCGGTGATGGCGGCGTCGGGCGTGGTGCGGTGAATCATTGAGGAGAAGGGCTCCGCGCTGCCGATGCCGTCGCGGGCGAGCGTCAGCGTCACCTGCACGTCGCGGTCGTTGAGATTGACGGTGACGACGTGAGCGCGGACGCCGGCGACGCGCCGGATCTCATAGCCGACGGAACCGGGCTGCGCGCTGGAAGGCATAGCTACGCCAAGCAGGCCGTAGGACGCGGCCGCGAGCACCCCCACTGCGAGGTACTTTCCTTTCATGCCCGACCACCTCCGCGCAGGCAGTGAGCACCGGCGCAACTCCTCCACCCAAGCGTGTGTCTTTCACGAGACCCATATTACTTATACCCGCTAACGTTGCCGGCCGCAGGGGATGGATGTTGCACGAGCGTCGCAGTAGTGCTGAAGGGATATGTTTTCTAGACTTACGGCCGATATCTCCACGGATTCACAACCACGCACATGCACCCCTTACGCCGAGAAGCGCGGGGCGCGATGCCGCGTCTTAGCCTCCTGGCCGGGCGGATTGGACGCGCCTCTCTTCGTCAGGTGACCGGTTTGGGGTTGACGATCCGGGCGTCTGGAACAGGTTCAATGGCACGGATATTGCGAGCACCGATCACCTGTTGGGCGGTCGGCGGGGGCCGCGGTGGAGGCTGGGCGGAGAGGGCAATGGCGAGGATCATCACGTTCGAGCACTTCATTGGTGACGGGCGCGAGGCGGGAATGGAACGTCTCGTCGCCAACTTCAACCTGCAGAATCCCGATGTCACAGTTGACGCGCGCACGCTGACCGAGAGCATCAGCGACGACGCGACGGAGCGGCTCGGCCTGCTCCCGCCGTACCTGGGCAACAGCTTGCCCGATGTGGTGATGGCCTACGGCGAATTCGTCGCCACCCTGGCCGATCAGGACCGCATTCGTCCGCTCGATGAGTTCATCGCGGGCCCCGACGGCATAGACACCTCGATCTTCGCTGACGGTGTGTTGGACACGGTGCGCTATCGAGACCACATCTGGGCGCTGCCCATCGAGGGCAATCCGTACGCGCTGTTCTGTAACCTGGCGCTGTTCGAGCGCGCCGGTGTGCCCGCGCTGCCGAAGACGTGGGGGGATGTGTTCCAGGCAGCGGTGATGCTGACGGCGGACACGGACGGCGACGGGCAGACCGATCGCTACGGTTACACGCAGTGTTCGTTCCAGGTGCCGCTGCTGATGTGGCAGGCCGGCGCGGAGCTGGTGAGCGAGGATTTGACGCGCGTGACCTTTGACAGCGAGGAAGGTGCGCAGGCATTGAAGTACCACGCCGACCTGCGCACATACAGCCCGCCCCACGTGGACTTCGAGCGCGGCGACGTGGGCATGAAGCTGAGCATCATCGAGAACTACTTCTCCGGCCGCTACGAGCACCT
>CP070648.1:1925848-1945379 GCA_020354555.1 Armatimonadota bacterium | reverse complement strand
GCGTCTGAATCGGCTTCTCGTCATTCCGCCGCAGTTTCACGTGAGTGGGGAATGCGGCGCCGCCGAGCCCGACCAGTCCGGCCTCGCGCGCGGCATCGGCGATTTGCCCCGGCTCGTAGTGCTCGAAACCATCCGTCGGCCATTCGCCGCCGAACAGATCCTCGAGCAGCGCATCGCCGGAAAGGGGCTGCTCGTCGGCCGCCTTGATGGGCACGACGGCGACGTGGCGGCCGTTGGGGAGCGTCGCGACCGAAAGACGCCCGACGATGCCGCTCACGCTGGCATGCACCGGTGCCGACACGAATGCCGCCGCCTCGCCGATCTTGTCACCCAGCGAGACCTCGGCCTTCGGGTCCACGATCGCCTGGCACGGCGCGCCCAGATGTTGGAGCAGCGGAATGCGCACCTCAGCCGGCATCGGCAGGACCTCGATCGGCGCCTCCGCCGTGAAGTGCTTGCGCTCAGGCGGATGAGCGCCGCCCGCGAAGCGACCTTTCCCCGTGGTGAGAGCCATCAATGCGGTGGTCCGTCGTCCCGTGGTTTCCGCAGCAACAGCTTCGTCGCGATCACCGCGCAGGTCACGCCCGCGCCGAACCCGACGGCGGCGCCCAGCAACTGTCCCACAGAGCCGGCGGCGAAACACGCCGCGCCGACGAGCGCCAGGACAATCGGCGCCAGAAACAGCCCGCTCGCGGCCAGCCCCAGGCGCCGGCCGGAGAGAAGCGTCCCGTCCTCATCGCTTTGCGCGGGGCAATCCCGAATCGGGCAGCCCGAGCAGGAAGCGCGATTCGCCTCTGTTGGCTCGTCATTGGCAGGCATAGGGCTTGTTGCGGCGATGAGCGTTGTGCTGCCGGGAGCGCGTGTCGCGATCGTGCGCTGAAGAGGCAGTCGCAGCAGGGCTGTGGTTCGACCGCCCTGGCGAGTCATCGCATCATGATCAACTCTTACGGCGGCTTCGGCGCCAGTCCTTCTTTCGCCCGCCCCCGCCACTAGGCGTCGCGACCCGTCTCAAGCCTCAGAGTCGCAAAGCCGCTGCATATTGCCGTACCGCAAACACAGGCTCACGGCTCCTGCGCGCCGTACGGCGCGGCCGCCTTGCTCATCAGTCGCCATTCGCCGCGCTTCGGACGCTCCAGCAGGAACACCGTCACCGTGCGCGTCGCGGGGTCGGTGACGATGAAAGTGTCGCGGTCGAGAACCGTTACCACCGGTGCACACGCGCCGGCGCCAAGCATCGACGGTGCACGCGTCAACAACGTGCTCGCTGGTACGACCGGCCCCGCGCCGGGCATCTGCACCATCGCCGCCCGCGGCCCGTAGTCCACAAGCTCAATCTCCCTCTCGCCCCGCTGCCCTGCGCCGAGCAAGCCCACGCCGGGAGCGATCCACACCGTCGCCGGGCTCTCGCCTGCGGGAGCGGCCGAGACCTTCACCGCGTTGGGGAAGCTCCCCGCCGGCGTCGTCGTCGGCTGCGGCTGCACGTCGCGGATGGTGACCGTGCCTTCCTCGGGGAACTGCCACTGTGACCCAACCTTCAATTCCGGCATGACAATGTCGAGCGGCGCGGTTTCTCCCGACCGAGCATCCATCCACGCCCTGATGGCCGTCCGGTCCGGAGCGACCACGACGCGGATCGCCAGGCTCACCTCGTCGCCGACGGACACCGCCACCTTCAGTGCCGTCCCCGCGTCGGAAGGCGATGCCTCGACGATGCGCATCGTCACGTTCGTCTCGCCCTGATCAATCCTGTAGCTCCAGAACGACCCCGCCCGCAACTCGGGCGGCCCCTGCGGCGAGAGATTGAGAGACATCAGAATCAGCACCATCATCGAGATCCCTGCCTGCATGGTTCCGGGTCCTCCTTTTCGTCGTTCTCGATCAGCGGCGCGGCGCCCCCCTGCCGTGCGTCCCGCCGGCTGTGTTCGCGAGCGTGTCGGCCGCGCCGCGGAGGTCGTTCACTCCACCGCCAGTTCCGGCTCCAGCGGCGTGCAGCCGGGCTGATTGCGCATCCCCAGCAGCCACTCCGGTATCGGCTCGCCGGCATCCGCGACCGCCAGGTCCGCCATGCTCTGGCACACGTCGTCGTGTTCCCCGGCGACATTGCGCGTCAGGCCCGGGTCGGCCTCGAAGTCATACAGCCGCTCCGCCTCGCGCCCGAGAAACGCGTTGTACCAGTACTTCCCCTCGCGCACCATGACGAACGGCCCCCACGCCGTGGTTGTATGATCGCGATGCGAGTTCTCATCACCGCGCAGCAGCGCCGAGAAATCCAGCCCCGACATCGTGTCCGCCGGCTCCAGCCCGAGCAGGCGCAGCATCGTTACCGGAATGTCGTGCGACATCACCAGCGCATCGCTGCGCCGCGCCTTGATCCCCGGCCCCCGAATCAGGAGTACGAGGTCCGCGATCTCTCGCGACATCGGGTGCCCCTGCTTCGACACGAGCCCGCGCTCGCCCAGGCAGTGCCCGTGGTCGGACACGACGACGATGATCGTGTTCTCCGTCAGCCCCAGGCGCTCGATGGTGTCGAGCAGACACCCGAACCAGCGGTCCACCATCGTCACCTCGCCCGCGTAGTTCGCGCGCAGGCGCTTCAGCTCCGCCTCGGTCAGGGGATGCGACGGCCCATAGGGCGAGAGGGCGACGTTGCGCACCTCGTCGCCGCTCGAATCGTAGAGCCGGCGATAGTAATCCGGCGGATCCCACGGTTCGTGCGGGTCGAACGACTCCACCGTCAGGAACAGGCGCTCCGCATCCCGGTTCTGCTCCAGCCACGCCGACGCCGCGCGGAACACCTGCGGCGCGAAGAAGTCCTCCTCGCATCGCCGCTCCGCGACGTTCATCAAATACTGCCGCATCAACCGGTAGCCGCGGCGCTGCTCCAGCGGGCGATCCGACTCCCCCTCGGGCAAGTGCTTCTCGATCAGCTCCGGCGCCGGCGGCGGGCCGGAGCGGTACTTGTCGCTCTCCTGCCCGCGAATCCATGTCCACTGATCGAAGCCGCGCGCGTAGTTCTTCGACGGCTTGAACTGATGATAGACATCGCTGATGAGACCGGTGCGATAACCCGTGGCGTTGAGTATCTCGGAAATCGTGTGCCGCTCCTCGCGCATCGGCCCCCACCCCGGCGCGCCCACGAAATCGCCCTTGTACGCCCGATGATCGGCGAACGGAAACACGCGCGCGCCGGTGTACAACCCGCGGCGAAACGGCAGCGTGGGTAGCGATTCGGGATATGCCGCAGTGAACAGCGCGGCGTCCTGCGCGAACGCGTCGAGGTTCGGCGTGTGAATCCACTCATTGCCGTACGCCCCGATGTGATCCGGCCTCATGGTATCAAGTACGACGTAGATGCAGTTCACTCCGTTCGCCCTCCGATTGCTGATGCAGGTGGTGAGTTCGGCGCCACCGTTATCCGGGCGCGCCGGCTGCCACGCCCCTTTACCTCGCCGCTCTGCGGACGAGCGCGCCGCCGATGGCCACGCCGATAATGTTCGGCGTCCACGCGGCCCACAGCGCGGGGAACGCGCCCCGTCCCGCGAGTATCCCGAGGTAGTTCCAGATCACGTAATAGATGAAGATGATGAGGACGCTCAGCCCCAGCCCCAGTGCCGACCCGGTGCGCGGCGAACGCAAGCCGAGCGGCGCGCCGATAAGCGCGAAGATGAGGCTGGCGAACGGCACCGACAGCTTGTGATGCCACTGGACGCGCAGCTCCGGCGCGGGCACGCCTTCCTTCGCCAGGCGCGCGAGGTAATCGCCCAGCTCGCGCCAGGTCAGCTCCTCCGGCTCGCGCCGCCGCAGTGCGATGTCCTCGGGATCGTGGCCGAGGTCGAACCGCAGCGGATGATCCTTGCGAATGATGAGCGTGCTCTTGCGATACGGGTCGAGGTGCTGCAGGAAGCCGCCGTAGAACTCCCACTTCGCGCCGCGCCACTCCGCGCGCTCGCCCTGGATCACCAACACCGGCTCGCCGGCCGTATACTGCACGTAGGTCACGTCGCGCAGCTCGCCGCGGGCGCGGTTGAACTCGCGGGCGTAGATCAGGTTGCGGATCTCGCCCTGCTCGAGCGCGCGCACCAGGACGTGCTGCTGCGTCCCACTGGCTTGCTTGGCGGCGCGCGCCAGGAGATCCTCCGCCGCCCGCGTGCTGCGCGGCACCACGAGTTCGTTGAACGCGATGGTGAACAGGCTGATACCGACGCCCGCCGCGATCACCGGAATCATCACGCGGCGAAAGCTCACCCCGCCCGCGCGCATTGCCGTCGTTTCGCCGTCCCCGCTCATCCGCCCGAACGCCAGCAGCGTCGCCAGCAGCGTCGCCATCGGGAACGTCAGCACGAGATACCCCGGCAGCCAGTAGAGGAACACCAGCAGCGCGTCGCCCAGCGGCATCCCTTGCTCCGTCACCAGGCGCGCGAACTTGAACAGGAGATTCCCCGCGATGAAGACCGTCGCGAACGCGGCGACGCCGAACAGAAACGGCGCCGCCAACTCGCGCAGCACATAGCGATCAAGGATTCTCATGCGTCATCCGGCTCCGCGGCGTCGGCCGCCGCCTCCGCAGCCTTCCGTTGCTACTTCGTAGGGCAGGAGCTTGTCTCCTGCCCAGGCAGGCATCCTTCACGTCCCCGCACCGGTTTCCCCGAGGAACGACCTCAAGCCCCCCGGAGATCGGCCCGCCGCCCCGGACCGGCGAGTCTGTCAGCCGCCGCACGCGACGCCCCCAACTCGGCCAAATCCGTCTGCAAGAGCGCGGAACACTCGGCCCGCGCCAGCGGTCTAACCTGCGAGAGCGCTTTGCAGGAGGAGGCCTGAGATGGAGAACAAGCCTGTTCCGGAAACGGATGGGAAGGCCGGCCGGTTCCCTCGCCTGCCGAGGTGGGGGCTCGCGGTCGTCGTCGTGCTGCTCGTGCTTGCGGGGTTTGCGATTTTGCCTCTGTTCTCGCGGGCCCGCGAGGCGGCGAGAAGGGGCCCCCCATCCACGGAGATGGGGCTATCCATGAACTACAGCGACGCCGTTGACCTCGAGGTGGCCCGGGCATCCGCCGCAGCGGCTCGCCCATTGTTCATGAGAGGCGGCGGCCAAGGCGTGCCTGCCGGCGAAGCAGGGATGGTGATGACCGCCCTCCCCGGGCTCGAGACCTGGGATCGGCAGTTGATCCTCACCGCGGTGATCGCGCTCGAGGTCGGCGACGTTCGCGCGGCCTATGACGCGGTGCAGACGATCGCCGACGGCGAAGGCGCCCTGATCACCTCCGCCTCACTCCAGGCGGGGTCGCGCCACGTCAAAGAGGGCGAGGAAGACAAGGGCTACGGGCGCGCAGCCGTCGTGCTCCGCATGCCCCAGAGCCGATTTCACGCCGTGCACCGGCGACTGCTCGACCTGGCACCCGGCCTCGACGGAAGGATCCTGAAGGACGAGGTCTCCAGCCAAGACGTGACCGAGGAATACGTTGACCTCAAGTCGCGCCTCCGCCACTGGCAGTCCCAGGAGACGCAGCTGCTCGAGATAATGCGGCGCGCGCAGAAGATCCCGGACATCTTGTCGGTGCGCAACCAGCTGTCGGAGGTGCAGCAGGAGATCGAGCGCATCACCGGCAGGCTGAGGTTCCTCGAGAACCGCGTGGATCTCTCGACCATCACGGTCGAGATCGTGCAGAAGGACAGCGAGGGCGCACAGCCGACCATCGCATCGAACTGGAAGAGCGCGGGCAAGGCGATCGCCGTCGCGTGGACGAAATCGCTACGAGACGTCGTGTACGTGCTGGGCCTGATCGGCATCGGGTTCACGTACGTGTTTCCGTTCGCGGTGCTCGCCGTAGTAGTCTACGTCGTGGTGAGGACTGCCCGCAGAAAGGCGCGCGCCGCGGCCGGCGCGCGGTAGGTTGCAGCGGACGGGCACAGGGAGCCGGCCTGTGCCCGTCGCTCGACTTACGTCGCCATCATCGCCCGTTGGCCGCCCGTCCGGGCCCCGCCTGCGCCGCGCGTTGACTCGGGAATCCGGGCGCGTCGGGTGCCACGTCGAAGCTGTTGTTGCGCCAGGTATGCGCGTCCTCGGTGGTCTGATTGAACCGCACGGCGCCTTCCGGCGTATTGTAGATCACGTTATCCTCGACCAGATAGCCCGTGCTCCCCTCGTCGAAGAAGATGCCGTTGTTGGGCGACTTGGCGCAGGTGGATTCGTGGCGGTGGACGTCGTGAATCAGGTTGCCGCGCAGCACCGTGCCCGGCTGCAGCCCCAGCGTGTAGATCCCGCCGCCGTCGGCCAGCAGCTTCATGACGTCGTGAATGTGATTGTACTCGACGACGTTGCCCCGGCAGACCGTCGGCGTGTCGTTCCAGATGAAGCCGACCGATATGCCCGTGTAGGGCAAGTCGTGCACCAGATTGTGGGCGACGACGGTTCCGTCAGTGAACGCCACCCAGATACCCACTGCGCCGTGATACTCCACGCCGCAGTCCTCAACGCGGTTATCCCGGATCACATTGCGGCGCGGCACGTCGGCCGCCGGCGGCTCTCGATCCGCATGATATAGGTGGCACAGGTTCTCGCCGACCATCAATCCGTTCGCCCCGGCGTCGAAGATACGATTGCGCTGAATCAGGTTGTCGCAGCAGCCTCGGCGCAGGCTGAGCCCCGTGCCCTCGGTGTGTGCGATCTCACACTCGATCAGACTACACCGCTCGGCGTACTCCCACTCAACCGCCGAGTCAATCCGCAAATTCTCCAACGCGTCATCACTCGCGCCGCCGGCGGGCTCCGGCGGGAAGTGGAAGCATGCCTGGATGCCGTTGTATCCATGACCCGGCGGCGCCCACCGCGCGTGGGCGAAACGAAGGCCCGTGAAGTGCAGGTTGCGCACCGGGCGCTCGCGCGCGCCGGCCAGCGTCAGCAACCGGCTCAACGCCGGGGCGACCGCCCTCACCTGCGACGCGTCCTCTTCGGCTCGCGGCCGATAGCGCAGAACGGCTGCGCCGCGATCGAGGTGCCACTCGCCGGGCCGGTCGAGCATCTCCACCGCGTTCTCGAAGTAGCACGCCATGTTGGCCGCGGGCCGGATCGCCGAATGCCCCTCGACGTGCGGCGGAGCGAGGATCACGCGGCCGGCCGCCTCGTCCGCCGCCGCGAGCCGCTTGCGCGTAACCTCCCAGGCGCCAAGCACGACCACCTCGACGTTCTCGATATCACGCCACGCCCTGGCGAGCCCGCGAGGGAGATCGAGGGCGAACGTGCTCAGATCCTCGCTCAGCTCGGCCCGCTCAAGTGTCCAGTATGGGTGCGCGTCGTCGCGGTTGGGGGTTCGCGCCCGCGGCGCGCGCGCGTCATCCACGAACAAGGACCGGGGCGCGCCTTCCAGCCCCGGCACGTGCGCCGTCCGTAGACCTCCGGACTCGCGCCGCCAGCCCGCGATCCGCCTGCCGCCGCTGATGATCGGGCTCTCCCCGGGATAGGCGGCATACGTTATGGAGTGTTCGTCGGTGCCGGAATCCTCGGGCCCGAAGACCACCGGCTCGTCCAGCTCATATACGCCGCCTCGCAGGAGCACCGTCACGTCGCGCGTCAGCCTCTGGGCGATCTTTTCGCGCACGGCATCGCGGGCGCGCGCGAGTGTCCGGAAGGGCGCACGCTCGGTGCCCGAGTTGGCATCATCGCCGCCCGGGGAGACATGGAAATCCGCATCGGCGCATACGGCGTCGTCATCGGTGGTCACGATGAGCCCCTTTCGAGGTCGCGAGTCATCTCTCGCTGGGAGTCAGCGGGCCCGCTCGCGCTAGTCCCAGTAGCTCTTCCGCTTCTCTGGTAGGCCGAGCAGGCGCCGCGCGTTTTCGCTTGCGATGGCCTGGCGCACTTCCTCGCTCACATCAAGCGCGCGCAGCCATTCCACCTGCGGCATCGGCTGGTCCTGCCCCAGGTAGTCCGTCCCGAACAGCAGCTTGCGCCAGTGGCGCCCGATGAAACCCATCGCGAACTCCGGGTCGCGGGTCATCGCGTTGTACCCCGACCCCGCGGAGAGGTCGGCGTAGAGGTTATCGTACTCCGCGAGCAGGCGGTCAACCACTCCGCCCGGCGTGATCGGGCGCTTGGGATAGCCGCCCGCGCCGTCGTCATCGCCGGAGATGGCCGCCCAGAACCCCGGCCCGTGCCCGACGAACTTCACATCGGCGAACTCCTTCAGGCACGACTCCAAGCGAGGCAGCCCGACCTCGTCCCAGCACAACCCGGGGTTGATCTCGAAATCCAGCGCTAGGCCGTGCTCGTTGCATTTCGCGTAGATGACTTTGTTGCGCTCGTCGTCGAAGGCGAGGCCGTTGACGTGCTCGCCGAAGCCCTTGCAGCCGTGCTGCGTGACGAAGTAATCAATAAACTGCGCGGCCAGCGGATAGCGCGGGTCAACGCAGCAGAACGCGATGAGCCGCTCCGGGTACATGTCGCGCGCCGCCACCGCCTCCTCGGTCAGGAAGTACCCCCACGAGCCCTCCGGGCTTTCCAGGGGCAGCAGCACGCTGATCTCGATGCCCTCGCGATCCATGCGGTCAATCAACTGGTGCGCGGATAACGGCGAGTACTGCGGATACCGCTCGCGATACATGTTGCCGATGTGAACGTGGAAGTCAATCATGAACCGCTCCTCTCCCGCCTGCGGCACTCCCCGCGCGCCACGATTTCGGCGCGCGCACGGCTCGGCCCTGTCGCCGGCCGGGGAACTCGGACACCCTATCGCTCCGCCGCAAGCGCAGTTTGCTCGTCCCTCAACAACCGCGCAGGCCGCCAGGAACGGGACGGCGCGCGTCGAAGCTCCCAGGAATCCGCCGGACAGCGGCAAGCTACGATAGAAGGAGAGAGAGTGAATGTCAGAACCTGTGACCCTCGGCCTCATCGGCTGCGGCGGCATGATGGGCGCCCACCTCCGCGGCCTGAAGCACCTCTGGGAGGCCGACCTGCGCGACTTCCGCGTCGTCGCGACGTGCGACATTGATAAGGCGAAGGCCGTCAGATTCGCGGATGAGATCGAAGCCGTCCAAGGCGCGCGGCCGAACGTGTACACCGATGTCGCAAAGCTGCTCGCCAAGGAGAAGAACCTGGAGGCGGTTGACATCTCGACCGTCCACCGCGCCCACCACACCGTCGCGATCCCGTGCTTCGAGGCGGGCAAGCACGTCACGATCGAGAAGCCGCTCGCGCTGACTATGCGCGCGGGCAAGCTGATGCTCGACGCCGCGGGCAAGGCGGGCACGGTGTTCCAGGTCGCCGAGAACTACCGCCGCTCCCCCGACTACCGCGCCATCAATTGGGCCATCAAGTCGGGCCGCATCGGCAAGCTCCGCATGATGTTCTGGATCGACGTCGGCGAGCGCCGCTGGTACTGGACCTGGCGCGAGCACCGCAGCGAGGCCGGCGGCGGCTGGGTGCTCGACGGCGGCGTCCACCACGCCGACCTCTTCCGTTACCACGTCGGCGAGGTCGTAACCGTATCCGCGCAGGTCGAGAAATTCGATCCCATTCGCTACCGCAAGGGCGAGACGCTGGAAGACCCCGTCGAGGTTGACGTCGAGGACTGCGTCATGGCGCTGCTGACGTTCGACAACGGCGCGCTCGGCGAATGGACCTCGACCTCCGCTGCCCCTGGCGTGGGTTTCAACCGGCACGGCGTGTACGGCGAGGAGGGCTCGCTGATCTTCGGCGAAGGGCTGGTGACGCGCGACGGCAAGATGACGATGAAGCGGCTCGTCCGCAAGTACATGGCGAGCCTGTCCAGGGACGAGAAAGAGCGCTGGTTCCCGGGCGGCGTGACCGATACGGTCGCGACAGAGCTGGAGGAATTCTTCCGCGCGATCCGCGGCGGGCCGCAGGTCGAGATCACCGGCCTCGAGGGGTACAAGGACCAGGCGATCTGCGAGGCGGTGTACGAATCGGCGGCAGCTGGCAAGCCGGTGCGCGTCGCCGACATCGAGTCGCTCAAGATCGAGAAGTACCAGCGCGACCTCAACGAACAGGTCGGCATCGCGTAGCGGCACAGTCAACTTCTCGGCCACGCGGCCCCGCCACACGCGCACGGGTCCCGAGCGCCCAAGACTTCCTCCCCCTACTAGAGGGAGGATCGAGGTGAGGGTGACACGGTTCGGATGTGCACGACTCGATGGGTGTCACCCTCTCGCGGGCGCAGATGAGCGCGCCCGCCGACACCACCTCGCCGCTCGTTGACGCCGACCGGAGCCTATTGTAGCATTGAGCTGGAACAGCGGGCGCCTGGCTGGCTTCACATGCGGCGCCTTCGGGAGATCGCATCGGTGCACGTCTTGTCCGTAATTGCAGCCGCTCCTTGCACGTTCATTCTGTTCTCCGCCCTACCGGACAGTGGGTGTCTCGCCGAGTACGCGGCGGAGTTCGCCCGCGCGTACGAGAGCCGCGGCGGCCCGGCTCTCGTCATCGGCCACCGCGGGGCGCCGACCGAGGCGCCGGAGAACACGCTGGCCGCATTCCGCAAGGCGCTCGACCTCGGCGCCCACGGCGTCGAGTTGGACGTGCGCCTCACGGCGGATGGCCATCTCGTCATCATGCACGACGACACGGTAGATCGCACGACCGACGGAACCGGCGCCGTCGCCGACATGACGTTGGAACAGATCCGGAGCCTATCCGCGGGCGGGGAAACGGTGCCGACGCTGCACGAGGCCTTGCAGACGGTGGCGCCGCGCGGCGAGGCGATGCTCGACCTCAAGTTTTCCGGGACTTCGGAGCGATGGCGCGAGTTGGTCGAGAAGACCGTCGCCGTGATCGAGGAGTTGCGCTGCGCGAAATCAGTGCGCTTCCTGATCTACGATTGGAACGCGGTGCCGCTGGTGAAAGAGCACCCGGGGATTCGCCTCTACCTCGACATCTACCGAACGCCGCCCGGGGAAGTCATCGAGCGGTTCGGCAAGGAGCTGGCCAACCCCGATCACTGCATCCTCTACGCTTGGTGGGACCGGATTGAATTCGAGCAAATACGCGAGGCGCACCAGCTCGGCTTTCGCATCTGCATCTTCCACCCCTCAGGCGACGTGCAAGGCCTCGAGAATTTGCTCCGCATGGGGGCCGATGCGATCCTCACCGACCACACTCGACTACTGCTCGACCTGCGTGCGGAAATCAAGCCGGGATGAGGGTCAATCGCGGGCGACCGCGCGGCGCCAGGACGTCCGCACGCGCCGCCGCGCTTGGCACCGCGCTCACCGGCTGAAGCTGAGCAGCATCGCGGAGAAGCCGGCCATGCGCACGCGCAGTTCATCGCGAGCGAGTGCGACCGGTTCCGGCTGCGGCAATTCGCTCGCCTCGAGCAGGGCCGCGCGCTGGGCGGGCGTCAGTTCCTGCGGACCGCCGATCGCCTCCCACGCAAGGTAGGGATCGCAGCCTCCGGGCGCAATCGCAACCGCCGCGCACCGCCATTCGCCCGACGGCAGGTTCGCGAGCCGGACGGTGACCTCCGTCTCATATGGCTCATGCCGGTAGTTCTCGATCAGGTTGTAGAGCATCACCCAGGCTCTCCGCCCGTCCTCGGATACGCACGCCAGCCCTCCTACGGGCTCGTTGGATGACTCGCACGCGATGCGCCTGCCGACCATCCGGTCCAGCAGCTCGAACGCGCGGAAGCTCGGCTTGGGGATGGTTGTCTTGGTGAACAGCGCCAGCCCGCCCATGAAGCCTTCGTGCGCGTGCGGCGGGCCTTCGCCGAGGCAGAACGGCAGTGCCAGGGTAATCCCGGCGTCCATGAACTCCCGCACCGCCATCACGCGAAACGCCGCGTCGTACGGGCGATCGTGGACCGGGTTGTTGCTCGACGCGCAGCCCCACTCGGTGATCAGCGTCGGGAGGTCTTTGTACTGCGGGAGTTCGTCGAGGATACGCCGCACGTCGTTGAGGCTCGCGCGGATGTTGCCGAACGCGGGCAGGCCCACGCCCACGGTGTAGATGTGCCATGACAGGAAATCCACCCGGCAGCCGGTTCCGCCGGTCGCGTCGTTGCGGCCCGATGCGCAGTGCTCGAGGAACGCGCGACACCACCCGGTGCCCGCGCCGCCCGGCCCACCGATGCGAATCTGCGGATCCGCCGACGTCGCCCCCGCCACCGCGTGGTCGTAGATCTTCAGATACTCCTCGAGCGTTCCCTTGAAGTAGCCCTCCGCGTCCGGCTCATTCCACACCTCGAAGTACCAGTTGCGGATGTCATCGCCCCACTGCTCCCTGCAGTGCACCACGATCTCGCGGACGAGCTTCTGCCACTTCAGGTATTCCGCCGGCCCGCGGGGCGGGTAGGGATTGTGCCATCCCAGGCCACCGTCGCGCGTCGCGAGTTCCGGCGGCATCGTCTCGAGGACGACCACCGGCCACATCCCGTTGTCCACGACGGCGCTGATGTTGCGGTCGAATGTCTCCCAGGTGTACGCCGCGTTGCCGTCCGTATCCTCGGAGTAGATGTGCGGGTCGTGCACGCAGTCGTGCATGCGGAGGTAGCGGAACCCGAACCGCCGCGCGTGGCGCATCGCGTTGACCTGCGTCGGCGTCGCGACCCGGTCCATGTACGACACGTCACTGCCGATCCAGAGGTGGCGGAACTCCCCGAGGTCACGCGCGAAGTCCACGGTAACTGTCGCTCGTTCGAGATCAACGGGCTTGCGAGGAATCGTCCCCGGCTCGTCGAGGAACTCGAGCGAGATATCGTCGAACCACGCGGTGCCGGTGGTCTGCTCGCCCCAGAGGTGGCAGTGGACCGACACGTACGCGACGTCGCGCGAGAGGAGCACCGTGCGTTCGTGGCGCGTCCAGTCGTGACTGCCGTCAACCAACGCGACGTCGCTGTGGCCGACGGGCTCTTTCGTCGCGTTATAGCTGATGAGCTGAAGCGCCGCCTTGTGCCAGGGCTGCGCGCCGGTCACGACGTTCTCCGTCCTCAGCCAACCGATGACCTTGACGCGCCCGCCGGGGTAGGGAACGAGCTCCGAGCGCATGCCGCCATGCGCCGACACCCGCAGCGCCCGCCCGCCGGAATGGGAGGTCCCCGTATCCGGCGCCCCGCCTTCGCCCCACGGCAACCGCTCCCAGCCCTCGAGTGCCTGCGCGGTCCCCGCCTCAAATCCACCGTTTGGGATAAGCCCCGCGCCCGGTTCCGCAAGGACAACGCCGCAGACCAGAAGGCCGATGGTACAGACGATCACACGATGCACCGCCACGGGCAGCTCCTGTCATTCCCTCCGCGAAGCCGTCACGCGATCACGGTTGCGTCCACGCGGTCTCCCAGGCGTCAAGCCCTTCTTTCCGCTTTGGTATAGGTCACTCCCAACCTAGCGCAGAACTGCATCACTTTGTCCTCAGGAATCTCAGTTGAGATTGACAACGGGTGATCAGGGGCGTCGTACCATTCCAATAGCACCTCGTCGCCTTTGTACACGTGCACGTGATCAGCGACTTCGGGTTCCGCATGGTGCTCCGCCAACTGTGCCAGGCCAGCTAGATTCTCCCGCGTGACGGGAATGTGAAGGACTTTCGGGCGCGGCCAGATCGTGCCCATCGCCACCTTGCTCGTTTCCCGGGCTGCGCGCGTGTAGGCGTACAATCGGATCTCCCTGGCGAGCGCGCACCCCTCAAGGTAGAGAACCGACCCTTCCGGAACGAGATCGGGAAGCGCGCGGAAGAACTCCCGATAATCCTTGGTAGACGACACTTCCCAGTGAGGCCCCGGGCCGAGCTCAATCCCGTGTCGCTCTTCGGCGGGTACATAGTTCAGTAGGTTTGCCAACACCCTTGACAGCCGGGCCATGATATCCCCCAATCCTCCGCATCCCGTGCCCAACATGTTAGACCCGCCGGGCCGCTTTGGCAACTACGCGAAGGGGCCGATGGCGGAGATCTGCATGGCTTGCGGTCGCAGGGCCGCCGCCGGCCATCGCCGAAACAGTGCGCGGAATCCTGACGGAGGACTTATATGCCGGGTACGATCCTGCTGGGCATTGACGTCGAATCGGCTTCGGACGACTCGCGCGGCTACGCAGAGTACGCAACCGAGATGTATCACGACCTCAGCGTCCCCGTCACCTATTACGTGACCGGGCGCGTTCTCGAGATGCACCCCCAGGTCTTCGCGGCGCTCGAGCACGACCCCCTGATAGACCTCCAGTGCCACACCTACGACCATATCCTGCTCAAGACGGTGTTCATGGATCTCCCGCCCGGGATTGCCGGCCACGACGACAAGCGCCAGTATCTTCGGCGCGGCGTGACGCTTGAGGAGACTGACGCCGACCTCGTCCGATGCGGGCGCGTGTTCCAGGACGTCCTCGGCCGCGAGCCGCGCGGACTGACCGGCCCCTGGGGGTATTATCGCGGCCTGCAGGACCGTCCCGACATACTCGAAATCGTGCACCGGCACGGCTTCCGGCACCTGCGGACCTTCGCCCGCAATGAACACGACTGCCAGCCCGTGCCGCTGGACTGGCAGCCGTTCTTCTACGAGACGCAGGGGTTCGACGACGTGCTCGAGATCCTCGTCCACGATTACCAGGACGACTTCTACTGGCGCATGTTCGCGCGCCCCGGCCCGGATGACACGTACCAGGCTCACCTGAGGACCGTCGCCCGGCGTGTCGCGCAGGATGACCTGGTGTGGAGCGCCTGCTCGCACGACCACGGCTGTGCTACTCGCCAGAGCTTCGAGCACAAGAGCACGTGGCTGCGGGACTTCATCACCTACGCAAAGGATACGGGTATCCGCTTCACGACCGCGGATCGGTACTATGAGGAAGCGCTTGCCGGCAGACGCGGCGCGTGACCCGCGATCATAGTGGCGCAAGCGTCTCGCTTGCGCCGAGCGACAGCTTCATGCGCGCCCCGCGCTCGCCGCCTACGCGATCGCCGCGAGCGCCTTCTCGATCTCCGAGATCGCGGCGTCCTCGATCTTCCGCGCCTCGGACAGGATCTCTTGCTCGCGGCGGCGCACGCGCGCAGTCCAGCTCCGCAGCGATTTCCCGCTCGACGGGCTGAGGAAGGCGTCTTTGCTCGCGAATACCTGCCCGAAGAGATCGCTCTCCTGCTCGTAGAGATCGGCTGCGCGAGAGAGCGCGGCGCCGGCGTCGCCGTTCAATCCCCCGGACGCCTCGCGCAGGAATGCCACGGCGGCGCGCCTGGCGTCAGCCATCGTGTTGAAGTTCCACCAGTTGACGTGATGGAAGAGCTTCTTCTCGTCGGTCGAGAGCTTCCCGTCCGCGAGATCCTCGATCCAGCGGGCAAAGGCCGCGGCGCCGTACCAGTACTCGCCGGGGCCTTCGGCATGCCGCTCGCGCTTCCAGTTCCGCACCGCGATTCGCAGTCCCTCGATCACCGCCGCGCGGTGCGACAAGGCCTTGCCGCGCTCGCCCACGAACGCGATCAGGAAGCCGAGTTTCGAAGGCGGGAGTCGCAGCGGATCTTCGCCCTGGAAGTAATCGCGCAGCAGCAGCATCTTGCCGCCGTCCTCGTAGCCGTATACCACGTCCATGTTGAGCCGCGGCTCGTACGCGAGCACCGGCCGCCCCGCGTCAATCGAAGCCATGATTTCGGCCGTCAGGCGTTCCACGTTGGACGGATCGTTCGCCGCCAAGAATCCCCAGCGAATCGGCCAGCCGGTGGCCTTGGTAAAGGCCTCTGCCGCCTCCGGCATCTCTCCCACCGCCGACGATGGGCACCACCGGCCCCGCTCGTTGCCGCAGAACCACCGCACGCGAAATGCCAAGCCGGTGAAGCCCATGATGTCGGTGTATGAGTAGGGATGCTTGGTCACCGCCAGCGCCGCCTCCAGCGCCCCCGCGAAGGTACACTCCCGCCCCCTGCCCCAGCCCAGCGTCGGCACCTTCTCCAGCACCTTCCGGGCGAACTCCGCAGGCAGCTTGTGCTCGTCGAAAACCTCTTGCACCACAGGTGTTATCTCCTCCGCCGCATAGGTTGCCAGGGCGCCCTTGAGCTTCGCCCTGGCTCGGTGAATCAGGGACTTGGCCGTGCCCAGAGGGATGTCGAGGAAGTCGGCGACCTTGTCGTATGACAGGCCGTCGAGGTGGAACATCGTCAGCGGCACGCGGTACTTCGGCGGCAGCGATGCGATCGCGCGCTGCACCGCCTCCGCCAACTCGCGCCGCTCCACCACCTCCGGCGGCCCGGGGCGGAAGTCCGGAATCTCCAGGCTGTCGAGGTCAACCTGCCCGTCGAGCTGCTTGAACAGACCCGGCCGAAACGCCTTGAGCCACCTCATCGCCACGCTGAACGTCACCCGCCGCAGCCACGCGGCGAAGCGCGGCGGCTCGCGCAGCTGATCGAGATTGACGTACGCCCGGATGAACGTCTCCTGGGCGATGTCCTGCGCATCCGCCCAGTTGCCGACCAAGCTGTACGCCAGGCCGTAGACGTGGCCCTGGTACCTCGCCACCAGCGTGCCGTACGCCTCCGTATCTCCCCCGCGCGTCAGGCCGACGAGGTCTCCATCGGTTGACTCGGCCGCCATACGCTCCTCAGCTTCGCGCCCCATTCCCGCGCGGCGCGTTCATAACAATGATACCAATCCCGCGCAAAAGGTTGCATACGACACGGAAATCACAACGCCCACGCGACCGCCGTCAACACGCGGCGGGGACGGAAGACCTCATCCGCCGGCGGGATGACAGCTCACTTCACCTCGCGCGAAGTCGGCGCGTATCAGATAGCGCTCACCCGAAGGGGCGGTGATCTCAAGGGCAACCGCGTCCTCGCTGCGCTCGGCGATGCGACACGGCGCGGCCTCGGCATACCGCCGCGTCTCTTCGCCATCCGCGCCCGCCAACAGCGCCACCACCGTCTCCTGCACGACCTCGCCGCGCGCGCAGGGCACGGCCTCATCGGAGTACGGGAGGAACACGTCCTCGAAGCAGATGGATGACGCGCCCGCGCGGCGCTCGACGCTGTCGTACAGCGCGATCTGCCCCTCGCCCGACAGAACCGCCAGCCCGACGCGGTTGTCCACGTTGAGCCAGCGCCCCGGCAGGGGAATCGTCCGCGCCCGCGCGCCGGCCTCATCGGGTACGCCGAAGACCACTGCGGCGCCGTTCTCGTGATGGAAGGTCCGCATGTTGCCGTTGAAGATGTCATTGACGACGTGCCAGCGCAGGCCGGCGCGGCGGGTGACCTCGACGGCGTCCGCGGCGGTGCGCCGATCGTAGCGAATCAGCGTGCGGTCGTCGGGCAAGGCGGCGATAGCGATGTCGTGCGTGAACGCGTGCTCGATCGCGGTCGCCGCCAGCCACTCCGGGCGCCACCCCGCATCTTGCAGGCACAGCTTGAACAGGAATCCGCCCCCGCGCACGTATTCCATCAGCCGCGGCCAAGCGGCATCCAACTCGCGCGTGCTGCTGCGATCAACGAACATCGCGTCGTACACCGAGAGATCCGCGCCGGTAACGTCGCGCACGACCTCGTATCGCACCCCGGCGCGATCCAGCGCCTGGCGGCCGATCTGCTCGACCGGCACGTAGCCGAGCCGCGGCCCTTGCCCGCGCAGGAGCGCGACCAGGTTCTCGAACAGCTTTCCGGTCGGCTTGCCGGCCACGTAATCCCCGGCGATCTCGGCCATGGAGATGACCATGGTGCCCTTGCCGATCCGCGCCTGCATGATCGCAGGCCTGCCCTCCACGTCCGCCGCCAGCACGCGCCACTCCGGCGATGCGTACTCAATCGTGTCGAGCGTCGCCATGCCATCGAGGGCAGTGATGCGATGCGGGCGCGCCAGCAGCGGATGATGCGGCGTGCGGATCGCGCCGACGAATGAGTTGGCGTCGCTCAGGCGCAGGGCGCGCGCCACCCCGCCGTCCGCGCGGCGCTCGACGACCTCGCGCCGGCCCTCCAGCATCCGCGCGGCGATCGCGAAACCGCCGGCGAACGGAGTCTCCGCATGGCGCTCGATGCGCTGGGTGTAGTCAAATCCGGCCGCGGTGTATCTCCCGTTGAGGTTGGTGTCCCACTCCATCATGTCTTCGGCGCCGCGTGCGCCGAAGGTCACCTGCAGGGGCCCGCCGCGCGCCCGGTAGCTTACCCCCGCGAAACGGTTGGCGCCGCGTAAACTCACCTGTCCCGATTCGCGGCTCAACAGCACGCCGCCCGCGGCTTCGTCCAATTGCGCCGCGGACGCCGGCTGCGGCCAGTGATCGGCCTGCTTGTGCAGCAGATAGGCCATGCCCAGCATGCACGCGCAGTCGCTGTTCCATTCCGCCGGCCAGCCGCCCATCACGCCGTGGGTGAAGCGCCCCGAAAAGAACGACCCATCCGCCCAATGGCACTGCTCGAACTCGAACGCCGCCACGCGTTGAGTTTCTATCAATCTCGCCGTCGCGTCGCCGTGGTACTGCTGCTGCACAACCAGCGCGGGAATCATGAAGTACAGCCCGTACGCGTAGCGCGGCCAATCCTTGCCCCCGACGTACGCGAATCGGCCCTCCCACAGCGCGAATCGGCGCAGCGTCTCCCACACGTCGCGCACGTGGTGAAACACCGGCGGCGGCGGCTCGTGCCCGAACCGCCGGAAGACATAGACATCCCACGCCAGCGAGTGCAGCGGGCACGCCATGTAGCAGATGTGGAAGAACCCGTGGTTCTCGATGGTGAAGTCGGAATGGATGTTGGCGCCGGCGACCCATTCCGCCACCCGGCGTCCTTCGACGGCGCTGGCGTCGTTCAGATCCGCCGCCACCGACAGCGTATTCATGCAGAACGCGTTGAACCGCTCCCGCCACATCGCCGCGTGCGGGTGCTGCGGGTACAGGCATATCGCCCACGCCAGCGTCTCGCTGTACCAGGCATTCTCCTCGGATTTCGTGTCGCCGTACTCGCCGGTCGGGATTTCGATGTAGCACAGGCGGTCGGCCTCGCTGCTGACGACCTCGGCGAGGCGCGTTCTCTCCGATTCCGACAGGCGATCCCACAGGAGGTCCGCCCCCGTCAGCGCCTTGGAGGTCCACCACGACGACTGCCAGTGATGCCCCCACGGGCGGCCGTCGGTGCATTTCAGGTCCTGGGTGAGGTGGGTGCGCATCCAGTAACGGATCGCCGCGAGCGCGTGCTCTGCGATCCGCGCCTGGGACATGCCGGAAACGGCGGCGTCGTATCCCGGCTCGGTCGCGAGCAGCGCGTAGGTCAGGATGAAGTTCGCGAGCGTACGCTGGCCGTTCTCGTCGCTTTCGCCGTCGCCGAAGTAGCCGACGCCCTCGAAGCCCTGATAGTTATCGTGCCACCCGCGCTCGGCGTAGATCGGGAAGCGCGACAGGATGCGCATGTAATCCGTCGCCATCGCGCCATCCGGCATCGCGGCGGGGCGGAATGCGTCACTCGCTGCCCCAGCAGCGCAGGCGACCCACAGCCCGACGAGCACTGCCGCAGCAAGCCGCTGAGGCTTCCGAACATGAATCATCGGTCAACTCCGTGTTACGCGCTATCAGGCGACAGAAAATGGCTCCACCGCATCCCGGTTGCCCAGGCGCACGACGCGCGGCTCGCCGAGGT
>CP070648.1:1900899-1925748 GCA_020354555.1 Armatimonadota bacterium | reverse complement strand
TGACCGATCCGGGGGTGGCGGTGCTGCGCATTGACGGCGCCGACGACAAGCCGATCGCTCTGCTCGCCAACTTCGGCACGCATCCGGTGTTCCTGGATGATGACAACCGCGAGTTCTCGGCGGATTTCGTCGGGTACATGTTGCGCACGATCGAATCGTCCCGCGGCGGGGTGGCGATGATCGCCAACGGCCCGCTGGGCGATCAAAACCCGGACCAGGATGACCGGCTGCCGCAGGGCTATCCGCGCGCCGAAGCATACGGCACGCGCATGGCGCAGGAGGTGGTGCGCATCGCCGGGGAGGCGCAGATGCGCCGTCAGGTGGCGCTGGCCAGCGTGCTCGGCGAGTTGAAGCTGCCCGAGCCGACGGTTGATATCGAAACCCGCCGCGTGCCGATCATGGCGATGCGCATCAGCGACGTCCTGCTGCTCGGAGTGCCGGGCGAAGCCACCGCTGAGGTCGGCCTCGAGATCGAGGCCCGCGCGCGGCAGTTCGCCTTCGACCTGCCCGTGGTCGTCGGCTTGGCCAATGACGAGATCGCCTACATCCTCGCGCGCGAGGACTACGAGCGCGGCGAGTACGAGGCCGAGATGTCGTTCTTCGGCCCGACCCTGGGGCCGGTTATCGTCGACGGGATGACGGATCTCGCGCGGCGCATTCAGCCGATGGCGATGGCGCACACGGCGCTGCCGTTTGCGAGCGCCGCGCGTGGCACATGCTGCGCGTCGGGGCCGGTGGCGATGGGAGCGCGGTGACGCAGCGGCACGAGCGCGAACGCGGCGGCGGCCTCCCGCCGCCGCGCATAGTCGCCTGGGAAATCACCGGTCGCTGCGACCTGGCGTGCAAGCACTGCCGCGCCGCGGCGACCGCTGAAGCCGACCCTCAGGAACTGACGCCCGACGAGGCTCTCGCGGTCGTCGAACAACTGGCCGAGGCGGGAACGCGCCTGCTTATCCTGACCGGCGGGGATCCGCTGCTGCGGCCGGATTGGCCGGACCTCGCGGCGCGCGCGACAGCCGCCGGCATACGCGTGACGATGGCGCCGAACGGCTTGCACGTCGACGCCGAAGTCGCCGCCCGCATGCGCGAGTGCGGGATCGAGCGCGCGGCGATCAGCCTCGATTTCCCGACCGCCGAACTGCACGACGAATTCCGCGGCGTACCCGGCGCCTTCGACGCCGCGGTACGCGCTCTGCGCCTGCTGCGCGAGGCCGGCGTCGAGTGTCAGGTCAACACCACGATCAGCGCGCTCAACGTGAATCACCTCGACGCGCTGATTGACCTCGCGCTCGAACTCGGTGCGGTTGCGTTCCATCCGTTCCTGCTCGTCGAGACGGGACGGGGCGAGGCGCTCGCCGAGCAGCGGCTGACCCCGGAGCAGTGCGAGGAGATGATGCTGCACGTGCGGCGCCGCGCGGTCGAACTGCAAGATCGCCTGGCGATAAAGCCGACCGATATGCCGCACTACTGCCGCGTCGCCGCTCAGAATCCGGCGGAGCGCGGGACTGCGTCGGCACCCGCCCTCGACGCCATGACCCGCGGATGTCTCGCCGGGAGAGCCTTCTGCTTCATCTCCAGCCGGGGCGACGTATGCCCGTGCGGTTATCTGCCGCTGCCGGCGGGGAGTGTGAGGGTCACGCCGCTGGCGCGGATCTGGCGCGATTCGGCGGTGCTGCGCGCGCTGCGCGACGACGACATGATCGAGGGCAAGTGCGGGCGGTGCGAGTTCAAGCGCATCTGCGGCGGCTGCCGCGCGCGCGCCTTCGCGCACACCGGCGACTTCATGGCCGAGGAGCCGCTGTGCGCGTACCTCCCGAAGGCCGCACGTCCATCTGGGCGCGACTCCTCTTCCTTACAGGGAGAGGCCGGGTCAGGGTGATCACGTAGGCCGGCGCCCCATTCGATCTCGGATGCGAGGGGGAATCAAGGGGATTCAGCACATGACGCGCACTCACGACGTGGTGGTCATCGGCGGCGGGCTGGCGGGCGTGTGTGCGGCGATGCAGGCCGCGCGCCTGGGCTGCAATACCGCGTTGGTCGAGCGCGAACTCGTGCTCGGCGGCAACTCGAATTCCGCGTTCCGTCTCCACATCGAGGGCGCGAGTTCGAACCACACCTACGGCAACGAGACCGGCGTCGTCGAGGAGCTGGAGGCGGAAGCCGTCGTGCGCGGCGCCTTCATGCCGCCCGGCGGCGGCCAGCCAAGCTACTTCAACAGCCGCTGGAGCGAGATCCTGCTCGAGTTCTGCGAAGCCGCCGGCGTCCAGGTCTATCTCAAGACGCTCGCTGTCGCCGCGCGCACCCGCGACGGCCGCATCACCTCCGTCATCGCCGAGGACATGCTCTCGAAGCGCCGCCTCAACCTGCGCGCGCGCCACGCGTTCATTGACGCCAGCGGCGACGGCCAGGTCGCGGCGTCGGCGGGGGCATCGTACTGCATGGGCCGCGAGGCGCGCTCGGAGTTCGAGGAGTCCTTCGCACCGGAAGCCGCCGACCGCAGGACCATGGGCAACGCGCTGATGTTCATCATGCGCAACGCCGGCCGGCCCATCGAGTACCTCCCGCCGCCCGGCACGCCGGTGTACGAGACGGACGAAGACCTGCCCATGGGCTATCACTCCGCGTGGGATCCAAGTATTGACTTGCCGCTGATCTGGACCGCCGAGTACGGCGGTCATCTCGACACGGTCGAGGACGAAGCCGAGATCTACCGCGGCCTGGTGCGGATGGTGCATGGGATCGTGGATCATCTCAAAAACCGCGGCGACCACGGCGCCGAGAACTTCGAGCTGTTCTGGGTCAGCCCGTACATGGGCAAGCGCGAGAGCCGTCGCTTCATCGGCGACTACATCCTGTCACAGCAAGACCTGTTCGACGCGCCCGACTTCCCCGACCGCGTCGCGTACGGCGGCCGCGCGGTGGACCTGCACGAGATCAACGATGAGGGGACGAAATGTCGCGTTCGCTTCTACGGCACGCCGCCGCTGTATTCGATACCGTTTCGCTGCCTCTACTCGCGCGACGTCGCCAACCTGATGCTTGCGGGGCGGCTCATCTCGGGGACGCGGGTCGCCCTCGGCTCGTACCGCGTGATGAAGACGCTCGCCACCACCGGCCAGGCCGTGGGCGCGGCGGCGTTCCTGTGCAAGGAGCACGGCGCCACCCCGCGCGACATCTACCACCGCCACATTGGGGAGCTGCAGCAACTCCTGCTGCGCGAAGATGCGACCGTCCTGAATCTCCCCAACGCCGACCCCGCGGACCTGGGACGCGCGGCTGCGGTGCGCGCGTCGAGCGAGCATCCCGACCATCCCGCCCAGAACATCATTGATGGGGTGAACCGGCAATGCGACGAAACACCCACCCACCAGTGGCGCTCCGCGGAGGGCCTGCCGCAGTCGGTCGAGGTGGACTTCGGGGAGCGGCGCCGCGTGGGCATGGTGCAGGTTGCTTTCGACGGCGACCTCGGGCGCACGCGTAACCGCCATTATCCGCAGACGGTCTCGCCGCTGCTGGTGCGGGACTACCGGATTCTCGCGCGCACCGCGGCAGGTTGGCGGCCGGTCGTCGCGGTTCAGGGGAATTACCAGCGCTTTCGCCGCCACGCGTTTCGGCGACGGGAAATGAGCGCGCTGCGCCTCGACGTGCTCGCGACGCACGGCGCGAACCACGCGCGGGTGTACGAAGTGCGCGCGTACCCGTAGGCGCGCCGGGCGAGAAGGGAAACGCGCCGCGCGTGCCGAATGAGCAGGCTTCGACAGCGGCCGCAGGCAATGTCGCCTCGTCCGCTCCGGACGTGAGGAATCCGCCCCGATTAGGGGTACAATACAGACACAGGCACAGTCGCGACCCGCCGGCGCCGGCGATGTATGGCGCCGGCTTTGACCGTTTGGCGTGGGTGATTCCCGAGGAGTCTGGACTGCACGCGCGGTGCGTGCGGCGGTTCATGGACGACCCCGAGCTGTCATGTGCGGCCGCTACCCGGGAGGTTTCACCGGCCGCGACTGGTACGAGTAATGCGGGTGTAGTACGGAGAGATGATCTGCCCTGTCTGCAATGCGGAATTCGACGGTGACAAGTGCCCGGAGTGCGGGGCTTCCGTCACCTCGGCGACGAGCGCTCTCGTCAGCGCAGCCTCGGCCCTGCTCAAGGAAGGCCTGCCGGATCAGGCGATCGAATCGCTCGACCGAGCTATCGAGCGCGACCCGAAGAGCTACGAGGCGCACAGCCTGCTCGGCGCGGCGTACATGCGCAAGCAGGAGTACGAGCTGGCCGGCCATCACTTCGAGCGGGCGGTGTGGCTTGACTCGGGCCGCACCGGCGCACGCTACAATCTGGCGGTTGCTTATCGTGCGGCCGGCCGCACCGATGAGGCGCTCAAACAGGTGCGCGCCGCCCTCGAAAAGGATCCCAACCACGAGAAGTCCAAAGCCCTACTCCGCGAGTTGAGGAAGGACTCCGCGGGAGAAGGAAGAGAGGGCGAAGCAGGCGCGCCGGAAAACCGCCCGCGGGCAGCCGCCCCGCATCTCCACGCCGTCCACGTCCCCGGACAGCGCCTCAGCCATCGCGTCCAGGTGGGACTCGGCGCGCTCTCGGCAACCGTCGCGCTCGTCCTCGGGGCGTTCGCCTATGTCTGGATCTTTCGCCTGCTGACCAGCCCGCAGCTCATCGGCCGTGACGCGGCGCTGTGGGGGCAACTGCCGTATGCGTTCGGCGTCATCATCTTTGTCGCGGGCGTCATCGCCGCTTCGTTCCAGGCCAAGGGGTTCCCGTTGGCGGGCGCGCTGGCGGGGCTGGTCGGTGCGCCCGGCGGCGTCGCGCTGGTGCTGGTCAGCGAGGGCGAATCCGTCACCGCGACGATCCTGCTCGGCGCAGCGGCGTGCGGCGCGGCGGGGGTGGCAGTCTTCGAAGCATTCTCCAAGTTCACGCGCGTGGGCGAGTACCGGCGCACGTTGCTGTGGGTGTCAATCGCCCTGGTCGCCGCATACGTCATTGTCGGCCACGTGCGGCAGGGCAGCCTGCGCGGATATGTCACGATCACGGTGCCGGATGCCCTCGGCCAGCCGGTGATCCTGCGCGTGCCGGATGCAGAACTCACGCTTGCCGACGCCCGCGGCCACCGCAGTTACGTCACGTACAGCGTCAACGCGCGCGAGAGCAAACGCCCCGCCGCCGCCAACGGCAGCTACCGCCTGCGCGGCATGCCGGTGGGGCATTACACGCTGAGCGGCGTTGACCCGGACAGCGGCGCCTTGTGGCAGGGAGATGTGTGGGTGGACTACGCCATCGTCGGCGGCGACGAGAAGGAGATCCCGCTCCTCATGCCCCTGGAGAAAGTCGAGCACAACCCCCGCCTGCGGTTCTGAGACGGCGCCGCGCGCGCTGCTGCTTGCGGAGCCCGGCACACACCCCATCGTCCCAGCGACGTGCAGTTCCTACGCGACCGTTGTCGTCGCCCCGCCGTCGGCGGTGATGACCTGCCCGCGCAGCCAGTTCGCGTCATCGCTGCACAGGAAGGCGATAACCGCGGCAATGTCCTCCGGCTCGGCGATGCGCCCCGCGGGCGTCAGGCGCGTCAGGTTGGCCATGAACCGCTCGCTTTGCCAGTACGCCCGGCTCATGTCGGTGCGCACCAGCCCTGGCGCGACGCAGTTGACCACGATGTTCTGTTTCGCCAACTCCAGCGCCAGGCACCGCGTCATCGCTTCTACCGCCCCCTTGGCCGCGCTGTACGCGAGCGAGTAGCGCGCCGCACGCGAGGCAAACACGGAGGAGATGTTGACGATGTGACCGCCGCGCTCCCCCATCCGCCGCGCCGCCTCCTGCGCGCACACGAGCACGCCCCAGGCGTCAATGTCCATCGTCTTCTGCCAATGCTCCCTGGTCAGTTCGCCAGTGTGTCCGGCCTCCGCGGCCCCGGCGTTGCTCACCACGATGTCCAGCCCGCCGAAGGTCTCGATGACCCGATCCATCATCTCCGCCACTTGCTCCTTCGACGCGACGTCGGCTTGCAGCGCGAGCGCGCGGCCGCCCTGCGCCTCGATCGCCGCAACGACCTCCTGCGCCGCGTCCTCGCGCGCGTGGAAGTTGACCCCCACCGCCGCGCCTTCCTGCGCCAATCTCAGACACACCGCGCGCCCGATGCCGCGCGACCCGCCGGTGACCAGTGCAACCTTGTCCGCAAAACGCTTCACGACGCCTTCTCCTCCGATGGTGTGATCCGCCGATCTCCCAGACTCCCCGCCAACACCAGTGCCCGCCAGCTCGGAGATCCGCCTGTCGCCGCGTCCATCCGCGGCGCGCTCGTTACCGCAGGAACCCGTGGTAGCGCCCCATCCAGTATGCGAGCAGATAGTCGATACCCGCGTACCCCACGTACGGCCCGTGCGGCCTGCCCCCTGCTCGCCCACGCGTCTGAATCCCCACGTAGTACTGCCAGTTGAACTCCATCGGCGGGCGCAGGCGCATCGGGATGAACGACGCCACGAAGTCCTGCGACTGCTCGTCCGGATTGAGGCAGTACGACAGTGTGTCGCGCAGCTGCGGCGGAAGCTCCTCGCCGTGTTCGGCGACGTACTTCCCGATCTCGCGCCGCCAGTTGGGCACGTACAGATTGCCGGGGGTGAACTCCAGCAGCTCTATCTCACCGCGCCGCGCCGCATCGCTCTCGGGGCGATAGGTCTGGTACACGAAGTAGAGGTAGACGTTGCCGAGATCCTTGACATCCTCGTAGACTAAGTCGAGCGCGCGCAAGAGGTGGCGCAGGACGTCGGGGTCGGTCTCGTACTGCAGCAGGTGGTAGGCCGGGCTGTCCCATTGATAGTGCTGGAAGAACGGGTCGAGGATCGCGGACGCCTGGATGATGGAGTGGCCGAGGAAGAAGTGCGGGTTGATAAATTCCGCGTACGCCTCCTGGAAGCGGTTCTCCCCGGTGATGTGATGCGCGAGCTTGAGCGTTGCCAGCGCCTGGAACGGAGCGACCCAGAAGTTGCCGTGGATGGTGTACTCGCCGTCCCAGTCAACGGCCTGCATGCGGTGGTCGAGGAGGGAGCCGGCGATGTCCAACACCAATTGCCGAATCAGCTTGCGCTCCGAGTCATCGGCCACCAGGTCGTAGTACGTCGCCAGCCCGAAGAAGTGTCCGCTCAGCTGGTCGCGGCTGATATCGCCCCCCCACCAGATGTCCTCGCCGCGCTTCTTGATCCAGCGCTTGCGACCGGTGCCGAGGCCACCGGTGAAGCTGCGTCGGTAGCTGCGCGCGACCACCCCCGGCACGCCGCTTATCGTGCTCAGCATGCACAGCGCCTCGAACGAACGCCGGGCGCGCGTCTTGGCGTCCGCGTCACCCGTCGCCGCATAGCGCAAGCACTCCGCGCCGGTGTAAAGACCGGTGAGCCAGTCGGCGTCTTCCTGCCATTGGTTGCGGCGGTCGTCGAGGTCGTAGCGATAATCGACGACGGTCATGATCTGGCCTTCGAGGAGGTGGCGCTCCTCGATGATGCGCTCCACCGCCATCGCCTTATCGAGCAAGGGGTCGGGGGTGTCGGCAGGCCGCGGCGTGCGGCGCTCCTTGACCGTGACGCGCCGCTTGGTTGCGCCGGCGTGCTTGCGATAGGCCTCATACAGCTTCGCGCGCGCTCCGCCCGCGGCTGGGTCGATGTACTCGAAGCTGAAGCCGAACAGCGCATCGCAATGCCGGGCGGCGGTCTGAAGCTGGCTGCGCAGGCGGCCAATGCCGGCGGACGGGAGACGCGCGGGATCGCCGCCCGCGCGCCGGCGCGCGACTTCGTAGAGCCCGACCTGCGCCCACAGCTCGCAGTCCGTGTCCGCCAGCTCGAACTCCATCATCTCGTACGCATCGTCCGCCGCTTCCGGTGTGCAGCGAAGGGACCCCACGTCATCGCGTACGAGCAGCGCGTCCAGCTGCGCGCGCCTGACGACCTCGCCCCACGCCTCGGCCCAGTCGGCGAGAAGATCGACCTGCGCCGCCTTCGCCTGCGGATCGGTGTCGAACAGTTCCCAGCCGTGCCCCGCGACAGGCAGTCTGGGCGGCGGGGCCGTGGTGCACACGACGAGATGCGGGCATGCCATGCGGCAGAAGGTCGCGGTTTTCTCCATCGCCTCGGCCTCCGCAGGCGTCGGCGGCGCCGACCATTCCTGCGGCAAATAAATGCCGCTCAAGCTGTCGCTGAAGCCGGAGCGAGTTAGGATATCCATGAGTGAAGCCGCCGCGCGGCGGGCGGCCGCCTCGACCGGGCCGTAATGGATGTCCATGAGGGGCCTCGCGGCGTCGAGCCCGAGAAACACGGATAATCCGCTCTCCTCCGCTCCGGCGAAGACCGCCTCCAGGATGTCATCCGTCCCCATGCCCGGCATCGGGTCATTGAGGTCGGACCGATACAACGCCCGACCGCTCGCCGAGCACCATTGAACGATGACCGCATCCATGTCGGCGGCGGCGATCGCCGCCAACGCATCGCCCCACTGCGCCTTCGACCACCCGAGGTGCTCCGGCGGCCTGATGAAAACGCCGTTCAGTCCGACCGTCTTTCGCGTTTTCGTGCGCGTACCTTGTCTCATCTCCGCTCCTTCATGCCTGGATCGTGGTCGCCCGCTGCGTGGTTGACGTCATCGGATCGCTCAGGTGCCGGCTGCCCGACGCGCCGCCATGGTCGCCATCCCTAACGGTTCAGGCATCACATGACCGCGGCAGCACGCCAGCGTCAACGCTACCGCCGTGCCCAGGTCAATCATATGCCCCACCGACACCAGCAGCGGTCGCGACCCCGGCCGCGTGACGACCGATGCGCCGACGTGCTGGCCGTGCTCATCAACCAGCGGCGCGCAGTCCCCCGGCTCGCCGAAGGACAAGGCGCTTCCCATGGTGCGGCGGGTGCCCTCGCACCCTGGACTATGCGCCAGCATCCCCGCCGAGCGCCGCCCGGCTCCGCTGGCGAGCGCCCGCAGCGCGCAACCGATTGACGGCAGACCTAACGCCAGTCCGACATGGCTCGCCAGCCCGCACCGGCGCGGGTGCGCCAACCCGTGCCCTCGCACGAACAGCGCGTCCGGCCGCTTGCCGAGGTTCTCAACCGCCGCGACAAGGACCGCGCCCTCGCGAAACGCGCGCAGGCCGGACACGTATCCCATCCCCGGCTCGGCTCGCGCTGTGGCTTGCTCCATCAACTCCAGCGCGGGAAACGTCAGCAGCGCTGCCGCCGCGATGACTTCGTCATCCGCATCTACGCACGCCGCGCCCGCCACCGTCCGCACCTCCGCCAGCTTCAGCCCGCTCGACCGCACATGCTCCGCGAGGGCAGCCTGCACCGCCTCGGCTTGCGCGCGGCTGAGGGAGCGGCGGAGCGATGCTCTCGCCAGTTCGTTGCCGTTGGGGAGCGCTTCCATCGCCTGTCTCACAGCGGACCGTGCGCCGTGGAACGGTTTCGGCGCGCCATCGGTGCCGCCCTGCCGACGGTCCGGATCTGCGCGCGCCGAGCGATTCAGTGGCTTGCGGGCTCCACCCGGTCCGGCGAGACGATCAGCGCCAGGAACTCGTAGAAGTCCACGCGCATGTACTTCGCGTGGCCGTCCACGAAAGCCATCGGGGTGCAGACCGGAATCGTGGGGGTGACCTGCTTCTCCGTCAGCCCGAACAGCGGCGCGAGTTCGGGAGGGATGGCGTGGACCGCCGCGTATGCGCGCGTGTACTCCTCGTGCACGCCGTAGGAGCGGCACATCAGAAGCGGCTCCCATCTGACGACAAGATCGTCCCAGATGGGAGAAAGAGACTTCCCGCACGCGAGGTAATCCTCGGGGTTGTCCGCACCGAGCACGCTCGTCCCCCGAGTATAGCCGAGTAGGAACGCGACGTCCCACAGCGCCATGAAGTCGGCGCCATAGTCGCTCGCCCGCACGCCCGTGCCGTAGGGATGGTGCATGCACATGTAGGCGTACGAACCCGACTGCCAGGTCTTGCGCCCGTCGAGAATGCCCGCGCCCGGCATATGGACGAGCAACGGGTCCTTGGGATCGGGCGCGCCGGTCCTCTTGTCTGTCCCAACGGCATAGGTCTGCACGGTGAAGTACGGGTCCTGGCGGGTCAGTGTCGGGCAGTTGAAGATGTCGAGCGACTTAACGTACGGCCCCAAGACATCGGAGAGGTGCCACATCCAGCGCCCGTCAATGTACGGCTCTCCGTACCTACTCGTCACGTCGGCCCGGAATGCATCCGTCTTCCAGTTCGCGTACGTCCCCCCCACGGCGTGGGCGGTGCCGTCGCGATCATCGGCGACGCAGGCGGGCAGCACCTCGTCGTAGTCCTGCGCGTAAAAAAGGGCCGCCAGCACGATCTGCTTGAGGTTGGAGAGACAGACGCCCTGGGGGGAATGACGACTCTGCCGCTTGCGGGCAAACACGGGGAAGAAGATCACCGCGAGGACGACGATCAACAACACAACGCCGATCAATGCGATCACCGTCCAGCCGCGGTTGCGTGCCATCGCTGCCCCCTCCTTCGCGGGACCGGCCCGGCGCGGCCAGGTGGGCCGGACGTCCGGTCCAGCCAGCACAGGTATTACGCGGGAGCGGCGCGCCCTCCTTGTGCTTCGAGGGAACGTCGGGCCCGCTGTTGGCGCGGCTCACGCGACGGCCGCGGCGCTCCCCCTGCATGCATATGGACCGGCAACATCCAACTCACCGCGAGGAGCCCGACATTCCCGCGGCGAAGACGTGAGCCGATGGTTCCTTTTTCTTGAGGAGGACAACCCAGTGGCGGAAACGGTTCGCGTCGGCATGCTCGGCATCGAGAACTCCCACTCGGTCGCGTATACCAGGCTGTGGCAGGGCGATGTGCCCGCAGAGGAGCGCGTGCCTGGGGCGCGCGTCGTGGCGTGCCTGAACCAGCAGCGCACGGATCAGGACGCGGATGACGAGAAGAAGTTCCTCGCGCAGCTCCAGGAAATGGGCGTCGAGAAGGTCGTGTCCAAGCCTGAGGACATGCTCGGCGAAGTGGACGCCGTCGCCGTCGTCTCGCGCGCGGGCAACGAGCACCTGCCGCTCGCGGAGCCGTTCCTGCGGGCGGGCATGCCGACGTTCGTGGACAAGCCGCTCGCCACGGATCTCGATGTCGCGCGCAAGATCGTCGCGCTCGCGCGGGAGAACAACGCGCCGCTGTTCTCGGCGTCCTCCGTGCGCTACGCGCCGGAGGTCGTCGAGCACCGCAACATGCATGACGAGATCGGAAAGGTGCGCACCGGGGCGGTCTGGTGCCCGGCCAGTCGCGACCTCGGCTTCTACGGCATCCACGCCATCGAGATGATGAGCGCGCTGTGGGGCCCCGGCGCGAAATGGGTCAGCGCCTTCCACAGCGAGGACAAGCACCTGGCATGGGTGGGATATGAGGACGGCGCCGCGTACGCGGTGCACCTCGTTCGCTACGGCAGCCCGGGCTTTGGCTTCACGTATCTCGGCGAGGGGAAGAGCGGCTTCAGCCCCGTCAACGCCGCCTACGGGCCCATCGCGCGGGTGATGACGAAGATGTTCCACGACCGCGAGACGCCGCTCGACCTGGATACTTGCGTGCAGTCCATCGCGATCCTGGAAGCCTTCCGCAAGTCCGAAAACGGGAAGATCGTTGAGTTGGCGTCGCTGTGACGGCCGGGCCGGGACCGATGCGCGTCGCCGATGCCTTGTTCGTTCCCGGCGTCGGTTCTCCCAACTGTGTCACGTCGGAGGTCGGGCATTGATATCACAACGTACGGCCACAGTTGTGTGGACTCTCGCGTTGCTCGTCGCCGCAGTGGGCACTGCCGAGGCGGCGGAGCCGCAGGTTGTGTGGAAGGCGGACATCGGCGCGCGGGTGTACACCTCCCCGCTGACGTGTGATCTGCTTCCCAGCCCCGGCCTCGAGACCGTCGTCTGCGCGAGCGAAACGCGGCGGGTCGTGTGCCTGAGCGCCGCGGGCGTGACGATGTGGTCGTTCGGCGAGGGCTTCTCCCGGCGCCTGACCTCCACGCCCTCCGCCGCGGACCTCGACGATGACGGCAAGCTGGAGATCGTTGTCGCGGGCGGAGGCGGCAACCTCGTGTGCCTCGGCAGCAACGGCGCGCTGCGGTGGCGGTTGCAGCTAGAAGGCGGCGTGGACTGGAGCGCGCCCGTGATCGCGGATCTCGACGGCGACGGTACGCTCGGGGTTGTCGTCGGGACGGGAGGCGGAGTTCTCTACCGCCTCGCTGCCGACGGCTCCGTGGTGTGGCAGACGAAGCTCGACGGAGGCGTGTCGTCGCTGCTGTCGGTGGCGGACGTGAACGGTGACGGACGCAAGGAGATCATCGTTCCGGTCGCGCGCTCGGTCGTGTGTCTCGACGCCGCGGGCGAAACCGTGTGGGAGTTTGCGGGGCACGCGGAGTGCAACGGTGTGTCGGTAGCTGATGTTGACGCTGATGGGCGGCCGGAGATCCTTGCGGCCTATGACGACCAGGTGCTGTGCTGCCTGGACGCGAGCGGTGCGCGGAAATGGGCCTATCACGGCGGCTACGCCGGGGGCGGCAGCGCGAGCTTCATGCCTCCCTCCGTCGCCGACCTCGACGGCGACGGCGAGGTCGAGATCGTCTTCGCCGACAGCAACGGCACCGTGCGCTGCGTGGACGGCGCAGGCAGCGAGCGCTGCTACTTCACTGCGGGCTCATCGGCAGGCGACCAGCCGGTGATTGGGGATGTCGACGGCGACGGCGAGGCCGAGGTGATCGTCGGCTTCGAGGACGGTTCGCTGGTGTGCCTGGATGACGCGCCCGCAGTGGAATGGCGGTATATGACCGAGTTTCGGTCGCCTTACCCGGGCCTGGCGGACCTCGACGGCGATGGGCGGGTTGAGGTGATCGCGACCTCCAACGACAACTACGTTTACTGCTTGCGGCCGCCGGCCGGAAAGGCATCGGGCAGACTGCCGTGGCCGATGCGCCGGCTCGACCCGCAGCAGAGCGCCGCGCTGGAGAGTAGGTGAGCCATGAGACACGCCGCGATCATCGCGATCATATTCACGGTCTGCGGTTCTGCTCTTGGGGCGAACCTGGTCGCCAACCCGTCGGCTGAATCCGGAGGCGCGGTGCCCGATTCGTGGCGTGCGGTCCCGGCCGCGGCCGGGACGTGGTGCGATCAGGGGGCGCGTTTCGGTGAGAAGAGCCTCGGCCTCGACGGCGCCCAACTGCGCGCGGCATGGCGCTCCGACACGATACCGGCGGAGTCCCCGCAGGGCTACCGCCTCAGCGGCTGGATTCGCTCCGAAGGCGGGACCGGCTGGATCGAGGCGCGCTTCCTGGGCGCCCGCGGCCGCCTCGTCGAAACCGTGCGAACGCCGAGCGCGAGCGACGCGGCGTGGGCATATGTCGCTGCGGACCTCTCCGCATCCAGCGTGCGCGAGGCTGGGTCGGTATCCGTCGTGTGCCGCGCGGAACAGGGCCCTTGCTTCTTCGACGGTGTCCGCCTCTCGCCGCTCGACCGCAATCTTCTGCGCAACACCGAACTGACGCCCATGCGACTCGGCGATCAGGATGATCCGGCCGGCACCCCCGCGGGCTGGCACGCGCTGCCGGAATCGGATTCCCGCCCGGTGGCCGTTGCGGAGCCATCGCCGGATGCGGGCAAGGCGCTGCGCCTCGGCACACCGGGTCCGGATCGCGTCGCGTCGTATCTCGTCGATCTGCCGGACGGCGCGCGGCTCTGCGAGATGACCGCCCAAATACTCTCCGACGGCGCGGCATCGTACGCGATATCCTGGTTCGGCCCGCGCGGGTGGATGCGTGATGATGCTGCTGAGGTGGCAGAGACGGGCGGCCGTTTGCAGGAAGTCACGGTGGCCGCCGCCCCGCCGCCCGGAGCGAACCGCGTCCGCGTTACCTTCTCGCTGCTGCGCGGGGAGTCCGCATTCGTCAAGCCGATGCGGCTCGTGGCGGTGACGCCGCCCGGCGCGGCGGAAGTCGAAGTCTTCGTCAACCAGGTCGGTTACGAGCCCGACGGCCGCAAGACGGCAATCGTCGCCAGCACGCGATTCCCGGCGCGCCTTGACGACGCCCGGTTCGCGGTGGTTGACGGCACTGGCGCGCGGATCTCCGAGGGCACGCTGAACCCGCTCGGGCGCGTGCACGAGGGCGCGCCCGATGACTGGGGACGCTATTACTGGCTTGCGGATTTCTCCGATCTGCGCGAGACGGGAACCTATCGCATCGAGGCGGCGATCGCAGGCGAAGGCGCGGAGTCTTTCCCCTTCGATGTCGCCCGCGGCGTGATCTTCCGCGCGACTGCGGAGTTGGCCTATCAGTTCCTGTACTACCAGCGCTGCGGCGGGGACGTGCCGGGCTGGCACGGCCCGTGCCATCTCGACGACGGCCGGCTCCCGGACGGTTCGCACGTGGCGCTGGCCGGCGGCTGGCACGATGCGGGGGATTACAACAAGTGGATGTACGTCGAAGGCCCGCCGCTGGTGCTCTACGGCCTGGCAAGCGCCTACGCGGCGCATCGCGATTACTTCGACGCCATTGACCGCGATGCCAACGGCCGCGCCGACCTGCTCGACGAGATCCTGTGGGGCGCCGACTGGCTCATGCGCATGCGCAACCCGGCGACGGGCGGCCTGTACGGCTCGGTCTCGACCGGCTGGTCGTATTGGGGGAAGGCGGAACGAGAAACCGACAATATCCCCGGCAATGATGACGACCGGCCCGTGGCCGACGAGCACCCGGCGGTCGCTGTCGCGGCGGCGGCGCTGGCGAAGACCGCGCAGTGCGTGGACGACGGCGAGTCGTTCCTGCGCGCCGCCGTTGAATTGGAGGCGTACGCCAAGGAGAAAGAAGGACAGGGCGCCGACCGCCTGCTCGCGACCGTCGCGTTGTGGCAGGCCACCGGCGATGATGCGTACCTGGAGCAGGCCCGCGCGTGCGCCGACGCGGTTGCGAAGGGAGACCCCAAGGGCCGCCAGGGGCGAGCGCTCGCGGCGCTCGCGCTGTTCGTCGCGACGGCGCCCGGCGCGCGCGAGAATCAGGACTACCGGCGCGCCATCGAGGAGTCGCTCGCGTGGTTCACGGGAATGCAAGAGCAACCCTTCCCGGTTGTCGCGGGACGCGCGGGTGACGCGCAGGACATGGAGGAACCCCGGCGCGTCGGCGAGTGGGGCAGCCACATGGGCTTGACCTCAAATGCCTGGGCCGGGCTGGCGTGCGCGCGGGCGATCGGCTCGCAGGACGCGGCGCAGAGCGCGTTCACGGAGCTGGACTGGATGTTCGGCCTCAACCCGCTGGGGCTGTGCATGATGGACGATGTCGGGTCGCGCAACCCCTCCGCCTACCACCACCGCTACTTCGACTATCCCGGCCATCGCGACGGCGCGGTGCCGGGTGCGATCCCGAACGGCATCGCGCGCCCGCCGAGCCGCAGAGACCTGGACCTGCCGTATTTCGACTCCATCACCCGCGACCCGACCAGCTCCGAGCCGTGGATTCCGTACACCGGCTACTATCTCTCCGCGCTGGCGATGATGGAGCAGGCCGACTGAGGGTCACCCTCGTTCCTCGCCCCAGCATGTCCGCGCGTAGGCCAGATCCTCGCGCGTCTGCTCGATGACCTGATTGGGGCTGAGGTAGTCGTAGAAGCTGTGCAGGCTCAACGGCCCATCGTAACCCCGCTCGCGCAGCAAGCGGAAGATGTCATCCCAGCGGATGAGGCCGTCGTCGAGCCCGACCCACCGGACGCGCCATCGTCCCTCTTGGTGAATCCATCGCAGGTTCTTGACTCCGACGTAGCAGAGGTACTCGCCGAGCATGTCGAGATGCATCGCCCACGGCTCCGCGCCCTCCTGCGCCACCATGTTGCCGGGGTCGGTGTAGATGCCGAGGTCCTCGGGGGCAATGCCTTCGACCAATTGGAGCGCCAGCGCGCCGGAGCAGTTAAGCTTGTTGCCGCCGTGGAGTTGGAGCATGGGCTTGACGCCGTGGCGGCGGCCGAGTTCCGCGAGCCCGCGCAGCGACTCGCGCGCCTGCCTCATGCTCGCCTCGAATCCGAGCGCGGGATCGTAGCCGTAGAAGCCGAGGCGCAGCAGCTCGATGCCTTCGCCCGCGCACGCCGTGAAGATATCCTCGGCGTATGGATCGTCGGGCCGCGTGACATCACACGCCGCAGCCGGCACTGACAGCCCGGCGACGCGCAGGGCCTCGGCCGCCTCGGGCAGCTCGTGCCGCACGTTCGCCGGCGTCACCTGCGCGCCGTCGCGGATCAGCAGGTCCGCGCCGTCGAAAGCGAGATCGGCGATCGCGTCCGCCATCTCGTCCGTCTCGAGGTCGCGAAGCGTCTTCGTGAACAGCAGCCACCGCGCAGCCACGCTCTCCTCCGTCCGCTCCGAAGTGCACCGGCAGTGGCTTTCTGCGCGCCGCACCCCTCGCCCTGCAGACGCGCCGGGCGTGCGAATGATTGCAGCGGATCGGTGTGCGGCGCACTAGGATGTGGCACAGTCGCCCTCGACTGTGAAGGGGAGCGATGAATCCACCAGGGGCGGACTCGGCGCGCCTCTGCGCGCGGTGCGCTGGATTCGCACTCGTGGCGGTCACGCCCGACGCCCTTCACTGATTGACACCGCAGGCACCGGCGAAGTAGCATTGCCGCACCACGGAAGCTAGGCGGTGCGATGAACGGATTATCAGAGACTGCCCTCCTGGCGCTCGACACGATTCTCCACAAGCCGACTAAGGGGATCCCCTCCTGGCACATCCACGTCATGCAGCAGTCATTCATCGAGCGCATCGCGGGCGTGGGGCCGGGGGAGTATCGCAAGGATCCCGATGCGGTGTACCTCGCCTACCTGCGCGCGCTCGACACCTGCCTGCTCGATCAGTATATCCCCGACAACCCGCTCACCATGGGCGACCGCGGCTTCGAGGGTCGCGAGAAAGGCGCGACCACCGGCGCCGAGACGATTGTCCTCGACGGCGCGGTGATTGATTCGCCCGAGGCGGTCGTCGAGCACATGGAGCGGTTCCTGTTCCCCGCGCTCCACAAGGCGGCCCGCGACTTCGACGAGGACCGGCGGGTCAAGGAAATCCTCGACGGCGAGGCCGCCCTTCAGGAGAAGCTCAGCCCCAGCATCCTCAAGAGCGGGTACGCCTTCATCTCGTTCCCGTATCTCGCGTATGGCAGCTACGGCTATGCCGACTACTTCATGGCGTGGGCGCTGTATCCCGAGGTCATCGAGCGGCACTTCTCGCTGCAGGCCGACGTGGCGCTGCGCAACAACCGCGCGGCGGCGCGCGCGTACGCGGAGGGCAACCTGCCGCCGCTCTACCGCCTCGACCACGACATGGCGGGATCGCGCGGGACGATCGTTGACATCAAGTCACTCGACCGCCTGTGGTTCCCCCACTTCGGGCGCTGCCTCGAGCCGATGCTGGGGACGGATGTGCAGATGATCTGGCACTGCGATGGGAATCTCATGGAGATGGTGCCGCGGCTGATCGACGTCGGCGTCAAGGGCTTCCAGGGATTTCAATACGAGGCCGGCATGGACTACGAGAAGATCTGCCGCATGAAGGCCCGGGACGGCGACGACCTCTTCATCATCGCCGGGGTGTCGGTCACGACGACGCTGCCGATGGGGACGCCGGATGACGTGCGCCGGCAGATGTCGTGGCTGGTGGAGAACGGGCCGAAGACGGGGCTGGTGTTGGGCTGTTCGAGTTCGATGACGCCCGGAGTGCCGTGGGAGAACATCGAGGCGCTCATCGAGGGGCTTCGCTACTACCGCACGCACGGGAGGGTCTAGCCTGTCTGCATGGCCCGCCTGATTGGGCTTGGGACGCCTGGTGGCGCCGCACCGCAGGGGCGGCCCTCCGAGATTGTCGCACAGTTGGCTGGTGCGCGCTTCGCGGTCGCGGAAACGTCATTCAGAGCGCGGCGCCGAGCGTGCGCGAGGCGCAAAGCGAAGAATCTCGGTGTCGTGGTGGCGACTGCGCAACGGCCTCTCCGCGGCCGCCCGGAAGCGCCAGATCGTGCGCGGCGGCACCAGCGACGCCGCGCCACGTGGAATGCATGCGCGCATCGATGATGCGCGTCAGGAGGTGCTGCTATGAAGGGAACGTTGCTCAGAGTCGGGCTCTGCATTGCGCTGGCCGCCGCGGTCCTGGTGACTATCGGCGGGCCGGTCGCGCTGCTCTCGGGCCGGGCAGGGGCACAAGAGATAGAGATATCGCCGGCGCAGCGTACCGTCGGGCCGCCACACAATGTGAAGCCCATTCTCGAGCGCAGCTACTGCAGAGTGCTGGTTGATCTCACCAGCAGAGAGCTTGTGTTCGTCAACACGACTCGCGACACCAGGCGCGCGCGGATACCCACGGTGACGATATGGCGAGGCATGGGCGGCGGCGACGTGCGCGATGAGACGTTCGGCCTGCGCTATGACGGGGTCAGGAAGCCGGCGCCCTCGGGGCTTACCCTCATCGCGCTGTGGGACCCGCCGACGATCGACACGGTCTTTGTCCAGGTCGCGCGATCGAGCGTAACCGTCAAGGTGTTGGAGTGACGGCTGGTTGCAACCGGCTTCCCGGCGCCGGGAGCTTCACGAGTTGCGGGGACCATTTGTCCTGGACGCCGGGTCCGCGCGTTCGCCCTGCGCCCCATCGCAACAGCCGGGGGGGATGCGGATAGGTGACCGTCGGTATTTCGTCGAAACCATCGTCATCACGTGGCGGCCTAAGGGAGGCTAAGATGATGCACGCTCTACTTCTTCTGCTCGCCCTCGCGCTGACTGCGGGCGCCGCGGGCGCCGATGCATCGTGGAGACTGCCCTTGAGCGTCAAGGAGAAAGCTCTGGAGCAGAACATCCGCGAGCGGCACAACATCCTCGGCCTCTATCCCTCCCAAGTTGAAGTGCCTCTCGACGGCCGCCCGGTGGACAATTCCACGCTCGGGATCGGAAACATCGCCCACTCAGTCTGCTGGACCGCCAATTACTTGGCGGGGTGCTCGTTTCGTTACGCGTTCCTCAAGCAGAGCGGCGCACCTCAGGAGGAAGTTGATGCAGCCCTGCGCCGCGCCGACGAGGTGTTCGAAGCGGTCTACCGGTGCCAACTCGTCACCGGGGTTCGCGGACTGCAAGCCCGCGGCTACGCCATCGGCCACGGCGAGTCATACGAAGAGCGCTGGGACGCCCAGACCCGCGATGAGTGGCACCAGGGCGCGGGTGAATTCGGCGATCTGCGCTGGCGCGGCGACCCCAGCCACCACAACTACAGCGACGCCTCCCACGGATTGATTCAGTATTACACTCTCGCCGCCCAGGGGAAACAGAAGGACCGCGCGCGTGAGGCGATAGACGCCCTGGTGAGCTACTGGGTGGACAATGACCTCAACATCCACAAGCTCGACAGGACCCGTCCTCCCGTGCCCATCCTCGGCATGACAGACGGCAAAACCCTCAACACGCGCGTCATGATGGCGATCGCCGGCGCGAAATACGGCCACTACGCCACCGGCAAGGCGAAATTCCGGAAGGTCTACGATGACCTCATCGCCCAGTATGGCGTGCGCGGCCTGCAGTCATTCCGCGGCGGCCGCGACTGGGATGACGCCGAACACGTGCTGTGCCACCTCGAAGCGCTGTTTCGCATCGAGGAGGACCCGGAACTGCTCGCGGCCTACCGCGTGGTGCTCGACGCCATCTGGAAACAGCACGTCACCGACGGCCAAAGCCTGTTCACCTACATCTACTTCGGCTCCGCGCCCGATGCACCCGATCGCGAGAAGCCGTTGCAGGATGCCCTTTATTCCCTTCAGACCTGGCCCACGGACATGACACTCATGCCGCGCATGAACAGCATCCGCGACGACCTGACGCCCCCCTATCCCGTCTATGCCGCGGCGTGGGACAACGAGTACATCTGGAAAGGCAACCTGCTGGGCGCCGACGGCTGGCTGTCGCGCACCGTCACCGACGTGGCGGTCCCGGCCGAGGATCCCGTTGTCCTCTACGCCATTGACGAGGCCGGTCATCTGTACCAGTCGCGCGACGGCGGCAGCACCGCCGCCGGTTGGCGTCCGATTGACCCGGGCCTGCCCTCGCCCGCGCGCGCGATAGCGGCAGGCGCCCGCGTCCGTGAAGTGTACGCGGCCTGTGACGACGGGTTCTACCTCTCGACTACGGGAGGCTATGGGTGGCGCAGGCTGCCCGTGCCCAATGACGGCGGCCGCCCGGTGGACATAGACGTGGATCCGGCGAATCCGCGCATCATCTACGTCGCGACCACGAAGGGCGTCCATAGAAGCGTGGACTTCGGCGAGGAATTCCTCGGAAACAAATGGGAGACCCTCACCGACGGCCTGCCGGCGGCATCGGTTGCCTCGTTCGCCGTGGCCCTGGGCGACCCGGGCCGCGTCTACGCCGTGCTCGACGGCGTCACGTTCACCCGGCGACTCGATGAGGAGGCATGGCGCCGAGGCGGGGCGATCGGCCTGGGACAGTACACGGAAACCTACCCGTGGCTTGCGGTTGACCCCTCGAATCCGGATCGCGCATTCGCCGGCGCCAAGATCGCCTATCGCGACATGGGTACCCGCAGCCTGCTCCAGGAAACCACCGATGGCGGGCTGACCTGGAGCAACGACATGGCCAGCATATACCGGAGACTCGCCACCGTGGGCTTCGCAGGCCTCCTGGCATCCCTCGTGCCGGGGGAGGTGTCGCACCTCGTCATAGATCCCCGCAATCCGAAGACCATCTACGCAACCGGGGAGCGCGGCGTCAGCATGAGCACCGACGGCGGCGCGACCTGGACCGAGAGCTCCGCCGGCCTCGACATCCCCGTCGCGCGCAGCGTTTTCGCCCCGCGCAACTCACAGTGGCTGTTTGCCGGTACGCCGGCGGGGCTGTTCCTGTCCAAGGACGGCGGCGAGAACTGGGACAACGCCCACCTCGTCCTCCAGTTCGAGAAGAACACGCGCCGCGAAATCGGCGGCGCGGCCTTCATCGACGCCTACTGGCGCGGACGCTACTACGGGTTCATTGACGAAGAGGCCGCCGGCCGTCCCTTTGCGGACAGCGGCGAGGGCGCGCGCGCTACCACCCCCGGCGGGTAACTGAGCGTGAGACGAGTTGCCGGGACGGTTGGGCCGGGGCGCCGGGTCCGCCCGCTCGCGGTCGCCGGCCCCGGCACAGCCGCGGGGGACGAAAATGGGCGACTGTTGCTGTTTGGCGAGAGAGGCTATGCCGAAGCTGTTCGCAGCCGCGAGGATTGTCGCCTTGCTGATGTTGTCGCTGGCGGCGATGGCGGGCTGCGGTACGCGCTCTATCGGTTCGCTCTCAAGCGCCGAGCGCTGGAAGCCGGTGCGCGTCAGCGACCCGGGCCCTGGAAAGCACCCCGAGGTCTATACGGACATCGATTTCGTGGACGCCCAAGACGGATGGGCGGCGGTACTGGCGCCGGCGTTACCCATCCCGGAACCCCGTTTGATCCGGACCTCCGACGGGGGCCAAACGTGGGCCGATCAAGGCGTTTCGGGCGTATCTCTAGACTTCGTGAGTGAGAGATTAGGCTGGGCGGTTGAGCGCACTTCGGCCGGCGCCAAGGTGGGAAGAACGCTTGACGGTGGGACGTCATGGAACTGGCATGACGTGCGAGGGCATGGCCTGCTCTGGCTGGCTGCAATCTCCGCAAACGAGGTATGGGCTATTGGTGAGCGTGAAGGTAGCTACACGCTTCTCCGTACCCAGGACGGCGGTCAGTCCTGGGAAGCCGTGCGGCATCCCCTATCTGAAGAACCGAACGTGTTGCTTCTCGGGCTGGCGTTCCGTGACCCTAAGCATGGTTGGGTACTCGCGGAACGGAGGAGGACGTCTCCCGGCACGCGGAGGCTGTTTGTGCTGCTGACGCGAAACGCTGGGGAGACGTTTGAAGTGTGTGCGACTCCCGGGGTTCCGGATGTGGAATGGGGTTCTCTTCCGGCCCGAATTGCATTCCCCACCGAGCGGGAAGGCTGGATCGCGTGTGGCTCCAGCGCGCTCCTGCGTACCACCGACGGTGGAAAAACGTGGGCGGCGATCACGCCGCTTGTGAGCAGCAATCGTGTCAGCCTGGTGGACTGCTCCTTTCCTGACCGGTTTACGGGCTGGGCGGTCGGGGCAGAGTGGGACCGGCTCCCCGACAAGCGAGCAGTGGCCGTCGTCACTGGCGACGGGGGCAAGACGTGGCGCCGCGTATCGACAGGAGCAGAGGAAATAGAGGATGGGCACCTAACGCGGGTGGTGTTCGTCGATACGGAGCACGGGTGGATAGCTGGCGAGGGAGGCATCGTCCCTAGCGATTTCCCCGTCCAGCAGCGCCCGCACATGATCAGCTTCATTCTGAAGTACATACCCTAGTGATGCGATGTCGAGGGTCGCCCGACTTTCCTGCACAGCCTGCAGTCGCATCGGTCGGTACAGTCCATCTCAGCGAACGACGGCCATGACCTATTTGGTTGGCGCTGTGGTATTCTGGGGGCGTGCTACAAGTTGCCGGGACGGTTGGGCCGGGGCGCCGGGTTCGACCGCTCGCGGTCGGCCCGGAACAAACGCCAACGATGAAAACGCGTGACGGCCCCTGTTCTCGCTGGAGCCAGCGGCCATGAGACTGCCACCTGTCCGGACTATGTTAGTAATCGGTGGGTTAGTGCAAACGACCTATGGTGCGGCGTGCGTTCTCGCCATGTTGACCGCAACTCCGGCGCCGGCCGGCTGTGTTCCGGTTCAGCCGAAAGGCCCTGCCTACTTGGCGTTCCTACGCACCGGGCCCGAACAGGAAAAGTCCAGCCAGGGACTGTGGGCATGTAACCTATCCACGAAGCAGCAGTTTCGGATATCGGGCTCGGACGAAAGCGTAGTAGGTAAGGCGGTCTACTCCAGCGTTTCCGGCGTGCTCGCCTGGTGGAGCGTAAACGAGCCCCGAGGTGCAGTCCCGGTTCATTCACTGCGGGTCTGGCACAGCTCCGATGAGGAACCGGCAACTATCTACAGGGATGCGGAGATCGACCCGGACGCTCTCTCGATTTCACCTGACGGGCTTTACCTGGTCTTCGGTCGCTCTCGGGGTGAATTTGGCAACGGCCCCATACGAGACTGGGGCATCTGGCAGATCAGAACCGACGGGACCGGCCTCCGTCGTTTGACAGACGGCTTTGGCGGACGGGGTAGGAGCCTCCGTCCCACGATTTCGCCAGATGGAAAGCTGATCGCATTCTATGGCTACTTGTTCGAGGAAGTTGGCAGTCTGTGTCTAGTGGGCAGAAACGGCGGGGTGCCAGAGATCCTTCCACTTGAGATTCGGGATGTGGCGTGGTATCCGAGCAGCAAACGCCTGATTGTGGCCCAGGCCGGGCCGGATAACGAGCCATGGGACAGCCGCCTGGCGAGTTACGATATCGCGACGGGATGCCTTCGGGCGCTCACCTCTTATCGCCGTGCTTACGGCGACCACACACCAGTCTTCTCCGCAGACGGCAAGAAGCTCGCGTATTTCACTTCCCACTCCCAGGGAGGGACAAGCGCGGATTGCTTAAGCGTGTTGGATCTTGAGACTGAGCTCACCCACACGATCGTGGCCGATGCCGACCTGTTTAGCTCCGAATGCGTGTGGGCAGCTGACAGTGTAAGCTTATTCTATGTCATCCGGCTGTTCTCCGAAGAAGGTGTGGACTTCCAAGTCTGGAGCGCACGAGCCGATGGTGCATCCAAGCAGAAGGTGCTCGACCACGCTCGGTCGCCTGTTCTCATCGCAAGGTGAGTAAGCACGGCCTTGTTGACGGTCTTCAGATAGCATGAAGGTCGCAAGACATGATCTATCCCACCAACGCGGAGCACCGAAATACGCAGTACGCCTAGCGCAGGGCGCTCAGCGCGCATTATTCATGCGCGCACGCGTCATGCCCAGGTCGCCCCGGACGCGCCGGGGCTCCGGAGCGGCGCACAGCGCCACCCAGCACGCACTTCAAGCGTAGTATGAATAAGCCGGGTTGGACAGGACATGCGACAAGGGCGTTGAAGGTCATACATCGCAGGAATGACGCACGGTGCCCGGGGAGCACAGGAGAGAGCCGGACATGCAAAGGCTCTGCTTGATAGTGGTGGCGTTTCTTTCCGGGGCGGTTCTGATGGCGCTAGAACTGGCGGGAAGTCGTGTACTGGCGCCCTACTTCGGGGGGTCCATTTTCGTCTGGGGCAGCCTGATCGGGGTCTTTCTGGCATCCCTGAGCATTGGCTACTATCTCGGGGGGTGGCTGGTGGATCGCTGGCCGCGTGCGACCTTGCTGGCAGGATTCCTGTTCGCCGCGGGGCTCTTTGTATTACTCTTGCCGCGCTACGGCCCCGCCGTGTGCGACCGCATCTCGCTTGTGGACTACGGCGCCCGTGCCAGTCCGCTCTTCGCCTGCATGATCCTGTTCTTCGTCCCCGGGAGCTTGATGGCGGTGACCTCGCCCTTCGTCATCCGCCTGAGCGCCCGCATGATGGAGGAGGTCGGCCGCACGGCCGGCACGGTCTATGCGGTGTCGACGATCGGCAGCATTGCGGGCACGCTCGGCACCGCCTTCTACTTGATACCGTGGATCGGAACTCGTGCCATACTCTATCTGCTGGGCGGCCTGCTGATTCTGAGCGCCCTGATTGCCGCCGCTGGGCCTAGGCTGCCGCGTACCGTCGCCACTGCGATGGCCTGCTTCATTCTGCTGCAAGCATCCCCTCCCGGATATGCCGAGCAACGCGTGCTCCTGGAGCGCGACAGCCCGTATCACCGACTTCTGGTAACCGAGAATCAGGACTACCGGTGGCTGCGGGCGGACAATTGG
>CP070648.1:1894987-1900799 GCA_020354555.1 Armatimonadota bacterium | reverse complement strand
CGCGCAGGCGCAGGCCGTCGCCGGAGTACGTGTAGGTCGCCGTGTAGCTGGAATTGTCCGTCACCCCGACGAGCCGGTTCTCGTAGTCATAGCCGTAATCCCACACCGTCTCGTCGGGTAGGGTCATCGAAGTCTGGTTGCCGTTGTTGTCGTAGCCGAATGTGGTCGTCCCACTCGGGCCCACGAGCTGGGTCAGCTTGTTGTTGGCGTCGTACGTATAGGTCACCGTGCCGCTGTTGGTCATCGTCAGCCGGTTGCCGACGCCGTCATGGATGTCGGCATAGTCATAGATCGTCTGCCACTGCCTGTCCCGCCTCTCCCCGCTCACGGAACTACGCTATGTGTAGCCGGAATTACCTCATGGGGCGCTCGGATTCCGCTCTGCCGCTGCTACCTTCGGGCTGATCGCGCGATGCCTGCTTTCCCGCGGTCCTGCCGAGCAAGGGAATCAGTAACCCAAGGCCGGTCGCCAAACTTGCACCGACGGCCATTCCAACCATGAAGGGACTCCCCTCTAGAAAGCCATAGACACCCCAGACGAGGATACCTGCGCTCGCCAGGCGCCTGGGATCCAGACGAGGGTGTCTAACCTGGCAGGCTGCCATTATGAGTCCCCACACCGGATACGCTAAGCCTCCCGCCAGAGCGAAGAGCAGTCGCCCGGGGAAGAATGGGCTGATGGCAGCAAAAGTGCATCCGATCGTCACCATAAACGCAAATATCGAGGTAGCATCTCGAGGGCGCGGCCGCTCGTGGCCAAACACGTACAATAGCCCGGCAATGACCAAGAAGCTCCCCATGTAGATGGCCACGCCGAGAGCTGAGTGCATCACGGTATCCACGCTTCCCCGTAGCCGCATTGCGCCGCACAGTCGTGGAGGGCCAGAAGTTCGCCCGTTGAAAAGCCCGCAAGCAAACCAATGGGGCCAAGACCTTCCCGCGCTATCGCGCCCACTCCGGTGCCGACTCCGGCGACAATGCCAGCCCTGACTTGCTGGCCCTTGAGGCAATCGTAGTAGCATTGCGCCTTGCAGTCGTTGGCATTGCTCCAGTTCTCTGGGTTTAGCATCTGGCAGAGCGCCGAGTGCTCGCAACGATCCCATATCCAGTCCTTGACCTTGCCCCAGGGAAGAGGAGGGAAGTACACCGGCAACCAACCGTGCGGGTCCACGTAGGTTACGGGGTTCTGGCGTGCGTAGAAATAGATGGTCGGGGCCAGCGACTCTCGGATTGGATCTGCCTGCAGTGACCTCCCCACCTCCGGCATATAGTACCGCGCGCAGAGGTGCATCAGACTGCTTCCGGTTTGGTAATAACCGAGCGAACCCACATACTTGTAAGGATTGGCCGTGCCGCCGGTCGAGCCGAGCAGGTTCCCGAAGGCCTCGTACTCGTAGGTGTCGGTCACGCTCTGGTCGGTGTGGTTGATGAGTTGTCGAGTGGAGCCGGGGCCGTCGTACACAAGCGGCTCATTCGAGCCGCTCCGGAGCGCGGCGTGCCGCGCCGAGTAGTGCCGCCAGGCCGAGCCGACATAGGCGTACAGCAGTGGATCGTGGTAGCTGTCGCCCGTCCAGACGTACTTGGTGACCGTGATGTACGTCGTGCCGAGGCGGGAAGAGGGCAGCCGAAAACGGCCCGCTGGCGCGAAGAGCGCGCGGGCCGGTGGGGTGACAGCGACACGGTCACCGGCAGGATCATCCTGCGCCGGTATGAGTGCGGCCTCTCGGCGGCGTCGGGCCAGGTCAGGCATCTTCCCCTCGGAAGAGCACGGGATCGCGGCCGAACCGGGCACATCATAGCCGGCGGGGATGCCCATGTCAACTCGCCGCGCAGGCCGGACGCCGGAGGCGTCACGCCGCAGCAGGTCGAGGGGCGTCCTCCACGGAAAACCTAGGTCGGCGACCCGACAGACGAGGGGGTCGTCAGGGAACCGCGCCGCTTCGCCAATGGCCAGACCTGTCATAACGCTGCTCACCGACTTCGGCCTGCACGACCACTTCGCGGGGGTGATGAAGGGTGTCATCCTCGGCATATGCCCGGATGCCGCGATCGTTGACATCACCCACGACCTGCCGGCGCAGAACGTCGCGGAGGCGGCCTTCGTGCTCGCGTGCGCGTATCCCTACTTCCCGGCGAGAACGGTGCATGTCGCAGTCGTGGATCCCGGCGTCGGCGGCGGTAGGCGGCCGCTCGCGGCGCGCTGCGGCGAGCACCTCTTCGTCGGGCCGGATAACGGCATATTCAGTTACGTGTTTGCCGACGCTGAGGACTGGCAAGCGGTTGCCATCACGAACCCCGAGTGCCGCTTGCCGAAGACCAGCGCGACGTTCCACGGGCGGGACGTCTTCGCCCCTGCCGCCGCACACCTCGCGGCCGGCATGGGTCTCGAAGCGCTCGGCCCGGTGGTCACGGATCCGGTCCCGCTCGACGTGCCAACGCCGGTTGAGACGGACGCAGGGCTGGAAGCTCACGTCCTGCACGTTGATCGGTTCGGCAATCTCGTCACCGACCTTACAGAGGAGCGCTTCGCCGCGTGGCTCGGCGGCAACGACGCCGGAGGCGTTGTGATCCAGGCCGGGCCCGCTTCGATTGAAGGCATCGCGGAATGCTATGACGCCGTGGCGGAGGGCCGGCCGCTGGCGATCTTCGGCAGCGCGGGGAGACTCGAGATATCGGTCAACCGAGGCAGCGCGAGCGAGTTGCTGCGCGCGCGCCGCGGCAACCGCGTCCTGCTGCGAAGGCGGCGGTGACTCCGGCACGACAGGCGGAATTGACGCGGTAAGGAAGGAAACCATCACGTGCGGATCGGTATGACGCGAAGCAAGGCCTTGCTCGCCGCAGCATGGATCGGCCTGGCTATCCTGTGCCTGGCTGCAGCCGGGGCACCGGTGATCGCGCAAGCGTATCCGCCGGCCGGCGATGAGGCGGGCTCCCAGGTCACGCAGCCCCTCGATTTCCCGCTGAGCGAGGTGATTGCAGCGGCGCGCGTGTACTACCTGGTGACGCTGGTGCTGTGGCTGTCAGCAACCGCGTTCGTCGCCGGGCTATTGATCGGGATGGCTGCAGAGAAGCGTGCAGGGACCTGGGCGACACTGGCGGTGGCGGTATTCCTGTGCATCCTGTGGGGCGCGGGCGGCGCGATACTGTCACAAGTCATGTATGTGCCGACCCTCTTGGTTGGGGCGCTGTTGGTGCTCGGCGCTGCGGCCGCCGGAGGGATGATCGGCCAGTATGTGTGGCAAGGGATGATCCGTCGGCAGGCGCCGTCCAGGCCGGACGCGCCACCTTCAGCCTAAGCAGGGACCGAGCTAGCGCACACGGCTCGCGAAGTACGCGACGATGCGCACGAGCGCATACCCGGCGACGGTTCCCATGGCGACGGTTCCCAGAAGGCCCAGCAGGAGATCGGCGGTGTCGACCTGCGGGCGCCGACCATCGATCAAAGTCGCGACCAGCGCACTCAGGCGGAACGAGAGATAGGCTCCAGCCGCCGCAATAAGGAAGGCCTGGAAGAACATCACCAGGAGCTGCGAGGCAGGCATTTGCTGGCGGATGGGCTTCGTTTTGGGCGGGTTGCCGATGACGGCTTCGAGGGTGAAGGCATCCACGGCGGCGCCGCCTTCCATCCTGGCATACAGCATCTTCAGCACCGCCCGCCCGACGCGCGCGGCGCGGAAGGTGCGGATGTGCATCTGCTCGACCTCGTCGAGCACCCACACCGCCTGAGTGTTGGTCGGCGATGACACGGGGGCCAGCACGTCCGCGTCAACCTCGACGTGCCAGGCGGCGCGCGGATCCGTCTCGGGCAGGCCGACCTCCAGGAGATCACCCACCCCGAGTTGAATCGATTTGCCGCTGTCTTCTTTGCCGACGGATATCTTGGTCTGCATCTCGGACGCTCGCGGACGACGCCTCTGAGAGGTTATTCCGCAAACCCGAGGCGATTCCTTCCTCTATGACTTGCGGCAGGAAGGCCCTCGGCGCCGGCGAAGATTGCGCCCATGCGGATATTCGCCATTTGCCTCGTCATCGTCGCCCTCGGAGCTGCCAGCACGCCGACCGCCGCCGACGGCTCCGCCGAGGGCGCGGCCCTCTGCCGGTCGATCACCAAGCCGCCGCTTATTGACGGGAAGCTCGACGATGCGGCGTGGCAGGCGCTGCCGGCGTTGAGCGGCTTCACCGTGCTCCGCGACGGGCAGCCCGCCAGTCCTGCGACGAGCTTCTCGATCTGTCACGATGAGGATGCCATTTTCGTCGCGCTGCGCTGCGCGGAGCCTGACATGGACGCCGTCGAATGCAAGCTGACCGAAGCGGACGCCGACGTCTTCGAGGAGGAGTGCGTCGTCGTCCTTTTCGACGTGGGCCACGAACGTCGCCCGTCTGGCTTCGTCGAACTCGCCGCGAACTGCCTCGGGACAAAGCACGACGCATTCGACGATGACCATCAATGGAATGGCGCCTGGCGCGCGGCGGCGCAGCGAGGCCCCGACGGGTGGACTCTCGAAATCGCAGTGCCCTTCGGCGATTTGGGCAGGCGCCCCGTGAGCGGCGATATGTGGGGGTTGGCCGTGGGCCGCTACCGCAACGTCGAGGGCGAGCAGGTCTTCACGTGGTCACCGGTGGCAGGCAGTTTCTGGGACACGGAGACGTTCGGCCACGTCATCTTCGACTCGCTCGAGCGCAACCTGATGCGCGATATCGCGGCAGTGGAGGAACGCCTGTCCAGCGAGCGCCAAGACGTGGCGCGGCTCGCGAAGAAGTTCGGCGCGGACGACGCCTACGTCGGCGTCGTCGTAGCGGCCGCGCCGGCGGTGGGCGAGTTGCGCAGGCGCGTCGAAGGCGGTGTCCGCGACGCCGACGAGTGGCGCAACATCAGGGACGCGCTCGCTCGCATCGAGGACGAGTACGACGACGCGTTGTGGAATCTGCGCCTGGAGGAGCTGTTCGCGGACTAAGGACGCGGCGCGGCGCGCGGCGGCTCAGGCGCATCATCGTTCTTCGGCGTGCGGCACATCTCGTCGGCGACGAACTCCCTCGTCTTCCGGAAGCCCACCGACTCGTAGCAGCGTATTGCGGCGGTGTTCTCCGCTCTCACGTCAATCACGGCCTCGGGCAGCCCGAGGGCGCGGAACCGCTCGAGCGCGCGAAGGATGAGCCCCCGCGCAATGCCTCGGCGCCTGTGCGCCGGCGTTGTGCCAACCACGCTGATGTACCCATGCCCGCCGCGAGTGTAGGAGACGAGGAACCCAATCGCCTCGCCTGCCGTCTCGGCGACGAGCACGCCTTGCGGGTCATAGCCCGGAAAAGACGCCCAGTCCTCGGGCCAAGGCTCAGAGTCGAACGCCTTGCCGTAGAGACGAGCGATGGCAGCGAGATCGCCCGGCCAGTGCGCGCGGCGAATCACGACACCCTCCGGCGCCGGGGCGAGGTCTGCCTGTCCCGTGAGCTCCAGGCGCATTTCCCAGTAGGTCAACAGCATCGGCCCACCTTGCATTAGGGGTTCCGCGAGCGTTTTGCCGTTCCTCCGGCGATAACGCGGTTCTTGCCGGTCGTCTTCCTATGGGGATTATCGGTGCCGCCGAGCCGACACCGAGCACGACAAGGAGTTTTGCGCCCTCCAGGGAATACCGTGGGCAATGTGCGGACTCTCGGTACACAGGAGGCGCGAGCAATGACTGAAGGATCGGTAACTCGGCGTGATTTCCTGAAGTTGGGCATCGCAGCAGGGGCGACGGCGAGTCTCGGCAGCCTGGCGTTTGGGCAGCAGGGGGGCGCTGATCGTTTGCGCTGCGGCTTCATCGGTGTCGGCGGG
>CP070648.1:1891729-1894887 GCA_020354555.1 Armatimonadota bacterium | reverse complement strand
TCGAGTCGGACTTTCGCCGCGTGCTGGATCGTCCCGACATTGACGTCATCACCTACGCCACCCCCGATCACTGGCACGCGCTCATCGCCATCCTCGCCTTCCAGGCCGGCAAGCACGTCTACGGCGAGAAGCCGCTCTCGCGCGACCTGGCCGAGGGACGGGCGATGCTCAGAGCCGCGCGGAGATACAACCGCATCTTCCAACTCGGCACCCAGATCCACGCCGGTGACAACTACCACCGCGTCGTCGAGCTGATTCGCGCCGGTGTCATCGGCGCCGTCCATACCGTGCGCCTGTGGCGCGTCGGCAAGGAAATCGACCTCGGCTTCCAGCCGGACGGCGATCCGCCGCCGACGCTGGATTGGGACATGTGGCTCGGCCCCGCGCCGTGGCGGCGGTTCAACGGCGCGGTTTGCCCGTACAACTTCCGGTTCTACTGGGATTACTCCGGCGGCACCTTCGCCGACTTCTGGTGCCACGTCGCCGATCTCCCGTTCTGGGCGCTGAATCCCGGCGCGCCGTTGACCGTGTCCGCGAGCGGCGACGACCCGCTTGACCACATGGTCACTGCGCCGGACTTCATGGATGCCGAGTTCGAGTTCACGGATCTCAAGATGTCCTGGCACAGCCGGACCCCCGACATCCCCGGCGCCGAGGACAAGGGCCTGGGCATCCAATTCGTCGGCACCAAGGGCGAACTCGTCGCCGACTACGAGTCCCGCGTCATCTTCCTCGACGGCAAGCAGCACGCGGACATCCCGGAGGTGCCGGCATCCCTGCCGCGTTCACCCGGGCATCAGCGCAACTTCCTGGATTGCGTGAAATCCGGCGCGCAGCCCGAGAGCAACCTCGAGTACGTCGTGCCCATGACGCTGCCGATGCACGCGGCATGCATCGCATATCGCCTGGGGCGCAAGCTGACCTGGGACGCGGCCCGCGGCGAGTTCGTCGGCGACGACGCCGCGAACCGCATGCGCCATCGCCCCTACCGCGCGCCGTGGTATCTGCCGACGTGAACCGAAGGACCGGAGGACACTTGATGAGACTGCTCCTCGCAATCCTGCTGACCACATTGCTGGTGCCGTCCGCCTTAGCCGGCAATGCTCCCTCCGGCTTTGTCCCGCTCTTCGACGGCAAGACCCTCGACGGCTGGGTCGTCACCGGCAACCCCGAGGGATTCACCGTCCTCGACGGCTGCATCCACAGCGACGGCGGCAAGGGCGGCCGCCTGATCCGCACCGACCGACCATACGGCAACTTCATCCTGCGCCTCGAGTTTATGCTGTCCGAGCGCGGCAACAGCGGCATATTCCTCCGCGGCAGCGACTCCGACCGCGGGTTTGAGGTGCAACTCAGCGCGCCCGGCCGAGACGACTCGCACTGCACCGGCTCGATCTACGGCCGGGTGCCGGTGAACCCCCGCCCCGACGAGACCCCGCTGCGTTGGCACGCAATCGAGATCACCGCTGCGTACAAGCACATCGAGGTCATGGTTGATGGCGTCAAGGTCTGCGAGGGCGACTACGACCAGGTGCCTTCAATGAAGGACCTGCGGCTCGCCGGTTACGTCGGCATGCAGGATTCGCACTCCGGCACTGGGCGCTGGGTCAAGTTCCGCAATATCGAGATCAATGACCTGGATCAGGATCCGAGCTTCGTGGCCGAGGGACTCGTCTCCTCCGATCCCGCGATCCGCCGAGTCGCTTACGACGCCGCGGTAGGGCTGGGGCCGCCGATGGTCATGCCGCTGCTGGACATCGTAGTGAGCGCGGACGAGACCGCGAGCCACACGGCCGAGATGGCGCTCGCGCGCATCGTCGGCAACGCCAGTGCGCCGGGCGCCGACGCGCAGGCGGATCAAGTGCGCGTCGCCCTGCTTGACCGCGTGGCGGCCTCCCGCGACGCCAGCGCCCCGGAACGGGTGCTGGCGGCTCGGCTGTTGGGGCTGGTCGGGAGAGCAGATCGCCGCACGATCGCCGTCCTCACGGAAGCTGTGCTGGAAGGCGGACAGATCGGGGGAACCGCGCTGGAGGGGCTGGGCCGCATTCCCGGACGCGCTGTGACGAACGCTCTGATTGAGATCTTGCCCGCGGCTGACCGGTCACAGCAGCCCGGCATACTCCTCGCCCTCGGCGCGCGAGGCGACGTCGCGGCATTCCCGGCACTCGCCGACGCGGCGCGAAACCGCGCCGGACATATGCGCCTCGCGGCGGTGCAGGCTCTCGGCCTGCTCGGCAGCGCGAAGGCAGTTCCCATCTTGGCGCAGACGGGCCGGAATGCATCCACCCGCATTCGCGCGGCCGCCGTTGAGGCGCTGCTCGCTATCGCCGACGCGGACGGCGTGGCTGCCCCCGCGCGCCGGCAGGCCCTCCGCGCCGCGCGCGAACTCACCGTGAGCGATACGCAGTAGACGGCGGTTGACGCAACGGAGGGGTCTTGAACGCTGAACTCAGCCAATGACCGGGCTCAAGTCGGATTGAGGTGGCCTGCTCCGTCATCGCCGCTGAGGCGGAAGCAGGGCATCACGAACGTCGAGGAGTTAGTGCCCGTCCTCGCCCAGCATGGCAAGTAGCGTGGCGTCCCTCCGCAGCCGCCCAGCCGGGGGTATCACCGATTGTGGTGGGGCAGGCGCGCCACAGGCACGTAAACGTCTCGTGGCTAGGCGCCAACTGGTCGGCGCCGCCACCCCGGCCCGAAGGGCTTAGGAGCCTGCCAAAGCCAACTTAGTGCATTCGCAGCCGAGACGGCCGCGCCACCGGGAGCAAGCTGCGCCGTTTGCCGTATCTGCGCTTTCCGGGGTCACGTCTCCCAACTGCCCCTATCGCGCCCGGTCGCCCGCTAGCGGCCAACCGCGGCGTTGAGGGCGAAGGCTTCCACCGACAGGTCGGGCCCGAGGCCGACGAAACAGGGCTCTTCCCCCTCCCCGCGCAAACGCCGTAGATCTACATAGCCTCGGCCTGATACGACTCCTCTCTCTTGCAGGGATAAGTTGGGGCCGGGTGCGCCGCCTGCGCCATTCGTCCCCACTTCGAACACCCGCAGCGCCTCGTCAGTCGCCACGAGCAGGCCCGCGGTTCTGCCCGCCTCACAGCCCGTGGGCTCGATCACTTGCACCGCCGTCACCGCCTCCCCGAGTAGCACGCGCTGCCGCAGCTCAC
>CP070648.1:1886779-1891629 GCA_020354555.1 Armatimonadota bacterium | reverse complement strand
GTAACGCGTCGCATTCCAATCGCAAACGGCAGGGGGCAGCGCCGATAGGTATTCGGCTGGAGTCATCGGCGCCGGCCAGGTGAAGGCAAGGATGGCCTGCATGATTCCGCGAGGGGCGATTCGGCTCCGCCTCGGGGGGCATATCCGCGGTATGCCGAGGAAGAGAGGTGCATCGCCGTGACCAGATTGGCAATGGCGCTGTTGTGGCTCCTCATCTGCGGCTTGGCGTACTCGGAGGGCGCGACGGTGTGGGTCGCTTCGCCGTGGCGGCACGTCTTGAAGAGCACGCTGCCCGACGCCTTGCGCGCTGTGGGAATCACGGCCGCGAGGAACGAGTACGAGCCCTTTCGCATCATCGTCCGCGCGGGCGCCGCGCCGCTGTCCGATGTCACCGTCCTGGCGAGCCCTCTCACCGGGCCCGCGGGCGCGCTTGCGGCGGAGAACATCGCGCTGTTTCGCGAGCACTACGTCAACATCTTCGAGCCCAGCCATCGCTCGACTGCGCCGCCCGGCTGGTATCCCGATGCGCTGATACCGTTCGTGGATCCCGTTGACGGCTCTGAGCTCGCCGGGGCGATGTATGACGCCGCGCCGTTCGATGTTGACGCCGACACCAACCAGGGCGTGTGGGCCGATGTCTACGTGCCTGCAGACACTGCTGCGGGGCAGTACGCGGGCACGGTCACGGTGCTCGCCGGCGAAATAACCGTGGGTGAAGTGCCCGTGACGCTCACGGTTCGGGAGTTCGCCCTGCCCCGCACCTTCGCGATGCGCTCCAACTTCGGCGGCTTCGGCGGCCGCGTCGCCGCAGGCCTCGTGATGGATCCGGCATCCCAGGATTTCCGCGAGGTCGAATCACTGTACGTTGACACCATGTTGGCCCACCGCTGCATTCCCGCGTCGCTCGGCGGCATATGGCCCGCCTGGACCCGGGAAGGCGGCATTGACGATAGCCAGAGCGCGGACCGGATGCGCACCATGGTGGAGCAGCGCCACGTCAATTCGCTTCCCATCCCGTTCAGGTACGCCGACGACCCGGAGACCTGCAAGGCGTACCTCGGAGGCCTCGCCGCCTACCTGCGCGCGCACGGCTGGCTGGGCCTCGCCTACATCTACATGAAGGACGAGCCCAACACCGCGGAAGAGTACGAGATCGTTCGGCAACAGGGCGCGCTCATTCACGAGGCCGACCCGGGAATTAAGCGCCTGTGTACCGAGCAGACCGTGACCTCCGACCCTCAGTGGGGCGACCTCTACGGCGCCGTGGACATCTGGTGTCCTCTGTGGGGCCTCTACGACGAAAAGACCGCGCGCGAGCGGCAGCAACTCGGTGAGGAAATCTGGACCTACACCGCCCTGTGCCAGGGTGATGCGGCAAACCCCTTCTGGCAGATCGACTTTCCACCGGTCGTCTTCCGCGCGCCATTCTGGGTAAGCTGGCGCTACGGCGTCACGGGGTTCCTGTACTGGTCGAGCGTCTATTGGCCGCCCGACCGCGATCCGTGGAGCCGTCCGCACTTTCGAGACAAGTACTGGGGCGAGGGCATGCTGCTGTACCCCGGCAGCGAGGCAGGCATCCGAGGGCCGGTCCCCTCAATACGCCTCAAGCTCATACGCGAGGCAATGGAGGACTTCGAGTACATGGCTCTCGCCGCGAGCCGCGGGCAAGAGCAGGAAGTCCACGCCATAGTGGAGCAGCTCGCTCGTTCGTTCACTGACTGGGAGCGCGACCCCGCCGCATACCTCAGTGCGCGTGAGAGGATCGCCGCATTGATCGCGGCCGAGCCCACGGCTGAGCGTTGATGACCGCGGAGGCGCGTATCAGCGCTTATCGAGCCCGCTCGGCGCCCGCGGGCAATCCATCCCGCTCAGCTTATCATTACCCACATCTTGTTTGCGCCGCCGTGGGGCATGCGACATAGGCCCTGAAGGTGCACACGACTGCGGCTTGACTCGCCGTCATTTTGGAGTGCGGCGATGAATCGCCGCTTTGCTCAGCGGGAATGAATTCCCGCACTCCATAAGGCGTCGTTTGCCGACGCGTCGTCTGGGCATGCGCCACCTACCCTTTCCAGTGGCTCCACGAGGGAGAAACGGATAATGGTAGGCTTCCAGGGACTTGTGCGCCTGCGGCGTAGAGGCTTGCCCGCCGGAGGCGAACTGGCAGAGGGTGACCCGCTTCCGCCGCGCGAGATCATGAGACAACAAGGGCGCGCCGGGGGGCCGTTGAATACCGCCAGTAGACGCATCTGCCGTTGTTGCGAAGGCTTTGCATTGGGGGTGAGAAATGGGCGAGAAGCGCGCGCGCTCCGTTCTTAGAATCCTCGCCAGTGTTGCTGAAGGCGCCGTCGTCACCTCGGTTGCCGCGTGCGCGGTGGTGCTCCTTCTGACCTACCCTCTTTTTCGGCTGGCGATGAGCCTGCCGGGCGTAACGGACGGGCTTCAAGCCATTTGGGTCTTGGTCCTGATCCCACTTGCTGCCCTGGCCGGTGCCCTCATGGGCGCGGTAGTCTTTGCACTTCGTCCGAGGCGCGTCTTTCCTATCCCCTTGCTGCTGGTCGCTGTCCTGGCAGTTGCCGTGGATTTCGCGCTCGGTGCAATCAGCTCATCGGCGTTTCCGTCGTTTTCCATGGCGGTCGCCGCGCTGTTTGTTCCGGCGGCCAGTGCCGCGGGCCTCTACGCCGTGTTCTCGCGAAGGACGTCGAAGGGAATCTTGGTGAGCCGGATCGTTATCGTCTCGATCATAGTCATCGGGGCGGGCATTGCACTGGCTTATAAGACAGCGACCCACCGCGCCGGCTTCGACTTGGTGCGAGGCATGGCGGTCACCCGTTCAGCCCGCATCTGCCTCGCCACCGACTCCGGCATTCTCGCCGCCGATGCCGCCGCGCTGAAGTGGCGCCTGCTCCCTCCGGTTCCTGACGCGCAGTACATCAGAGACATCTTCACCGACGCCTCCCGGCCGAACGCGCTACTGGCGTGTGTGGGAAGTGTCAAGGGCGGGCAGTTGTGGGAGTACGATTGGCGGCGAAATACGTGGGATCTCGTGCCCGGAATCAACGGTGAGTTCGACAGCGGATCTACTGCCACCAACAGCCACGGGTTCTACGTCGTTGACAGCTTCGGTTCACTTCACGTCCGCCGCGCCGACCGCGGCGGACAGTGGGAGACTCATGCTATTTCACTTGACGGCGGACAAGGGGGCGTGCTCCTTGATCACATCGCAGTCAACCCTGAGAATCCGGCGGAAGTCCTCGGGGGGTTCTCCTACGGTTATGGCGACCAACTGCTCATCACTCCGGACTATGGAGCGAGCTGGCGGGAGATCAGCCTGCCGCGATCCGAAGAAGAAATCAGCCCGGGCGGGATTCAAGCCGTAGCCTATCTGCCGGGCTCGCCGCCGGTGATGCTGGTCGTCAGGCATCAAGAGTTGCTCGCATCAAGGAACGGAGGCGCAACGTGGCGGGCGCTGAAGACTCCAGCCGATCCGGCGCTCTTTGAGGCATTGTTGGCTGTCTCCCCGGCGGATCCACCTATGCTTTACCTGCTCGCCGAGTCCATACTCTACGCCACCCAAGACCTCGCTCGGACCTGGCGAGACACGGGTGTGGTGGGAATGGATGATCCCGGTATCGTGGTGGACGTAGTCCCTGATCCCGGGCATCCTGAGACAGTGTACGTCGCAACCTCTGGGGTGCTGGACAGGTCCCAGGAACGCGGGAACGCCCTGTACCAATCCACGGACAGCGGGCATAGTTGGCGGCGCATCAGATGGGACTGGCGTGAAGCTTCCAGGCAGCCGTGAGGCCCAAATGCGCAGCGGGCCTGCGCTGCGCGGCCCGCGCGGATCACCGCGCGCGCGGTCGCAGTCAGCACTTTGCCAGGCAAGCCGAGACCGTATTGCTGGCCAAGGCCCGCTCCGTCACTTCCCGATCATCCGCAGCAGCCCCCACAGCCAACCGCCGAGGAGCATCGAGAGGCACCCGGATTTGCGGACTGCACGGCGCGGAACCGCCGGCCCCGCCGGCCCTCGCTCCATCCCCCGCTCCACCATGCGCCGGATGTCCGGCGGCATCTCGTCGAGCGAGTGATACTCCTTGTCCCCGACGCGGAAGACCTGCGACTCCGTCACCGTTCGCGACCCTTCGCCCCCCGACGTCTTCAGCACGATCTCCGGCCCGGGGTCGGATTCCGCCAATCGCTTGATTGCCTGCTGCCTGTCCAAATTCTCGCGCTGCGCCTCGACCTCGATCATCCGCGTCACGCCGGAGAGCAGCGCCGTCGCCTGCTCCGGATGCCGCGCCTTGAGCGCGCGCAACAGCGCCTCGTCGAAGTCCTCTCCCGGCTGCGCCGACGCAAGGGCCTCGCGCAGGATCGGCGACATGCGCACCTTCAGCGTCGTTTCAATAGATGCCCCCTGTGCGCGTGCCTCGGACCGCAGCGCCTCCCGGCACGCCCCGCACAAAACGCCGTCGGACTCCGCATGCTCCCGCCCGCATCGTGGGCACTTCATCACGCTTCGCTCCCGGATCCCCAATTGAGATTGGTGGCTTGGTGCCTTTGTGGTTCAAGATCCCATTTGACCCTTCGCTCGCTCCGCGCGCCACTCCTGCCCCGTCGCGCGGGGTGGGGGAGGCCCGGATGAGCGCGTTGGGCACCGCCTGCGCACGCGTCGAGGCGACAGCAACAACGTCATCCTGAGCGCAGCGGCGATCTGCGCCTGGACGGAGCCCGGTGGCGATAGCAATCCGCAGCGCCCAACAGCCTCTGCCGTGGCCCGACGCAGGAACCCGCCGCTTTGCAAGCGAACACACGCCACAGCTAGGCTTCGCCTGCCAGTTCACAAGAGG
>CP070648.1:1883750-1886679 GCA_020354555.1 Armatimonadota bacterium | reverse complement strand
CGACGGCGTTACCGGCGTGCGCGAGACGGCGCTGTACTATCGCGCAGGCCACCACCGCCACTACGGCTTCTTTGGCGCGTATCCCGACGCCTCGGGCGGCGGCACGCTGTTCGTCGTCATCGGCGACTTCTCCGGCCACGTGGATGTGCTGTCTTACCGCGATGGCGAGTTGCGCCTGCTGTGGATGACACTGTTCGATCCTCAGTCCGAGCAGGGCATTGACCGGCGCTTCACGATCAACCGCGTGCTGCCGGACCCGATAGCCGACGTCAACGGCGATGGCGCCCGCGCGATCCTGTTGAGCGTCTTCAATGTCAACGACGACCAGCGCTGGCACGTCGTGGGGTACGACCTGCTGAGCGGCGCGATCGTGCTCGATCTGCCCGACCGCTACCTGTCCGGGCTCGCCGACGTGGACGGCGATGGGCGCGAGGAGCTTTTCTGTGAGGTGCTGCGCACGCGCGCCGAGCCGACGTACGCGCCGCTCGAACTGGTTCGGCTCCGTGCCGCCGGCGCCCCTGAGGTGGTGTGGAGAGCCAACCGGGGCCGGTGGAGTTTCCATAATGCCGTGAATCAGCCGCTCGACCGTTGGTGGGGGCAGACATTGGGCAACCAGGCGCTGGCGCTGCGCCGCACCGCGCGGGGGGTGGAGTTCTTCGTCAGCCTCCCCGCGCGCCGTGGGGCCGAGGAAACGCTCGAAGCGTGGATGGTGAACCGAGACGGGACGGTCGAAGAAGCCTGGGGCGCCGACGCCGGCGAAGGCACGGAACTCGAGGTATGCGCCACAGACCCCGACGGAGAGCAGGCCTTGCTCCTGGCGCGCTCGCAAGGAAGCGCGTCGCTCCGCCTGCGCGGAGTGACGGGCGACGTCGTCTGCGCGCGGCGTCGAGGAGCGGCGGCGCCCTGTCTGGCGCTTGCGAAGGACGGCAAGGGCCAGGCGTGGCTCGTCGCGGCTGATATCTCGCGTCGCGTGAGCTTGCTGCGTTTCGAGCGCGGGCGGCCGCAGATTGCGGCGGAGTTTCCCGGGCGTCCGATGAGCACGCAAGGGGAATGGGCGCCGCGGGGACTGGCGGCGGGGGATCTCGACGGCGATGGGGCTGACGAGGTGCTGTTTGCCCAGGAGACTCCGCGCGGGGCCGCCAGGCTCGTGGCGATGGGCCTCGACGGTCACGAACGATGGCACTGCGACTTCCCGAGCTTCAGCGGCAGGCTGCGCGCCTGGAACATGGGGGGAATGACGTGTTGGATCGCCGGGCGCTTTCGAGATCGTGGCCGCCTCGATGTCGCGGTATCGCTGCGTCGCTCGATCATGCACAGCGACGAGACCTATATGCTCGACGGGACAACGGGCGAGGTCATCTGGCGGCGCGATGTGCTGGAGGTAAGCGATCCGCCCCACACACGCGGCTTTGGCGGCGAAATCATGGCGGCCGCGGATGTGGACGGCGACGGCTTGGATGAGTTGATCCTGTGCTACCCCGCGGAGCTATCGGTCACGAACGGTGCGAGCGGCGAAGTGCAGGCCGTGTATAACATGGGCCCGATCCCGGCGGCCGACATGCCGGGGGATATGTGGGTCATCGGCGGCGTCCCGGAGGTGGCGGACCTCGACGGCGACGGCAGGCTGGAAATCCTGTGGACGCGAAATCAGAGCCTGATATCCGCATTCACGCTGGGGCAAGACGGGCTGCGCATGACGTGGCACAGCGAGCGCGACCAGGCGACTGCCGCGCAGCCGGCCATCACTCGTTTGGACGGCGGACACTGTGTCATTGGCGCGGCGGGCTTTCCTGATGGCTTTCGCGCGCTTGACGCGGCGAACGGCGAGACGCGGTGGATTGCGCCGACCACCGACACTCCTGTGAGCAACACTATTGCGACGGACTGGGATGGTGACGGAAGGACGGAGTTCATCTTCGGCGCGGGAAGCCGCCTTCATGCGCGGCGAGCGGACAACGGGGAGGAATGCTGGGCGCTCGACCTGCCGGGGGCAGCAGCGCAAATCCTGGATGTGCAGACGGGCGGCCAGACGATGGTCGTTGTGGCGACGAGCGCGGGCGAGTTGCTCGTCGTGAAACCGGACGGATGATGGATACCGCAGTGAGACCGACAAACGCGTGCCGGTTCGCGGTGACGGGAAAGTGGGATTCGTGCCAATGAGGGATTATGGAACGCTGGTGCTGGCAGCGGTGATGTTGCTCGCGTTCGCGCGAGCCGGCAGGGGTGATCGGGACCGAGCGTTGTCGCTCCCGTTTTCCGACCGCGGCGCGTGGGAGGTTTTTGCCGACGAGCCGTGGTGGGCGCTGGTTGATATCCGCGACATGCTCAACATCTTCCACCCCTTCGTGGTGCCGGAGACCGGCAACGCCGCCGGGGCTACGCGGCGGGTGACCATTCCCAGGCAGTGGCAGCCGCCGTTCGCGCTGCGGTTCTACTGCGCGGACGATTACTTCGCCGATTCCGAGCACCACAAGCCCGGCCAGCCTGGCACCGAGAGCTTCTTCGAGCATCGCTTCAAGCAGGTCTTGATCAACGATGTCGTTGTGTGGGAGCGAGATGTTGTTGATGAAAACGTCCTCGGCTCTCAAACGATCTTCCAGGTCGACATCACGCCGTATGTCACGCCCGGCGAGGCCTTCACGCTGACCTTTCGCGCGTTCGACAAGGTAAGCACTCTGGAGCGCAATGACAAGGACGTGTGGTTCATCGGCGGGACTTGGTACGCGCCGGGTAACGACACAACAGAGGAGGAGCCGCGCTTTCACACGGCGTTGTGGTTCGCGGACGCTGCGGTCGGCGAGCGGGCGGCCGTGGTGGCGACCCCGCGGGGCGAGCGGCCGCACGAGGCCGTCGTGTCCGCGCGCCACCGCGCCCGCTGGCCCATCCCCCCGCCGAGCGAACAGATGCCGTCGCGGGTCAGATTGCAGCT
>CP070648.1:1879520-1883650 GCA_020354555.1 Armatimonadota bacterium | reverse complement strand
TTTCAAGCTAGTAAAAATTTACTATAGTGAACGCTCAGAACTTTCAAAGAATTTCTTGATATACGCACGAGTGCGGACGCCTTCCATACAGGCTGCACACAGCGCGTGCACCTACTCATGCAAACCAACGATTGTCCGGCTACCCATGCCCCGTAAGGTGGCGGCACGGCGTTAGCCATCCGACTCCCTGCCTTGATGCCGCCCCAGCCCGTACCAGTATCCAGCCTGGACTCGTTCTAAGGGGCAAAGTCAAGATCGGAGCCGGGCCCATTCAGAACCCACCATTGCTTGTCCTCGCGGACCAGTATCAGGAAGTACCTCTGACTGCGATGCTGATACACCACGAACGCCACTCGGCCATGTCTCCATCGTGCCCAGTGGTTCTTACGCGCGAAGGCCGTCACCACAACGCGAGCGATCGGCATCGAGGGACACGCGAACTCCCCCGTTACGGCCACCTTTCCGCCCGAGAAGCTTGGGAACCCTCCCGTGCGGAAACGGCTTCCAGGACTCATCATCGCCACCATGGTTCCGGTATCACCTTTGCTCCACGCGCGCAGATAATCGGATGCGCGCTGTGTCGCATGTGCGCGCTCGGACGGCGTCGGCAGAGGCAACGGACGGGTGAACCACAGCCTGAACCAGAAAAGGAACACCAGGGCACTTAGCGCTAACGCCCCCGCAAGCAGAACCAGCGCAACGACTATGCGGATAGACCGTCGCAACGGAAGGATTGCCCTGTTCCTATTAGAAAATGGGGATAGTGACCTTTTCTCCCTGCGTATCCCCCTCCGGTGACCGGTTGACAGCTCCAACGTTCAGCGCGACAACCGACCGCTCGCCAACAATCACGAACACCGTCATCCCGCGCACGGCGATGCCGTCCGAGACTCTGCCATTCAACTCCCCGATCTCTGTCCCGGAGCCATCTTGTGACGCTATCACCACGACGTCAGCGGTTGTCGGCTTGGATGCCGGTTTCCCTACAATCGCCACCAGGTTGTCGTCTGCGGTCCACGCGTACGGAGGTCGGCGCCACGATTCCGTCTTCGCCGGAGGTGACCACTTCCACAGCCGCGTTCCGGTTGACAGATCGAGCGCGTGCAGAGATCCCCGAGCATCCACCACGCTCACTACCTCTGCCGCCTGCGTCAGCCCGCGAGCAACAAGCCGCCCCCGATTCAACGGCTGCTTCCATACGATACCGCCATCATCTGCCCTGACCTTGAAGACGCTGCTAAGCCCCGGGACTACGACATGCTCCCCAAACACCGCCGGCGCGGAAAAGCAGACGATGTCGTCGTTCTCCCAGCCCGTCGCGCCATCCTCCCGCTGCAGACTGTAGAGCGGCCCCCCGCTGACCGCTGCGTATATGTCATTGTGCCCTGCGGCAATCCCCACTAGGCTGCGCTGGAATTCTCTTCTCCAGATCACAGCTCCGGTTTCTCGGTCCAGCGCGTTGAGGCGGCCATCGCGGGCATGTGTGCGCCCCCCCTTCACCCGCGTTGACGATGACCCCTCCCAGTCAATCGCATAGACTGCATGAGCATCAATCGCGGGGCAGCGGCCGCTGGCTAACGCGAGGGTGGTCCTCCATAGCACGGCGCCGTCCTGCATTCGGATCTTCCAGACAGCGGAGCCGTGCAGCACACAGTAGAGCTCGTCGCGGTCTACCGCTGTGGCTCTGCAGACCCGGCCCCCCGTCGGTTGCGACCACCGCCTCTGCCCAGTCTCGGCGTTTAGCGCTGTAACGTGCGCCGGGACGCCGCCCGTCATGGGCATCCAACTGACCACGACGTCGTCGGTGGCGGACCACACATCGAATACCACGAGCTTAGCATCACGCGGGCCAGGCGCGATGAACCGCCACCGGATTGTCTCTCCACTGTTCGACCCTTGGCCGCCAGGTTTCCGTAGCTCCGCATTCGGCACGTACTCTTCCGGCGCGTTAATAGTACCCCTGCGGCAACCGACTGTGCTCACTGCTGCCAGAAGTCCAATGCCAGCGAGCAGTCCCAGAAGTCGTCTTACTCTCATCCGTTGCGCGCCTTCACGGAGTCTGCGCACTCAGAAGCGACCGGTCAAGATCCATGGAGAAATGAAGGGGAATGAGGGACAGCCACCTCTTTTGAGGTCTGTGATGTATGCCGCGCAAGTGTGGACGTCGCTGAGCGCGAATGGCGGAGACGCGAAAACGGCCCGCGGGCGCGAAGAGCGCGCGGGACGGATGATGAGGCGGGAGGCCCTGCCTCGGATCGGGCAGGGACGGTATGATTGCGGCCTCTCGGCGGCGTCGGGCCAGGTCAGGCATCTTCCCCTCGGAAGAGCACGGGATCACGACCGCACCGGCCACACCATAGCCAGGGGGGGAGGCGAATGTCAACCGCAGGGGGGATGCTACCGCGAATCGTCGGGGCGGGAGAGGGTGAAAGCCGCCGTTGTCCGTGCAACCGTCTCCGGGTCATCCTCACCCGACCTCTCCCTGGCAGGGGGAGGGGTGGTGGAGCCCGACTGCGGCGGCGATGGGCATGCCCACCCGACATATCGCGCGGGGTGAAGCAAAAGCGGCGCTCAAGCGCCGCACTCCATAGGGCCGAGGCCGCGCCCAAGAGCCCAGTGGCTGCGCCGAAGTGAAGACCGGCCGCCGCGTGGTGAGCGAGGCGCGCGCTATTCGGACACCGGCTCGAAGAGGTCCTTGTCCACGCCGCACTCCGGGCACACCCAGTCCTCCGGGAGATCCTCGAAGGCGGTTCCGGCGGCGATGCCGTTGTCGGGATCGCCGACCGCGGGGTCATAGACGTACTGACAGACAGTGCAGATGTATTTCTTCATCTCTAACCTCGTTCCGTTACTGCTCGCGAGTTGTGCCGGACGCGCGGGGCGCGCCCGGATTGATCGTGAATTCCGTCCGCGCCCTTGTGAAGCGCGCCGTCCGTCAGTCCGGCGCGGGCAGGCCTTTCAGCTTCTCCGCGACAACGGCGCCAAGCTCGAAGCACTGCATCAGCGCTTCGGCATCGGGGACGTATTTGATGCGAACGCCTTCGGCAACGACGTCTACTTTCATCTCTCGCAGCGCGTCGGTGATCTGCCCGACCGCCTCGCCGCTCCAGCCGTAGGAGCCGAACGCCGCTCCGACGAGATTCCTCGGCTTGAGCCCGCGCAGATACGTCAGCACATCCGCGACGGTGGGGAAGATCCCGCCGTTGAGACACGGCGAGCCGACGATCAGCGCGCCGGCGTCGAGCAGTTCGGTCGCGACGTCGCTGCGGTGACACGATCTCAGCGGCATCAGCTTGACGCTCGTGCCGGCCGTCGCCAGCCCGTCGCCCACGGCGCGAGCCATGAGGTCGGTGCTGCCCCACATGGTGTCGTAGGCGACGACCGCCCTGTTCCTGCGCTGCCCCTGCGCCCAGCTCGCGTAATACCCGAGCATCTCGGCGATGTTTTTGCGCCATATCGGGCCGTGGCTCGGCGCGATCACATCTATCGGCAGGTTGAGCTTGGTGACTTTGTCGAGCAGCTTGCCCACCAGAGGCGACAGCGGCAGCAGAATGTTGGCGTAGTACTTCGCTGCCTCGTCCTTGAGGATTGCCGGGGCGATCTCGTCGGCGAAGCGCTCGCTGGCCGCCAGGTGCATGCCGAACGCGTCGCTGGAGAAGAGGATGCGTTCCTCGGCGAGGTAGGTGAACATGCTGTCGGGCCAGTGCAGCATGGGCGTTTCGACGAAGGCCAGTGTCGCATTGCCGAGGCTCAGGCTGTCGCCCTCCTTGACCGCCTCGATGTCGCGTTCGATGCGAAAATGCCGGCCGAGCGCCTCGACCCCGCGCGTAGAGGCGAAGACGCGCTCGGGGTTGGCCGCCGCGATGACCTCGGGCAGGGAGCCGGAGTGATCCATCTCGGTGTGGTTGGAGATGATGTAGTCAATTCTCCGCGGATCAACGACCGACGCGATGCGCTGAAGCATCTCCCGCTTGAACGGCGCTTTGACGGTGTCGATCAGGGTCACCTTGTCAGCGAGGATGAGGTAGGCGTTGTAGGTGCTGCCGCGGCTGGTGAGATAGCCGTGGAAATCGCGAACGCCCCAGTCGATCGCGCCGACCCAGAAGACGCGGTCGGTGAGGGGTGTGGCG
>CP070648.1:1875178-1879420 GCA_020354555.1 Armatimonadota bacterium | reverse complement strand
GCGATTTCTCGGCGCGCAGCCTCGGGCATTACGATCAGCTCGTTCGCGGCTCGGTGATCTATCGCGATCTCTACAAGTACCGCTACATGACTTCGTTCTTCGATCGTCACCACCAGTTCTTCAGCCTCTACCCAGAGCTGCTCAACGCCGCGGCGACGGAGATGCTCACGGTGGACGGGACGTCGAAGCGCAGCAAGCAGCGCCGCATCTTCGCCGGGGCGCGCCGCCGGCGCTCGCTGTGGCGTATGGCGAAGGACTTCTTCGGCGCGTGGAGGTCGGTCGCGTGAAGAAGCTGTCACTGGAAGAGAAGCTGTTCCTCGACGGTTACCACCCGGACCGGGAGTCGCACCTCGCGGTACGGGATCCGCGCGTGTGCCTCGAACAATGCACGGCGAAGTGGTGCACGTTCACCTGCCCGGTGCGCACGTACCGGTGGGATGAGGATCACATTACGGTCTTCTTCGAGGGGTGTCTCGAGTGCGGCACGTGCCTCTATTCATGCGAGTTCGGGAACATCGAATGGCGCTACCCGCGCGGCGGCTTCGGGGTGACGTACAAGTACGGGTAAGACGCGTGATGATGCTCGGCGCGGCCGTGCTTTGTCAGCACAGACGACCTCTGCGTTCTTCGCGATGTCCGGGGTCAGACAACATGCACCGACAACTGTTTCTGGATGATGCCAACATCGCTGGCATGGACGGCCTGCGTCGGACGATGCATCAGCCGCTGAAGCATTCGGCCAACCCCGTCGTGCCTGCCGACAAGCCGTGGGAGAACATGACCTCGGTTTACGGCACGACGATGTACGACGAGCACATGCGCCGCTTCCGGATGTGGTACCTCATCGGCTGCCCCTCCGACGGCGAGTTCACCGACGCGGACACCGGCGAGCGCTATCCCATCCCCCAAACGACGCGCGTCGGCTATGCCGAATCCGATGACGGCGTCACGTGGGCGAAGCCCGACCTCGGCCAACTCGAATGGCGCGGCAGCACGGCGAACAACATGCTCGCCATCGGCCGCCAGAATCCCGAGGGCATGTCCGTGCTCGTTGATGAACGCGACCCCGACCCCGCCCACCGCTACAAGGCGCTGTTCTGGGATCACGCCGCCGACGGCTGCCATTACCACCAGGAACTCAAGCGCGTCTTGTGGAGGGAGACGACGGACAGCGACGGTGCATACCTCGCGTGGTCCGGCGACGGCATCCACTGGACACATTCTCCGCATAATCCCGTCATCAAAGCATACATGGACACGAGCCAGAACCTGCTCTGGGATCCGCGGATCGAACGCTACGTCGCCTTCAGCCGCTTCGGCTTCGGGCGCAAGATCGCGCGCAGCGAGAGCGAGGGCTTTGTCCACTGGAGCGAGCCGCAGCTCGTCCTCGAATGTGATGAGGCGGACGGCGAGGCCTCGCAGTTCTACGGCGCGGGCATTGATGTCTACGAAGGCCTCTACGTCGGCATGCTGTGGCTCTACCGCGAGGGCGGCGACGGCTGCATTGACACCCAGCTTGGCGTGAGCCGCGACGGGATTCGCTGGGAGCGGGTCGCGGACCGCCAGGTCTTCCTGCCGCTCGGCGACCCGGGCTCCTGGGATGACGGCATGGCGCGCTGCGCCGAGCGCATCATCCGCGTCGGCGATCAGCTCTACATCTACTACTCCGGCGTCAACGGCCCGCACTCCGGCCCGAAGTTCCCGGCCGACACGATCGTGCGCAAGTCTAAGCCGGGCATCGGGCTGTGCACGCTGCGGCGCGATGGCTTCGTCTCGCTCGACGCGGGAACGGACGGCGGATCACTGCTGGCGCGGCCATTTCCGCTGCCCGCCGGCCGCCTGCACCTGAACATAGACGCCAGGAATGGCCGGTGCGTCGTGGCGCTTCAGCACCAGGACGGCAGCGTCATCCCGGGCTTCGAGCAATCACAGCCAATCAGCGGTGACCGGCTTGACGCCGAAGTCAACTGGCGCGGCGACACCTGGCCGTCCGTCGGGCAGACCGTCGCGCTGCGTATCGCGCTCGAAAACGCGTCGCTCTATTCCTACTGGTTCGACTAGGCCCGTGTTCGTCGAGAAATCGCGAACGCGTCGCCAACACGTCATTTCGAGCGCAGCGGGCAGGCAGGCGTATGACGACAAGACGGTGCGGGGCGCCTTCGTAGGGCAGGAGCTTGCCTCCTGCCCAAAGAACCTCAGCGCAAACGTTCCTAAGAGGTCAACCTGTGAAGACCAACCGCACCCGTGATCTGCTGTCCAAAGGAAAGACGGCGCTCGGCACCATGATCGGCGAATGCGCGTCACCCGAGGTGGTGCGCACGCTCGCCCGCGCCGGCTTCGATTTCGTGATCGTGGATAACGAGCACGCGCCGTTCAGCCTGGAGGACGACTCCCGGATGTACCGCGCCGCGCGCACGACGGCGATGGATTTGCTCGTTCGCGTGCCCGACGCGCAGTATCACCTCATCGCGCGCACGCTCGACGCCGGGGCGGACGGAATCATGGCGCCGCGCATCGAGACGCCGGAGCAGGCGCGCCTGGTCGTTGATTCGGTGAAGTATCCGCCGGTCGGCCGCCGCGGCGCGGCCCACCGCGCCATCCACACCGATAACGAGCCGGTGCCGCTCGGCGACTACACACAGCACCTCAATGCCAACACGATGGTCATCGCCCAGTTGGAAACGCGCGCGGCTATCGACCGCGCTGACGAGATTCTGGCGGTAGAAGGCATTGACGTCGCGCTCATCGGCCCGGCGGACCTGTCTGTGTCACTCGGCGTGCCGGGCGAGATCGAGCACCCGCTGATGGAGGAGTATATCGGCACGGTCGTCGCTGCGGCGGAACGCGCCGGCGTCGCCTCGGGCATTCACTGGGGCGACGCCGCGGTGGTGAGGAAATGGATGGAGCGCGGCATGCGCTGCATCATGTACTCGTCGGAGATGAACTTCCTCGCCGCCGGCGCCCGCGCGGCAGTGGCGGAGATGCGGAGTTAAGGCCGAAGATTAGTCCTGGCTGAGCATTCGCGCGGATCGGCGCCGACTAGGGTCTGGCCATGCCCGACGACATCAAACGAGCCCGGGAGCTGCGCGAGATAGAGGACGAGATACGCGGACTCGAACGCGTCGAAGGCGATCAACTCGGGCGGTTGCTGACGCGTATCGAGCGCCTGCCTGCCGCGCAGCGACAACGCATGTTCCGACTCCTGGCTGAGCAGGAGGACCGCTTGTTTGCGCGGCTGTCGCCGGAGGAGCAGCAGGAGCTCCTTGCTCAGGGGGACGGGGAAGTGGAAGCACATGCGATCGAGAGCCAGCTGACCCCGGATGAATTGGAGCGCGCGTTGCGGATCCAGCGCATTGCTGATGTGCTGGCGTTGGCGCTGTGGATCTGGCCATTGCTGTCGGTGATCGGCGCGCTGATACTCGCGGAACGGGTGTGGCGCGGGTACGTCAGGTGGGGTGACCTGGAGCGCGGTCTGGGCTTGCACCTATTCCTCGGTTGGGCGGCGATCGGTTTGGCGATCATTGTCGCATGGGCACTTGGGAAAGGCGTCCGTACGTGTTACTCGGCGTCGCTGCGTCGCAGCGGGCACAGCGATGGGGAGATCGAGGAAATCTGGGACCTAGTGGAGTGGCGAGAGTATGAGGAAGAGGCGCACATGCGGAGGCGGACACACGCCGAGCGACAGGCGGACCTCGCGCGGTGGCGAAGCGAGCGCGCCGCTGCGCCGCCATGGTGGCGCCGGGAGACAAGCGGGGGGCATCTCTTGCTCAATATCTACATCGTCGCGGGCGGCCTGGTCGCAGCCACTCCTGCGGCGCGGGCCGAGCCTAGCCTGTTGTGGCTGATCCCGCTGTTCGCGATCGCGGTCTTTGTCAAACTGGGGATCCCCATGATTGCTCTCATGTGGTACATGGGGTTGTATTTCTTCGTCTGGATTCCTCTGGCCCTGATCATATCGTCGTTGTCCCGGAGACCGGTTCCAGAGCTTCAGGAAGCCGCGAAAGAATCGTGGCGCATCTATGATGGCTGCGGCAGGTCCCGCGCCATCATCGCCAGCATGCTGGCATTCGGCCTCGTCGGCGCGGGGATCGGTCTGTACGTAGCGTTCGCCCAGAGCGCATCGGCGCTCGGGCCATCACCTTAGGAGATTCCTAAGGCGCGGGCATTCTGCAGGGTTGGCTGGCCTAGGGCGAGAGCGGCTCCAGCCGCTCTCGCAGGACTCGGAGGTCGAGGAACTCTTCG
>CP070648.1:1862104-1875078 GCA_020354555.1 Armatimonadota bacterium | reverse complement strand
TCTACGGCGAGGAGTGGGCGAACGGCGCGGCAGACCCCGGTTCCGCGGATGTCATCGCGTACAAGGCCCCGCTCTACGGCTGCTCCCCGGCGCCGGACTGGATAGACTTCGTGGTATGGGCGAACGAGCGTTACGTGCGCGAGTACGACCTTGACGGGCTGTATCACGACTGGACGATGGTTTTCCCGTCGGGCAACCAGGCGAGCGGATGTGGCTACGTCCGCGACGGCAAAGTGCGGCCGACGTACCCGGTCTTCGCGACGCGCGAGCTGTACAAGCGCATCTACACCATGCTCAAGGAGTACGGCGCCGAGACCGGCAAAGAGATGTTCATGATGGGGCACATGTCGTCGCAGATGGTGATACCGATCCTAAGCTTCTGCGACTCGTACCTCGACGGCGAGCACTTCCGCGCGCTGGTGCAGGACAACTACCTTGACCTGATGCCGTTGGACCATGTGCGCGCAGAGTTCATGGGACATAACTGGGGCGTGATGCCGTTCTTCCTGCCGGAATTCCTGGGCGAGCGTGCCGAGCAGCCGGGGCCGACACAGCACCTGGTCGGGTTGTCGCTGCTGCACGACTTCGCGTTGTGGCCGCTGTGGTGCAAGGCGGACGAGGTCAATCGCGTCTATGCGGCGCTCGATGAATTCGGGATCGTGGATGCGGAACTGCTCCCGTACTGGAACAACGGCGACCTCGTCGGCGGGCAGGACGAGCGAGTCAAATGCACCGCCTACCGCAAGCCGCACGGCGGGGCGCTGCTGTGTGTCGTCAACGTGACGCGGGAATCGCAGAAGGCGACGTTGACGGTTGATTGGGAGAGGCTGGCATCGTCCGCGTCGGTCTCGGTCGTTGACGCTCTCAGCAAAGAACCCGCAGCCGTGGACGGGGAATCTCTAACCGTTGAAATCGAGCCGCTCAACTTCAGGCTGCTGCGCGTACCGTGAGGATCGAGAAGCGAACGTCCGGGCAACGCCTGCGGCTTGCGGCTCGCCGTGCGTGCCGAATCTCCGCAAGGACTTGACGCCGCTTCTATAGGGCATTATTGACGCGCGACTCGCATTCCCGACCTGCGCCCGATGACCATCGTGAATAGCCCGGCGCACCTAAAGGGGAAATGCCGGAACTTGGTGCCGCCGACCCGACCCCAGTACGGATGACGCGCTCTACCCCTCCTCCCACGCCGGCATCTCCGACATCGCCGCGTCAACCACGTGCTCGGCCTCCTCGCGCGATTTGCCCAGGGTATCCATGTAGAACTGGATCATTCCCTCGCGCACGTCTTCGCGCGGCTTGAGACGCCCGTGCGCATCTGTGCAGTACACGCAGTACGGATTGTCTTTGACTCCGCCGCCGTGCATCTGCGACGTCTCCATCGGCATCCCGCAGCTCTGGCACGCATCGGCCTCGGTCATGACGCGCCTCCTTGTGGCGTGGCTCACCCGCATTGCTCATGCCCGTGAGGGGCCGGCGCGGCCAGTCACATATGGACCTCGCCTGACCGCGCGGGATGATTCATCACCTTCCGCGCGCGCCGTGCAACGGCTCTCACCCCGTCATGAGCAATTGGGCCAAACTCGCCTACGGCAACCGGGGGCGAAACTCCTGTCGCCGCAATGCCCCCGGGCTCGCGGCCGCACGGCGGGAGGGCGCCCAACCAGCCACGGCGAATCCACCCGCTGAGTCGAACCATAGCTCCGCGGCCAAGCTTGCCTCGTCGAGTCACGGGCTCCGCGACATGACCAGCCCGGGTTGTTCATGCGCACATCACCTGCGGTGCAGAGCGCACAGCGTGACCGTCATGAATAATCCCGCGCACTCAAACCCGGGACTCGGAGACTCGGCAGCGCCGGCGCGCGCCGGGCATCGATAATGCACACCAGACTGCTCACTGCTCTTGGGCTAGCCATCCTCGCGGTCCTTGCGTACTTCGGCGCGACGATTCGCCCCAACCCGCAAGTCCCGCCAGGGCGCGTCCGCATCGCATACTGGGAGAAGTGGACCGGCTTCGAAGCCGACGCCATGCGCCGCGTGGTAGATGCTTTCAACCAGCGCCAGGACCGCATCTGGGTGGACATGCTCACCGTCAGCCAGATTGACCAGAAGATAGCGCTGGCTACCGCTGGGGGCACTCCGCCCGACGTCGCCGGCCTGTGGTCGTGGAACATCAATGCCTACGCCGAGCGCGGGGCGCTCATGCCCCTCGACGACTACCTGCGGGCCGCCGGCATGACCCGCGACGACTATATCCCCGCCTACTGGGATATGTGCTCCCACGACGGGCACATGTGGGGCCTGCCCTCGACCCCCGCAAGCCTCGCACTGGTCTGGAACAAGCGTCTGTTCCGCGACGCCGGTCTCGACCCGGAGCAGCCCCCGGTGACCATCGAGCAGCTCGACCAGTATGCCGAGCGCCTGACCAAGCGTGACGCCGAAGGGCACATCGTCTGTTCGGGGTTCGTCCCCGCGGAGCCGGCGGGGTGGTGGAACTGGATGTGGGGCTGTTACTTCGGCGGCAGCCTGTGGGACGGGAAGGCGAAGATCACGGCGGACGCGCCGGAGAACGTGCGCGCGTTCCGCTGGGTGCGTTCCTTCTCCGAGAAGTCCGGCACGCAGGCGCTTCAGATCTTCCGCAGCGGCTTCGGCAACTTCTCCTCGCCGCAGGACGGCTTCCTCTCCGGCAAGATCGCGATGGTGCTGCAAGGAGTGTGGATCGCCAACTTCATCCACAAGTACGCGCCGGATATGGAGTGGGGCGCCGCGCCTTTCCCGTATCCCGCGGATCGGCCGGAGTTGGCGAACCTCACGTACGTGGAATGTGATGTCCTCTCGGTCCCCACCGGCGCCAAGCATCCGCGGGAGGCGTTCGAATTCATACGGTACGTCAACTCAATCGAGGGCAGCGAACTGCTTAACACCGGCCAGGGCAAACACACGCCGCTGGCGCGTACTACCGAGGAATTCGTCCGGAACCATCCCAATCCGTATATCAAGTTGTTCATCGAGGTCGCCAAGCGCCCCCGACCGTTCACTACGCCGAACGTCGGCATCTGGCTTGAGTACGTTGCTGAGATGAACACTGCGTTTGACAAGATCTGGCTTGGCGAGGGCGATGCCGCTGACGTACTCGCTGGCGTCACCGCGCGCATGCAGCTTAAGCTCGACCGCGACCTCGCGCGCAAGAGGATGACCAGCCAATGAAACCGCGTCCTCGGCACGCGCGCAGGCCGCGCTCGCTCTATGCCGCCCTCGCTTTCATCTCCCCGTGGCTCGTCGGCCTCGCCGCCTTCACTCTGTATCCTATCGTCGCGTCGTTCTACCACAGCTTCTGTGATTACTCCGTGCTCCAGCCCGCCCAGTTCATCGGCGGCGCGAATTATGCCGACCTCGTGACCGACGAAGTGTTCTGGAAGACGCTGCGCAACACCGCGTTCTACGCCGCTTTCGCGCTTCCCCTCGGGTTGGTCGTCTCGCTCGGGTTGGCGCTGCTGCTCAACACCGGCGTGCGCGGCATGACGTTGTACCGCACCTTTTTCTTCTTGCCCTCGCTGGTGCCGTTCGTTGCGCTCGCCGTACTGTGGCTGTGGATCTTCAACGGCGAGAACGGCGTCCTCAACTACTTCCTATCGCTATTCGGCATCCACGGGCCGGGCTGGCTTGCCGACCCGCGCTGGACCAAGCCCGCCCTCGTCATCGCCGGCACCTGGGGCGTCGGCCAGGCCATCGTCATCTACCTCGCCGGGCTCCAGGACGTCCCCGTGCACCTCTACGAAGCCGCCGACCTCGACGGCGCCGGCTGGTGGGACAAGATCCGCCACGTCACGCTGCCCATGATCTCCCCGGTGATCCTCTTCAACCTCGTCATGGGCATCATCGGCACCCTGCAATACTTCACCGTCCCCTACGTCATGACACCCCAAGGGCAACCTGCGCGCTCCGCCTACTTCTACATCATGTATCTCTACGATAACGCCTTCGTCTATCTCAAGATGGGTTACGCGAGCGCCATGGCGTGGATCCTGTTTCTCATAATCATCTTCCTCACGGCGCTGGCGCTGCGCCTCACCGCGCGCCACGTGCATTACGAGGGGGAGTGATGAAGGCGAAGACTCCTGCGAGCCGGATAGTGACTCAGATCCTCCTCGTCGCGGGATCGCTCGTCTTCCTCTTCCCGCTGCTGTGGATGGTCGGCACGTCGCTCAAGCCCATCGAGGAGACCATGCGCACCCCGCCGCAGTGGATCCCCTCGCACTTCCTGTTCAGCAATTACCTCGATGCGGTTACCTACGGAAGCAAGGCCCTGGGCTATGTGCCCTTCCTGGAGTACGCCAAGAACACGCTGCTGCTGTGCATCCTCGGCGTCGTGGGAACGGTGTTCGCCAACGCGCTCGTCGCCTACGGCTTTGCGCGCTTCAGGTTCCCCGGCCGGGGCGTGCTGTTCGCTCTCACCCTGGCGACGATGATGATCCCGTTCCCGGTGCTCATGGTGCCCCTGTTCGGGCTCTTCCGCGACTTGGGCTGGATCGGCACCTTCAAGCCGCTGTGGATACCGGCGTGGTTCGGCAGCGCGTTCAACATCTTCTTGCTGCGCCAGTTCTTCCTCACCATCCCGCGCGATCTCACCGACGCCGCCATCGTTGACGGCTGCTCGGAATTCGCCGCCTTCCGCCACATCATCCTGCCTCTGTCCAAGCCCGCGCTCGCCGTCGTCGCGCTTTTCCACTTCCTCTTCACGTGGAACGACTTCCTCGGGCCGCTCATCTACCTCACCGACCAGAAGATGTTCACGCTCTCCCTCGGCCTCCAGTTCTACCAGAGCCAGCACGGCGGCACGGAATGGAACCTGCTCATGGCGGCGGCCACCATCGTCGTGCTCCCGGTTATCGTGCTCTTCTTCTTCACCCAGCGCACCTTCATCCAGGGCATCGCCATTACCGGCCTCAAGGGATAGCCTGGGTTCGCGCTGCGGCGACGCGTCTCGCGCCCCGCGCGCCTTTCCTAGCCACCGCCGGTTGTCGGCCCCGCGCGGCAATATGCTCCCCGGAATGCCGGTCCATCCGACAAGGGAAAGCGCCCTCCGCGCGGAACCATCCGCCCGGCGGACCGGCGCAGAAGGGGAGGTGAACAGTGCCAACCTACATCAGCCTGGTCAACATCACCGAGCAGGGAGTCCAGGACGCCAAGAGCATCTCGCGCCGCGTCGAGCAGACCCGGCAGCTCTTCGAGGGATTCGGGGTCACGCTCAAGGAGCTGTATCTCGTCACCGGCCAGTACGACTACGTCGCCATCGCCGACGCCCCGGATGACGAGACCGCAGCCGCCGCGATCCTCAGCCTCGCCTCCAGAGGCAATGTGCGCACCCAAACCTTCCGTGCATTCGATGCGGAGGAAACCGCGCGCATCGTCAGCAAAATCAAGTAGCGCTGCATGCCGGTCGGCCGCCCGTCTGCAGCGGCCTGCACGCCGCCGCGTCACGCGCCGGTCCGCCGCACGCTCACCGTGACGCATGGCAGCATCCCCCGCGCCGCCTTCGCACGACGCAGGGCGGCGTTCTCCGCGCCGCTGAATCAAGCCCTTGATCGCCCTTCGCCAGTCCCTCTCCCGCGCAGGGACAGGCCGAGTGAGGGTCGAACCGTGGCTCAGCAGCCCCGCAAATGATGCGGGCGATCGCGCAAGGAGCACACATGTCATCTGCGACACTCAAACTGGGCGTCATCGTCGGCTTCCACGAGGAACCGGAGCCGGAACTCCAGAAGGTCGCCGACCTCGGCCTCCCCACCTGCCAGCTGTCGTCATGGAATCCGGTGATGTACACCGACGAGAACGCCGCGCGCCTGCGCCGCGCCTGCGCCGACATCGGCGTCGAGATCACCACGCTGTGGACCGGCTACCCCGGCCCTGCGACCTGGAACTTCGTTGACGGGCCCGCCACCATCGGCTTCGTGCCCCCGGAGCACCGCGACATGCGCGTGGACGCGCTGCTGCGCGGCGCCGAGTTCGCGCGCGCCATCGGCGTCCCCTCGATTACCACCCATGCCGGATTCATCCCCGAGAACCCGTGCGACCCGCTGTACGCGGGTACGATTGACGCCCTGCGCCGCATCGCGGCACACTGCAAGGAACTCGGCCTCGACTTCTGCTTCGAAACCGGCCAGGAGACTCCGATCACCCTGCTGCGCGCGATGACCGACATCGCTACCGGCAACCTCGGCGTCAACCTCGACCCCGCCAATCTCCTGATGTACGGCAAGGCCAACCCGGTGGATGCGCTCGACATCCTCGGCCCGTACGTGCGCGGGGTCCACGCCAAAGACGGCGACTATCCGACCGAGCCGGGGAGCCTGGGCCGCGAAAAGCCGCTGGGGGAGGGGAGGGTCGGCTTCGAGCGGTTGATCCCCAAGCTGAAGAGCTTCGGCTACGCTGGCGCCCTGACCATCGAACGCGAGATCTCCGGCGACCAGCAGATCATCGACATCAAGCGCGCCATCGAGATCCTTACACCGCTGTGCTGACCGAGTGGTGGGACCGGCGCCGACCCGGTCGAGCGCCCGGCCTTGGGCCAGCCAGCAATTCAGCGCCGAAGCCTTGGCGGAGGTGCCTCGACCGCCGGCCATACCTGGAAAAGGCACCCCGCTCCGGTACGCAGCGTGACTATCGCTCGCGCGACTCTCGGCGCTGCGCGGTGAATCGGGCCGGGGAGGAACCACGCGTTACAGCACCGAATGCGTAGGCATTCGTCACGCTGTCAGTAGTCGGTCTGCAATCCCCATGGCTTCTGCTGCAAGTGCCTCTGGGCCGTCCGCACGAGCGCGAGAGCTGTTATCGGGATTGATGTGTCGCAAGGCGCATGCGAGCGCTCGGCGTCGCTGCGTTCGCCGTCCGCCTATATCCCTCGGAGGGTGCAGGATGCTTCGAACGTTGAGTCTCGTCATCTCTTTACTGATTGTGAGCGCCTGTTCGGCGCTGCTCGCGCCGCGCGCGAGGTGCGATATGGAATGGGCGGTGTGCGTGCGACCGGGCAATCAGGGCGGCCCCGCGATTCACGGCTCCCGCCTGGTATGGTACGAAGGTCCTATTGGCGCCGCCGACTTGTACATGAAAGATCTCTATACAGGCCGGGAAACAACGATCTGCACGGCATCGGGTGACCAGACCGAGCCCGATATCTGGGGCGACCGCATCGTGTGGCGAGACAGCCGCAGCGGCGGCGCCGACATCTACATGTACGACTTGGCTGCGGCCGCCGAGGCGCCCATCTGCACGGCTGCGGGCGACCAGCAAAGCCCCGCAATTTGGGGTGACCGGATCGTGTGGACCGATCATCGCAGCGGCGGCGCCGATATCTACATGTATGACTTGGCTACTGCGACCGAGACGGCCATCTGCCCGGCATCCGGTGACCAGACCGAGCCCGATATGTGGGGCGACCGCATCGTGTGGCGAGACACCCGCAGCGGCGGCGCCGACATCTACATGTACGACCTGGCGACGGCAACCGAGACGCCCATTTGCACGGCTGCGGGCGACCAGCAAAGCCCCGCAATTTGGGGCGACCGGATTGTGTGGACGGATCATCGCAGCGGCGGCGCCGATATCTACATGTACGATCTGGTCGCCGCTGCGGAGAGCCCTATTGCCACCGCCCCCGAGTTTGAGTTTATGCCAGCGATTTGGGATGACCGCGTCGTCTGGTGGGACTACGCCGGTGAGTTCGAAGACTCGGACATCTACATGTACGACTTGACGATCGGCGCCAGGATCGCGATCTGCACAGATTCGGCCGACCAGACAGCGTGCGCGATCTTTGGCGACCGCATCGTGTGGGTAGACGACCGCAACGGCAATCCGGACATCTACATGTACGAGTTCGAGACCTGGTCGGGGACAATGCCGGTCGCTGCCCACGCTTGGGATGAGTTGTTCCCCGACGTCTATGGGCACCGCGTGGCGTGGCAAGATATGCGCAGCGGCAACTGGGATATCTACGTATGGGACTCCGCGACGTCAACCGAGACGCCGGTGTGCGTGGACCCAGCCACCCAGTGGCTCCCGGCGATCTGGGGCGACCGCATCGTATGGGAGGACGCCCGCAACTTCAATGGGGATATCTATCTGTACGATGTGGTCACCGCCACGGAGACGCCTATCTGCACGGAAACATCGTGGCAGCTCGCCCCGGCCATCTGGGGTGACCGGATCGTGTACACCGACCTGCGCAATGCTCCCGGAGACATGACGAGCAGCGATATCTACATGTACGACTTGTTGACCGCCACGGAGACTCCCATCTGTACCAGCGCCGGTCAGCAAGCCGCACCTGCCATCTGGGGCGATCGGATTGTGTGGACCGATAACCGCAGCGGAGACTACGACATCTATATGTACGACCTCTCCACCGCCACGGAGACGGCTATCTGCACCGCCCCGGGCGCCCAGACACAGCCGTCCATCTGGGGCGAACGCGTCGCGTGGATGGACGAGCGGAGCGGCAACTACGACATCTACATGTATGACCTGGCGACGGACACCGAAACCGCGGTCTGCACGGCGCCCGGCACCCAAGGCCAGCCCGACATCTGGGGCGACCGCATCGTCTGGGAGGATTTCCGCAGCGGCGACGGAGACATCTACATGCGTGACGTGGCGACCGGCACCGAGCGGCCCGTCCGCGCCATCGCCGGGCATCAGCAATCGCCTGCCATCTGGGGCGAGCGCGTCGTTTGGCGGGATTACTGCAAGGGCCTGACTGCCGACGCTGACGTCTACATCTACAAGATGACGATGTGGCCGTTCACCGGGCTGCTTCGCGGCCAGGTTCGCGTCCGCGGGACGACAACCAACATAGAGGGGGCGACCGTTTCGGCTTATCTCAACGGTTCCCTTGAGGCCTCGGCGGTGACCGACGCGTACGGGTTATATACCATTGCAGGATTATACGGGAGCCCCGACACCTACGAGGTGGCGGCCGGCAAACAGGGCTGGGTGACACAGACCAAGGCTGGCATCAAGGTGTGGGGGGACGGCACGGTTACCTACGTCAACTTCGGACTGGAGCTGTCCGAGACGATGACGGGTCAAGTCACCGACCGTGACACCGGTGCCAACGTTGAGGGGGCCACCGTATGCGCGTATCTCAACGATCGAGCGCGGGGAAGTGGGGTGACCAACGCCGCAGGCATCTACGTGATCGACTCCGATCTGCCGGCGGGCACGTATAGCGTCGCTGCGTCCAAGCCCGGCTACGAGACTCAGACCAAGGCCCCGGTGACGGTGACCGCGGGCGAGACGAGCTACGTCAACTTCTCCATCAAGCGCGTCGCCCTCAAGGGGCAAGTCAGGCACGACGTGACCGGCGCGCCGCTCGTTGGCGCAGTTGTCAAGGCATACCCTGGATCGAAGGTCCGCGCCGATCTACCCGACGATACGGTCGTTGAGACGGTCACTCAAGCCCCGTACGGTATCTACGAGTTCGGGCACGAGTTGCCCCCGGGCGGCTACATCGTCGTTGCATCGTATCCCGGCTGCGTGCGGCAGAGCAAGCGGGATATCGTGGTCGGAGACGACGTGATCGCGTACTGCAACTTCTCGCTCGGGGCTTCAGGGACACTCACGGGGCAAGTGAAAGGCATCGCGGGCGGAACACCACTGCCGTTTGCGACGATTGACGTCTTCAAGGACGGCTCGGTCTGGGTGAGCGGCACCAGCCGCGGCGACTACGGCATCTACGCGATCAACAGCGATCTCGCTGGCGGATCGTACCTCGTACGGGCGTCGCGGCCGGGATATGTGCGCCAGTACAAGTACGATGTCAGCATCGCGCCGGCGGCGACGACCTACCTCAACTTCAACCTGCAGCTTTCGAGCAGGCTCAAGGGCCAAGTCAAGGATAAGACGAGCGGGGCGCCCATTATCGGCGCGACGGTCGTCGCGCGCAGTGCCGGGATCGTGTGGGCGACGGCAACGACGACTGCGCCGTACGGGATCTACGAGATGGATCGCGACTTGCCGCCCGGCACTTACCTGGTCGGCGCGAGCAAGACTGGATATCTCGGCCAGACCAGGAAGGACATCTCGCTGGTGGCCGGCCACACCACTTACGTCAACTTCTTCCTGCAGCCGGCGCCCTGACCATCGAGCGCGAGATCTCCGGCGACCAACAGGTCCGCGACATCAAACGCGCCATCGAGATCCTGACGCCTATGCTCTAATGGAGCACAGCCGCTCGGGCCAAGTCCGGCCGTGACGAGTGGGCAGACACGGCTCGGCTCTGTCTTCGCTGGCCGACCGCGTTGGCGCAACAGCGCACTGCTTTCAACGGGCACGTGGCCACACAGGATGTTCCATCCGGGCCGGGAAGCGAGAGAGTGTGGGCGCGCCCAGATGGGTGCCATCGCAACGCACGTGGTAGTCCGGAGCGCACACGCCAAGCCCGCGCGAGGATTCCGCGGGGACACTGATGAAGGGGAACTGGACTCGACGTCTGGGCATTCAACGAAGTGTGTGGTGAGTGTCGTGGGCGGTTCCTGTCCTATGCGCCCACGCTTCCAGCGGCGCCCTTATGGGCCTGAGGGAAATCTGATCTGAAGCACGACCGTCGTCGGGCAAGCGCGGTTCAGGGGGTCATTCCGATGAGCGCATCACACGGTTCGACGAGAATCTCCATTGCTGTCGCAGTCGTGGCACTGGCCGTACTGACCGCTGCTCCCGCGCGGACCGTCACCCTCCAGTCCGGCTGGCCGCAGACGACGGGGTTCTGGGTCACTGGGTCGCCAGCCTTGGCGGACCTGGATGGCGACGGCGACCTAGAGGTGGTGGTCGGATCCGACGATGGCTATGTGTACGCATGGCATCACGACGGTACGGCGGTCGCGGGGTGGCCGCAGACTACTGGCGGCCAGGTGGGCACGTCCACGGCCGTGGGGGACCTGGAGGGCGATGGCTCCCTGGAACTGCTGGTCGGATGCCGCGATATGTACGTCTACGCTTGGCATGGCGACGGCATACCGGTGCCAGGGTGGCCGCAGAAGACCGGGGCACAGGTGGATAGCTCACCCGCACTCGGGGATCTGGACGGCGACGGCGACCTGGAAGTGGTGGTGGGCTCGATGGATGGGGACGTCTACGCATGGCACCCTGACGGCACGCCCGTTACCGGCTGGCCGCGGAGCACCGCCGACGGCGTCCAGAGCTCGCCGGCGCTGGGGGACCTCGACGGTGACGGCGACCTGGAGGTGGTAGTCGGGTCCTGGGACGGTTATGTCTACGCGTGGCATGGGGACGGCACGCCGGTAGCGGGATGGCCGGAGAGCACAGGGGACACTGTCATGAGCTCGCCGGCCCTGGGGGATCTGGATGGTGACGGCTACCTGGAAGTGGTGGTGGGTTCCTTGGACCACAACATCTACGCCTGGCACGGTGACGGGATGTCGGTTGCCGGGTGGCCACAGGTTGCGGACAGCGTTGTGAGCTCTTCGCCTGCTTTGGGAGACCTCGATGGGGATGGCGACCTGGAAGTGGTGGTTGGCTCTTCGGACTTCAGCGTCTACGCCTGGCATCACGACGGCACGCCGGTCGGCGGCTGGCCGCGTAGTACGGCTTGGTCCGTTCGGAGCTCGCCGGCGCTGGGGGACTTGGACGGCGATGGATACCTCGAAGTGGTGGTGGGTTCGGAGGACAACAATGTCTATGCGTGGCACGGCGACGGCACCGCCGTAGCAGGGTGGCCGCAGAGCACGGGGTACTGGGTCATAAGCTCCCCCACATTAGGTGATCTCGACGGCGACGGCGACCTCGAAGTGGTGGTCGGCTCACTGGACAATAGCGTTTATGCGTGGACCTGCGAGGTGCCGACCACCGACCCGCTCCCCTGGCCCATGTTTCACCATGACATGCGGCGCACCGGCTGCTACAGGGACGTGCCCGTGACTCGGGGCAGACTCGCCGGGCAGGTGCGCGATTCCGGTACAACCATGCCCATCTCGGGCGCTACGATCGAGGCGCATCTGGGCGGCGAACCCCAGGCCTCGACGGTCAGCGACTCAAACGGCATGTACATGATCCCCGGCTTACCTGCGGGCGAATATCTGTTGGTGGCCAGCAAGTACGGCTATGCAACCCAGACGAAGGCGAGCATCGTGGTCATCGCTGGCGAGACCACCATCGTCAACTTCGACCTGGAACTGGGTGCTTGGATCATAGGCCAGGTGCGCGAGCGCGACACCACGATCAACCTGGCGAACGCGACGGTGGCTGCCTACCTGGATGGGCAACTGATAGCGATGACGACCACCAGCGCCGGTGGTTATTACCACATCGAGACCGCCACGCCGAGCAGCGAGTATATCGTCTCCGCTGCCAAGTGGGGGTACGAGACACAGACCAAATGGCATATCAACGTCGTGCTCGGGCAACCCACTTACGTCAACTTCCGGCTGGCGAAAGCGCCAGTGCTCAAGGGCCAGGTGCGGAACCGCGTCACCGGTGAACCGGTCAGCGACGCTGAGGTAGTGGTGTATCGGGAGGGCTCCTATTGGCGCCGTGCGTACACCCAGCCACCCTATGGCATTTACGGGTTCTATCTCACCGAGTTAGACCTGGACCCCGGCACCTACAAGCTGGGCGCTTTGAAGTCGGGCTACGTAGCGCAGTATAAGTGGATCACGATCGTCGAGGGCGAGACCACCTACTGCAACTTCAACCTGGAGCCGGTAACATGGCTCAAAGGGCAGGTCCGGGATGGGGCGGCGCAGGGGCCGCTGCCCGGAGCCACCGTTGACGTATTCAAGGATGGTCTGCTGTGGAAGAGCACAAGCAGCGGATCGCACTGGGGGATATACGAGATATACCTGACCTCACACGACGGCCTGCCCGCCAATGACTGCATAGTGCGCGCCTCCAAGCAGGGGTATGTCAGGCAGTACAAGTGGGGCGTGGACATACCGCTCGGCGAGGCGACGTATGTCAACTTCAAC
>CP070648.1:1824651-1862004 GCA_020354555.1 Armatimonadota bacterium | reverse complement strand
GTTTCCTGGGCTATGACGCGGTACTGGCGTACCGCGAACGGCTGGCCGCGGCGGTCACCGGCACCCTCAAGTACTCGTTCCGCCGCAGCCGGCTCGACTTCCAGAACCCTGATAGCCTCATGGGGGACGACGCCAATCCGTTCCGCACGCTGATCAACGAGAGTGCTCAGCACTCCGCCGAGTTTCGCGTCGAGGCGGATGTCAGCGAGCGATCGTCGCTGCGTCTCGGCTACGGCCGGTTGTGGGACCGGCGCGAGCGCAGCGGCCTGGCGGGGGCGTTCGATCCCGATGCCGGCGCGATCGTCCACAGTCCCTTCTCACTGCGCGATACCCCTGGAATCGACACCGCCTGGGTCGAGGCCCAGACGCGGGTGAACGACCGCCTCGATCTCGTCGTCGGCGAGTACTGGGGAGACCAGACCGGCGCGTCGAGCGTGCTGCTGCCGAAGGTGGTGGCGCTGTACCGCCCGGATCGTGCCACGTGGTGGTCATTGGTCGTGAATCCGATCTTCCGCACCGATGCATTGGAACTCGCTCCGGTCGAGGCGCTGGCCGACCCGCGGGGATTGGATTTCCTGGACTTCACCGAGGGCGGCGCGGGACGCTCCTACGAGCTGCGCTACCAGCGACAGGGGAGCCGTTCGACCACGATTACCACCGCGCTCGCCTATCAGCGCGTGCGGGGGCTGTTGGTTGACGTGGAGGACCCCGCGCTGAGCGGCCTCCCCACGCGGGTGTTGATAGACCGCGGTGATCGGTGGGTGGCGGACGCCGGCTACGAGCAGTGGCTGACCGACGCCGTGACGGGGCGCCTGTGGGCGCGATGGCAGACGAGCACCGGGCGGTTCCCGGAGGCACAGGTCAGCGACACCGAGTGGCCCTACACGCCTGAGTGGCAGGCCGGCGGGCGCCTGGACTACATTGACGCGAGTGGGTTGCGTGTCGGACTGGAGACAGTGTGGGTCGGCAGGCGTTTTCACGACCCGCAGAACGTGCAGCGCGTGGACGACTACCCGCTTGTCAACCTGCGCATTCAGTACCAGCGCAACTTGCACGAGAACTACTTCGTTGATCTCATCAATCTTGCCGACCGGGAATACGAATCCTTCGCCGGCTTCCCGCAGCCCGGCCGGACGGTAGTTGCCGGCGTCGAATACCGCTTCTAGTGCGGCGTGAGAAGGAGAGGATCATGAGACCGATGGTGCGGTTCGCCCATCTGCTTGCGTTGGTTGCCCTGGCTATTCTTGCGGTCGCGCTGAGCGGGTGCTCCAGCGGCAGTGCTGGGGGCCCCGTCTCGGCCAGCTCAGGCTCCGCCTCCGGCCAGGCCGCCGCGGCGGTGTTCGTCCAGCAGTGGAGCCAGACGCTGTGGGGCCTGGTCACCAGCCAGACGGGCACGCAGACCCCGTCGTTCGGCGACCCCGTCTTCAACCCGGACGGCTCCGTTACCCAATCGTTCACGGGAGCGGACGGCACGACGGTGGTTCTGACGACATTCCCCGACGGCTCCGCGCGGCTCGACATCACGTGGCCGGATGGCACGACGCAGACGGTGCAACAGTCGGTGCCCCAGTTCGACGGCGTGTCCCGGACGACGACCGACTGGCAACTGACCTCCGGCGACGGACTCTCGGTCAGCTACACCAGCGTCGTGGACGACCAGGGGACTATCTTCGACATCAGTGATGACACGACCGAGCTGCAGGGGACGTCGGTGCTCCCCGGCAACCTGACGCAAGAGTTCCACGTGCTGACGGCGTCGGGTCAGACCGCGGTGCAGGCTACCCAAAGCGACGGCTCGGCCTTTACCTTGACGGTGCCGCTCAGCGCACCGGACTTCACGTTCCCGGACTTCTCCCAGGCGAGCACCGGCGTGTACGGCGGCCCGGGCTTCACCATCACCTTCACGTTGGCCTCGACGGCCGATGCGCCTTCCCGCTGGGCCAAGCTCATGTCGGATCTGGGGGGCGGTGTGACCGGGGAGTTCTCGCTCAATCCCGACTTCTCGGGCTCCGGGCAACTAATCGAGGCGGGGCAACTCACGGCGCTGCTGTCGTGGACGCAAACCGGGGAGACGGAAGTCAGCTTCCTCACCGCGGAACGCAGCGCCACGTCGCCGGCGGGAGCCGCGCTGGATTTCCTGCTGCACCGCTGGCAGACTCTGACCGCGCTGCTGGCTCCCGCGCCTGGGGCTAGCTCGCTGCAAGATCCGTCGCGACTATCCATCTACTCGCCGCGCGCCTCCGGATCCCAGCGGTGATCTTGCGGCGTAGTGTTGCCTGAGCCTGAGGGCGCGCCTGCCGGATCGGCCGGCAGGCGGCTGTACCAGTTGCGGCCGCCGCGCAAGTCGCGGCGGCCGCGAGCGTCCAATCTCTCCAGCGGTGGCTGGTGAACGCACTACTCGGTTAGAAGTCTGCCGACTTTTTCGAGCAGCTCCTCCACCTTGATCGGCTTGTCAATCCAGTCCTGCACCGGCAGGAACTCGCCGGGCTCGTACGTGCCGTCGGTCTGGTCGGGGTAGAAGCGCATCTCGGTCGTTTCGTGGATGCCGGTCGCCATGATGATCGGCACGTTCTTCAGGGCCTCATCTTCCATCTGGCGCATCTTCCACACCAGATGAAACCCCTCGGTTCCTTCGGGCATCATCACGTCCACAACCATGAGGTCGGGCTTGTTGGCGATCGCGGCTGCTTCGCCCTCTTCCTTCGAACCGGCCGTCACGACTTCATGTCCTTTGGTCTGCAGGGCGAGCTGAACCGCCCGCACGATGTTCTGATCGTCGTCCACTACAAGGATCCTTGCCATCGTCGTCGCTCCTCACACCTTACCCGGGATGTTGATGATTACGGCTACGCCGCCGGTGGGTTGGCCAATAACTGCACGCCGACCGCAAACAGACTCAGGGGGCTCTCCGTTGTACTCGGCCGGAGCGCCGTCAGTGCCGCGCCTACTCTCGGCGACACTGGTGCAGTGTACCAGCGCGCGTGCTGTGTCGGCAGCACAATTCCCCGCCGCCGACCGTTCTCCTTTTGACAATCGCCGGCGGATCGGAGATTTCGAGTGAATGTCCCGGATCAGGACGGCACAATGACGGAGCCAGCGGGATGTGATTGGGGCTCTGCAATCGGTGGCGGATGCGTCAGGGCAACGCGCTTGACGCGCCGCTCTCACGCAACTCGTGTGGAGCGGCACAGGGAAGCTCGGGCGCGCGTTTCTCCTGCAAGGCGGTGCGGACCGCCGTCAGCGCTTCCTCCAGCGACGCGGTATCGGGGGGAACGGCTTCCACCGTCACCGGCAGGTCGTAACCGACTTCGTCGAGCGCCGCAAAGAAGCCATCCCACTCGGTCTCGCCGACGCCCGGGAACAGATGTGCGTCATCCTCGCAGTTGTTGGCGTGCCAGTGAATGCCTAGCATGCGGTCGCCCAGGGCGCGGATGTAATCAGCCAAGGGATCTTCACCCAGCATCGCGTGGCCCGTGTCCAGGCAGAAGCCGACCACTTCCGGATCGAGGCCGTCGAGCACCCACTTGACCTCCGCCAATGACCCGCCGAGGTGATCGGGCGGCAGATTCTCAACGGCGATCTTGACGCTCGTCTCTCGCGCGAGCTCGACCAACTCCGCTAGGCTCGCGCGGCTGCGGGCCAGCCGGTCCTCACCGCGCTCCCGCACGCCGACGTGAACGATGACGTGGCGCGCGCCGAGCCTCGCCGCCGACCTGATAATCTTCCTGCGGCCGCGCAGCGCCGCCGCCAGCTTGCCCGGATCCGGTTGTGAGATGTCCCAGGCGTCTTCGCTCGGCTGGGAGAACGGACTGTGAACGGAATGCACGTCGAGAGGGAGCGTCTGGATGACCTGCGCCAGGGCGTCTACAGCGGTCTCATCGGTTAGATCAATGTGTCCATCCGGCGCATCGCCGTGCAGCTCGATCAGTCGCACGCCGGCCTGCGCCAACTGTGCCAGCAGTTCCGGTATGGGCTGGGAAAGGGAGTAGAAGGTGGGTATGACGATTTCTCTCATGGGACTGTGCTGTGACTCCTTGTGGTTTGGTCGGGAATCAGGGCTTCGGGTGCGCGCTATCTGCCGCATCCAGCCGGTACACGACAGCGGATCGTGGTGCCGACGCCCAGCTCGCTTTCCACTTCAATTGTTCCACTGTGGGCGTCAATTACGTTCTTGACAATCCGCGTTCCCAGCCCCGTTCCCATTGGCTTTGTGCTAATTGCTTCGTCGGTGAAGAGTCTGGCCTTGACGTGTTCGGGCATGCCCGGACCGGTGTCGGCGCACTCGATGAGGAGGTAGTCTCCCTCAGGGAATTTCCCATCCGGCCGGCCATCGAAACGCAAGACAATCGTATCGCCCTCGTCACAGGCGTCAATGGCGTTGAAAATCAGGTTGTACAGCGCATTGTAGATCTGCTTTCCGTCTACCATAGCAGGAGGCAGCTCGCGCACCGACTCGATGGTCAGACCGACGTCCTTCTTCCGCGCTTGGGGAGTGAGCATGGTGCCCACTCGTCGCGCGATTGCCACGACGTCGGTCGGCTCGAAGTGCGGCTCGGACACTATGCCCTTGACGGCAGCGGCGATCTCGGCCATGCGCTGCTGCACCGCATCGCATCCCTCGAGTACCATCGCGATGATCTCCGGGTATGTCCGGCGGAGTTCGGCCAGGGCGCCGGCGACCTGCCCGGTCTCCGCCTCGGCGTTGCCCGCACCGCCGAGGTGCTCATCGAATCTTCGGAAACAGTCATCGGCGATGATTTGCAGCGTTTCGGCGCCCGTCATCGCTGGGGTCACCATGTTCTTCACGTCGTGGCTGATGTCGCCGATGAAGCGCATCACCGTCGCCAGACGGGCTTCCTCGTGGAGGCGGATGGTCTTGATGGCGACGGTGACCTGAGCAGCGATGGTCTCGATGAGCTTGACGTCGTACTCATCAAACGGCCCACCGCGCTTGTTCAGTACCTGCATCACCCCAAGGGGCGGGATCTCCGACGATCTGAGCGGAACGGTCACCATGTTCGTCGTGTGATAGCCGACCTTCTCGCCCACCTCGCGCAAGTGAGCGCTCTCCTTGCCGACGTCTTCCGACACCGAGGCCTCGCCCGCCTGAAAGACCTTTCCCGCGAGGCCCTGATCCGGCTCAAGCTCCATGCCCGTCAATTCGTCAGCCTTCTCACCTACGACGTACTTGAAGACGAGTTTCTTCTTGCCGGGGTGGTAGAGCAATATGGACCCAGCTTCCGACTGCGCCGAGGCCAGAGTGGTGTGCAGAGCGTCACGGATCAGCTCGTCCATTTCGGTTGCGGTGCTGAGACCTATGGCAATCCGCCGGACTGCGTCGATCTGGCGTTCGAGTTCCGACACGGCCCGACGCAGATCCTCGACTTCGGCATCTATATGGTTGGTCATCCTCTCAGGCCCCCATGCGAGATTGGATTAGACACAGACATTATAAGTGGTATCGCACCATCCTCGCAACTTCCTGGGGTGAGGCGGGAGTCACGATCGCTCGCACGGCCGCGATGTGATGCGGCTCCGACGCGTTGATCCGCCCCGATCTGTAGTGGAAACGCAAAGGCTCCACAGTGCGGATAGGGGGCGAACTGGGGATCGCCCCTCGCGCGATTAATCGGGCGAGAATGAGATCTCGTACCGCAACGCAGTCCGCATCTCCACGGGGCGGAACTCGACGACATCGCCGGGCTCGACGTAGTCGGGCGGCTGCGTCGGCTGGCGGAGATCGGGGAAGGCTAGCTGCACCCGCCGCGCGCGCGTCAGCACCGCCCACGCCTCCGCAGCCCTGCGGCCTTTGCCGATTCCGCGTAGTTCCCCGGTCTTCAGGGCGACGGACCCGCTTGGCTTCTTCACTTCGTAGATGACGAGTCTGTCGGGGGCCTCGTGGGTGATGGCCAGCGCGCCATCGGCGATGACGGGACCGAAGTCCGCTCGCTTGACGCAGGCGAAGTAGTCATACTCAGGACTGCGCACCACGTCCACGACTTCACCGTCCTGCAGCGCCCGGTACTCGAGGAATTCGTTTGGTCCTTTCACCAGGTAGCCACCGGGCGGCAAGCGGTAGCCCGCAACCGACCAATCGGCGTCGCTGCGGTTGACCCAGGCGGTGGCGCCATTGGAGTACGACACGATGGGCCGGTTGATGTCGTCGTCCTGGAAGTCAACCCGCTCCATACGGCTGAGGCCCAGCATCTGGTGGAACGCCTTGGTCATATAGTAGACCTGCAAGCGCCCGCCAGTATCTTCCTGGCGCGAGCCGTAGTAGACCGATACTGCCTGCGGCCGGCCGAACAGAATCGCCAGATTGACCATCTCGGTGTCGTAGTGGTCGAGGGGATAGTAGATGCCCATGTTGAGCAAGCGCTCGCGGTGCATCTGGTCAATGAAGGGGTAGTACTGCCATTTCGCCGCCTCGATGCCGATCTCTTGCGGGGGGCGCCAGTCCATGAACCATCCGCCGTCCATCACACCGACGTAATCCTCCCCTCCCCCCTCCGACCAGACCGGCGCGTCGCCGAGGTATTGGCGCGCAAAATCGAACAGCTCCTTCTGATACCGCCACTGAGTGCGCGGACCGTAGTGGCGGTGTTCCGAGTCGAAGTAGTGGTCCGGAGGCCACATCGCATGCACATCCAAGTAGAGGGCGTTGGGGGCCACCTCGTCGCGCACGATGCTGAGATTCGAGTACTTCGTGGCAGCGGTGGCGACGAATGCGCGCTCGCCCCGATCGTCGCGATACTCCTGGCCGAAGACGCCCATCACCCGCGTCTGGGCCGCCTGGACGTAGAGCTGCGGCAGCAGCCGCGAGGCGCCCCAGTAGCCGGAAATCATCCTCCCGCTTTCGTAGTAACACACCTGATCGGGCGACCAGCCCTCCATCCTCCGCGGCCCTTCGTGGAAGGCGTCGAAGTAGGTGTCGTAGGTCGCGTACAGCGCGCCGTAAGGCTCCACCAGGTCGCGGTCGCCCGGACTGGGCCGATAGGACAGCCAGACGAAATCGCGCGCGCCTTTCCCCGCCCACTCCTCCAGAAAGTCCTCGTAGCGCTCGCGAATGGGATAGGACGTCATCACGCCCACACGCCCGGGCAGGCGCGACAGCGTGGGAGGAGCGGGAATCTCTATCGTGTCGCGGTACTCCGCAATCGCCTCCTGCAGCCCTTTGCCGGTGATGAGAAACTTGTAGTGAATGGGGGACTCGCAGAAGGTGTACATGTCGTAGCGCCCGAGTGCGGGGTCGCAGACGAAGCCGCGGGCGGGGCCGCCTGTGGCCTGCAGTGCCGTCAGCCCGTTTGCCATCGTCCAGCACCAGAAGCGGCACGTGTTGTAGTTGTGCTTGACGGAGAACGCCCGCGGCCGGTCGAGAACGTACATCCGGCCGAAGAACATCCGCTCCGCTTCGAGGCCGACGCCGCGGTGGTCACCGATGCCGAGGCGGTCGAGTTCCTGGCCTTCGCCGCGCGTGGCTACCTCTATCCTCAGCGCGCGATCGGTCGGCACCATCCACAGTGTGAACGTCATCTGTGTCGGCGCCGCCAGGTCGGGATGGCGCACCGTTTGCTCGACCACAATGCGATCACCCTCGAGTCGCGCATCTGTGGACTCCGGCGTGAAACCGTCCTCGAGATCGTTGATGTGGACGTAAAACCCGTCGAAACTGATTCGTCGCCCATCAACGCTTATCCTAACCGGCCCCCTGAACAATCCGCGAGCCCTGGACACGCGCGCCTCGACGGTTTCGTCGCCCCGCCAGGTCAGCACCAAGTCGTCGCGTTCTGCGCGAGCGCCCACCGTCGCCAGCGTTCTCGCCTGGGCCACGGGAGCCATCGCCAGAGCGATCACCGGGATGAGAAGGGCCGCTTTCAAATCCCTTTACCTCCTTCTTCGACCGGACGGCCACTGATGCGCCGCATCAGCTACGACCCGCGATCGGTTTCACGCGGGCGACCATGATGATGTGGGCGTCGTCAAGGGTCGCGGGACACCTCGAACGCCGCATTCTTGGGTGAATGAGGCAGGTATCCCTGCTCCGAGCGTTGGGGGGGGAGCCGCTCGGAAGGGCTGGACGACGTCATTTGGGATGATAGGTGCTGCGACCGGAGGGAGGCAAGCCAGGCGCGGCGGCTTGACCCATTGCCTCGTCTCTCCCATCACCGCTGAGGCCCGATACACTGAGGAAGGCGGCGGCGATCCGATCCTGTTGCCGCGCGGCATCTCGTCTTCGCTGCAGCGCCGCGCCGCAGGTATCGCCGACGCGCGGGCGGAACCTCAGAGAGAGTTGAGGCCCGCTGATGGTCCGTTCGCTTTGGGGCAGCAGCGCGACTCGCTTCTAGACGTGGAGCAGACGCAACACGACCCCCTACATGGACCCGCGCGGGCGGCTTCGCCGCGCGACGAAACCGACACCCGCCATGAGACGGCGGAGCAGCCGCCGGCAGAAGAACGCCTGACCTGGCGAGCGTTGCTCCTCGCCTGCCTCCTGACGTTCCTCTGCGGCTTCTGGGTGCGTCAAGCCGAGATTGTGGTCGTCGCCTCGCAGATCACGGAGAGCGTGCCCGCAATCCCAGCGATCGCCGTGCTGGCCCTACTCATCATCCTGCGCCCTCTGGTGACGCGGTTGGGGAAGCGGCTGGCGTTGAGTTCCGGCGAGACGCTGCTGATCTACTGCTTCGTCGCGATCGCCATTTCGATGTCGGGATGTGGGGTGATTCGCTTCTGGATCGCGCTCGTCGGCTACCCGTTCTACTACGCGCGGTACAATCCTCCGCTGGCTGCACTGCACCAGCACATTCCCGGGTGGCTGGTGCCCAAGGACCCGGACGTGATCCTGGGGCTCTACGAGGGCGCGCCGGACGGGCGCGTGCCGTGGGGTGCGTGGGCGGTACCGCTCATGGTGTGGGGCGGTTTCTTCCTCGCCCTGTGGGTCGGCATGCTGTGCATGATGGTGCTGGTGAGGCGCCGCTGGGTCGAGGACGAACGTCTCGTCTACCCTATCGTCCACCTGCCGCTCGACCTGCTGGGCGTGCAGCGCCTGGCACCGGATCAGCGCCCCTTTCTGCGCAACCGGGTGATGTGGGCCGGTTTCGGCGTCGCGTTCGTGTACAACCTGGTCAATATCCTCGGCGCGTTGTATCCGGCCGTGCCGACGTTCGGCAAGTCCTGGGACCTCAACCCGTATCTGACCCACTGGCCGTGGACGAGACTTATGCCGCTGGGGCTGCACTTCAGGCCGGCCTTGGTCGGGTTCGGGTTTCTGATGTCAACGGAGATGGCATTCTCCATCTGGTTCTTCTTCCTGGTTTCCAAGATTGAAGCGCTCCTCTTCGTCACCCGCGGTGTGGACATATTCGGGGTCCCCTTCGAACAGGAGCAAAGCCTTGGCGCCTTTCTGCTGATCGGACTCTGGTTGCTCTGGCTGGTGCGCAGGCAAATCGGAGGGGCCTTCCTGGACCTGTTCAAACGGCACCCCGAGGCCGAACCCGACGAGGCGATGCCGCGGCGCTGGGCCCTAGCTGGCGTGCTGCTGAGCTTCGTCGCCGTGTGCGCGTTCTGTCGCATCGCCGGCATGGCGCTGTGGGTCGCCGTCGCCTACCTGGGCATCGTGCTGCTGGTGGCGCTTGTGTGCGCCCGCATCCGCGCCGAGGCCGGCATGCCTTTGGTGTGGCTGTTCCCCTACTATCAGCAAAGCAAAGTGCTGACTTACACGCTGGGCACGAACGCGTTTCTGTCCGGCACTTTCCCCGGCACTCTGACTCTGCTCGCGCTGTTGACGTTCTTGTCGCGAGGCTACTTCCCTTCCCTCATCGGATACCAAGCCGAGAGCCTCAAAATCGCGCGGGAGGCCCGGATCAAGCCGCGCCACATGGGCCTGGTTATCGTGCTCGCGTTGATCGTCGGGCTGGCTGTGGCCTACTACTTCCACCTCACCGCCTACTACCGCCACGGCGGCGTGTATCTGCGCGGAGGGATCTGGGGCACATATCAGGCCTGGGAGCGGTACACAGCGGCGGCCGTCGCCCCGACTCACGCTACCCCACCCGACACCTACCGCACGGCCGCGACGATCGGGGGCGCCGCCCTCGCCGGCGGGCTGCTGGTCGGACGCCGACTCCTGATAGGCTTCCCCTTCCACCCGCTGGGCTACGCGGTGGGCACGGCCTATGGCGGGCTGGTTTGGGGGCCATTTTTCATGGTGTGGCTGCTCAAGGTCATCATCCTCAAGTCCGGCGGCATGAGGTTGTATCGGTCGGCCATTCCGTTCTTCCTCGGCCTGGCTCTGGGCCACTTCTTCACGGCAGGCGTGATCTGGGGACTTCTCGGTGCATACGGCGGGGAGGCATTCTGGACGTACGGCGTATGGTTCGGCTAGGCTGCGTTACCCGTACCTGTCTCAGATCAGCGGCATCCTCTCTGCGCGCGCCGCATACACCTTGGTCGCGATTATCCGCCGCGCTGTGCACGTCGCCGGCGGCGATTCAGTCAGTCCTCGGATGCGACAGCGCCGTCAGGGCGCCTGCTCCATCGGCGTCGCACCACGGCAACCGAGCGAACCATTAGCTTCCATCAAAAGAGGGCCTCGATGCCGAGCCGGCCGCGATGAGGGAGCGCAATGCACGGGGTTGATGCGTCGTCAGCCGTGATGGGCGCGCGCGGCAAGATAGGTCCAGTGAGGCAACTGGGTCAGACAGACAACCGCAACGAGCAGAATCAGCCAGAAGTAGTACCACTCCACGCGTTTGAAGGTCGGGCGCAGGTCGTCGAAACGGATGCTCTTGCGGAATAGCGTTGCGGCGAGCCCCACGGTGACGATCGGCGCGAAGAGCACTCCGTAGGGCGTGACGACGGAAAGGATCGCCGTCAGCACCAGGTTCGCCCGGTGCGCCGCCAGCAGCGTTCGGCCGAACACGGCGACGAGCAGCAGCGCGATCACGCCGGCGCTGACGGCGGCGAGGTATTGCCCGTGGGAAACGGACACTGCCCCCCACGCCATCGCTTGCGCGGCGGCCGGATACACCCCCGCTTTCAGCGGATGGATACACGCCGCGAGGGCGCAGAGCGCGCCCACGACGGCGATGCGCGGTCGGTTGACTTCTCTTCCCGGCGCGGGCAGCAGGTAGGCAAAGAGCATCACCAGCCCGGGCAGGAACGCCGGGTGAGCCTGCGCCCAGAGCCAGAAGACGAGGGGAAGCGCGAAGATCCGGTTGCGGCGGCTCTCAACGGCGCCCTCCATCGCGTAGAGCAGCGCGCCGAGACAGAGGACGGACACGGCGGCACCCGGCGCGCCCTGGCCGAGCCGAAGGGTCAGCGCGGTAGCCATCAGGAGGAAGGACGCGCTCAGGTGGTCCTCCGTCTTCTTCTTGATGCCGATGAAGAGCGCGAACAGCCCGGCGGTGGCCAGGATTGCGCCCCATACGGGCGACGGGAAAAGCCACGCATCGGATAGCCAACTTGCGGCCCAGGCCGACCTCGCCGCGGCGGGATGGGCCGGCAGGAGTAGGAGGAAGATGACGAAGAAGCCGCTCGCCATGCCGACGTACTCCATCTTCAGGCGGCGGCCGAGACGTTCGACCGCGTCGACGTGATGAACAGCGGTTCTCGTGTCTGTCAAATGCGTACCGTCCTCGACTGGGATTCGGATGGACTGATGGCGGAACAAGCCAGCCGCGGCAGGGTCTGGGGGCCTGATCTCGTGTGTCGTCCACGTTTTGGGCGGAAATGAGGCCTACGAGCCACCATCTAGTTCAGTAAGCGAGGCGAGTCTTCCTGTTTCGGGAATCGAACTGAGGCGCCGCGCACGTTATTCTGACGCGGTTCATTTCCGACCGCGAGGCTCGCAGACCGCAGAATCATCCTCACGAGCCCTGGCGAGGCTTGGCCTCGTTCCGTGGTCGAGGCCGTGAAGAAGCGCGGTCAGGAGCAACAAGGGGAACCGGGGCCGCACCCGCAGTCGCCGTCCTTCTTCCCGGCCAGCGCCTCTCGCATGAGCGCATAGGCACAGCCGACGCCGCAGTCCACTGCAATGGCGCCGGTGGGGCAATTGAGTGGGCAGGCGCCGCACTCCATGCAGGCGCCGTGGCGCACGAGTTGCGCCACCTCTTCGCCCGCCTCGAATACGCCGTGCGGGCAGACCATGCTGCACATCCCACAGTTGATGCACAGCTCGGGGTCGTACGTCAATGTGTTGGCAGCAGACGCGACAGTCACCGGTAGTCTCCCAATACCCTGATCGTGACGGACGTAATCGCGAGGACTATGCCCGCACCGAACACCCATGCCATGACGGGAACATAGCGGAATATCTCGCGCCTGACGGCGGTTCGTGATGTAAACGGCGTTGCCCCGGTGAAGTTGAGGGCAAGAAAGGCCGTCAGCGGCAGCGACGCCAGGAGATACGCAAGCGCCCGGATCGCCCTGAAGTACACTGGCGCGTCCGGCGTGCGCAGGCACAGTGCAAGCGCGAAGGGCACCGCCACAATGCCTCCGAGCATGAACCCTTTGGCGCTGAAGTCCCGGACGGGGAGCCACGGTAGTAGGATAGGGAACGCGACAGTGCCGCCGAGCACCGCGGCGATGAGGCCGATGGCTCCCAGCGCACCAAAGACGAAGTACGCGATCACAGCGGCAACCACCATTGGCAGCAGCGCGTGCACGAGTTCCACGGGGATCAGAACCAGGCGCTCCAGCAAGGCGAAGGTGACGCGGCGCATTTCCGGCGTTGCCTGGCGCGTCTCGAGATAGGCAGGCAAGTCAACCGCGCGCACGGGGCCGTACTCGATAGCGAACCCTGAGCGCTGTGCGACCTCTTGTGCCGCGACGCCCGCGGCGCTGAGCTGAGGCAGGATGAGCGAGCGATGCCGGACGATGTGCGCGAGGCCGGTTGCCTCGACTTGGCGCACCACCTCGTCGGCGCAGAAGGTTCCTTTGCCGGCCGCACACCACACGTTGATCCCCTCGGTGTCGAGCACCATGATGTAGCCGTCAATGCCCGCGAGCGCCGACCGCAGCGCGTCGAAGCTCAGCGTGTAGTTGGCAGTGACGAACACCGGCGAATCCATCGTGGGCCGCCCCAACGCGTAGAGCCCAGGCTCGACTCTGTGCCCGGCGCGGTTGACCCCCCACCGGGCCAGGAGATGATCCCAGCGGCACGCAAGGGGAATGGCGCTGGTGGTGTGCTCGATGCGGGCTTGGTTGACTGATGCGCTGCATTCACACACGGCCCGGTTGGACTCCTCGACTCTCGGAGTACAGTGCGCCGGTCAGTCGCAATCGGCGCTGTCTGAAGAAGTTTTTCGCTACCGCATCATTCGATCCCTGTGGCCTGCACTGTTCATCGCTGTCACAGGTCGGTGGTACGCTCCTCGCGCGCCCGCCGCCTCGAAGCTCGTCTCCCGTGTCGCGCGCCATGCCTACCGATTCCGCCTCTGGCCGACCGCCGGCGCGTTCGCCCCGGTCCAGGCTCATAGACCGGCGATGCGGCGACTCTCAAGTGCGTTCCATCCTTGACCAAGACGCAAATGCTGCGTACAACGGACAGGAGCCTGCTCCCGTCTACGTGAAGAATCGCCCATGGGCGGCAGCCCTGAACTCGGTGTCGCCTAGAGAGTCTCGGGCGCTGCCGCACGCAAGCGCTCCGGAGCGCGGCGCAGTTGCGCCATCGGGATTAGTCCGGAACCGGTGCCCGCGCCGGCCTGAAGCTCCATGGGAATACGATAATGCGCTCAATCAAGCGAGATATGCGTCGGTCGCGCCGGCGGTGGTTTTGTGTCTCTGTGATCGTGTTGCTGCACCTCGCCGGGTCCGCAGCATCGGGCGCTGGCAAGGACAGGGACTGGTCCGGACTGCTCCCGGATCAGCCCGTGGAGACGATCACCATCACTGCTGAACGGCCCTCTGCCCCACGCGCGGAGCTGGCTGTGTATGAGTCCTCGCGGCTGCCCTCTGAGGCCCTGCCCATCTTGAGGTACAACCTGCAGGACCGGCGCGAGACGACAGCGCTGCTGATCGTTGCGGCGCTCGCCGAGCCCCTGCGGAGACTGGATCAACACGTTATCGCCACGGCCACAACGGAGAGCGCCGAGCATCCTAAGATCGAGGCCGTATCCCACACGCTGACCGACCTAGGCAACTGGCCCGCGATGGGGGTTGTGTGCGCAGCTCTATACGCCGGGGGTGATTCCCGCTCACGCCACGCGGCCCAGGATTTCGCCTCCGCGGGGCTGACGACGACCGTGATGGTTGGTCTGCTGAAACGCACGGTCCAGCGACCGCGGCCCAATGAACCCGGCGACGGTTCGGGCGATACCAGCTTCTCCTTTCCGTCTGGTCACGCCGCCAGCGCCTTCTCGGCTGCCACCGTCATCGCCCACCACTACCCTGATCTGCGCGAGCCGGCGTACGTCGGCGCCGCCCTTATCTCGGTGTCTCGCGTTGCCCTGCGCCGTCATTATCCCACCGATGTCGCCGCCGGTGCGCTGGTGGGAATCCTCGTCACGAAGCAAGTGCTGAAGCATAACGGGAATCTCCTGGAATGGCGGTGGTGAGGCCGACCGCAGTCAACACCCGGGAGCCCGCATCCCGCGAGGGGGGATGGTACCGGGTGCCACCGGTGGGTCATCTTCGGCCGTGCCGGGACGACGCTGACGACCGACGCCATCTGACGAACAGGTAGGCGACTGCTGTGATCGCCAACAGCGGCACGGCCAGAAACGCGCCGGTGTAACTGAACAGGATGGTGAGCGGCGATCTCTCGAAGAACTCCGACTTCAGTCGCGGCAAGACCGCGACGGTCCTGACCATCTCGCTGAACGGGAACTCCTCCTTCTCGCCGACGGCCAGGACGTATTTGCCGCGGTTGCCGGAGTTGAAGACGGTGATCGTGTACTCCCCCGCTTCGACATCCTTGCTGAACTCCGGGCCGCGGTAGTAATCATCGCCGCCAAAGGGCTCGTGGAACTCGGTCCAGCGGAAGTTCGGGCCGTCGAGTTCTGCAACCAAGTTGCCCTTGCCGTCGCGGATTTCCGCGGAGATGTTCTTCTGAATGCCGGGGATTCTCGGCACCAGAACGTTGACATACAAGATGAAGGGATGATCGGAACGCACTGCGAAGAGTCGAGGCGCGCCGTCGAGTTCGCCGTAGTAGGCTTTGGAAACCTCAGGGGCCTCGACCACTATCGGCGTCTTGCCCGATTCCACGATCCTGGGTTGGTGGGCCGAGGCACTGCAGGCACAGAGCACCAGCCCGAGAGTGAGTATGGGCAACGCGACCGCCACTCTCCTCATATGCCACCTCTGGGTCAGCACGCGCGATGACCTCATGGGGTCCGTGTATTCGCAGGGCTCCAAGTCAGGCGAATCACGCTGGCAGACTCCGTTCGGGAGGAGTCTCGATGCCGCGGCTCCGCCGGCGCCGCGAGCGGCGCTGCGGAGCACTTGCGCGCGGCGATAGCTGAACGGCTGAAACGTGGATTCGCGTGCGGCGGCGAGGCATCCTGTCGGGTGCGGGCACGAAGCGAGGCCGTGTGCTATGCGACCTGCCCACACCCGTTGCGCCGTGCCGCCGAAGGTAACTGACGGCGGCGCGCCGAACAGCAGTCCAGAAGCGCATGGCTTCGCGACGTTCTTGCTTAGCCCCATGCTACGGAGCGCGAACGATATGGAGAGCAGCACTGTGAAGGGATTCCTGACGATCTGTCAACAGGGCGCGCCGCTGATCGCGGCGTTAGTGATCGTGTGCGGCTTGACTGCGATGTCGGCGGCGGCTGAGCAGGTTGACCCGCGCATCAGTGAAGACGATGACGCGTACCTGAGTCGGCAAGCTCAGGCGCTGCTCGCCCAGGTTAACGAGACGCTGAGCCGCGTGCCGCCGCAAGTGCCCGAGCCGCCCGAACGCCGCTTAGCGCTGCTCGTGCTCGACGGCGTGCTACACGAGCAATACGCGCCGAGCCGGCCGCCGGTTCAAGAGTTCTACCGCGCGCGGATAGAACGCGCCGTCGCGCAGATGGAGGGCACGCGGGTCAGTGAAGGCGCGATCATCTGGAAGCTCTACAACCACGGTTTCGTCGTGCGCACGGCGACGGTGACCCTGGCGTTCGACGTGTATCGCGGGCCGCAGGGGTTCCGCGTAAGCGACGCGGAAGGCGGCCGAAGCATCGGCCTGAGCCCGGGCTTTCCGATCCCCGACGACTTGGCGGAGCGCCTGGTGCGGCAGTGCGACGTGCTCTTCATCAGTCACCGCCACGGCGATCATGCGGACGAGTGGATCGCGCGGACCTTCCTCGCTCACGGCAAACCGGTCGTCGCGCCGCCCAATGCCTTCGAGGGGTCGCCCATCCACGAGCAGATCACGCGTCTGAAGCGTGAGGCGCACACCGTGCAGCGCTTGCCGATTCAGGACGGGGCGCGGCAACTCGAGGTGGTCGTGTACCCGGGGCAGCAATACCAGGGGAGTGGTCTCCCGAACAACGTCGCGCTGGTGTTCACTCCGGAGGGCATGTCGTTTGCCCACAACGGCGATCAGATCAACGATCCATATCCGGCATACCAGGAGGACTACGAGTGGATTGACAAGGTGCGCGAGCACCACCGCGTTGACGTGTTGATGACCAACTGCTGGCTCAATGACATCTACCGGCTCACGCGCGGGTTCAATCCGAAGTTGGTGATCCCCGGACACGAGAACGAGCTGAGCCACCCCGTATGGGACCGGGTGCCCTACTGGCGCGACGCGGAGTACCTGGGCACGACGTACCCCCAGCTGCTCGCATCGGACTACCCCGTCCTACCGATGACGTGGGGGGAATCCTACCACTATAAGGCGCCCGGGCGCTGATCGGCGATCCGGATGTCACCCCCTGGCGTGATCGCCCCTTCGACGCAGACCCTGCTGACGCCGACGTGTGCCGGGTATGGACGCCTGGGGTCGACCAGACAAAGGAGCATATGACTGATGCTGCGAACGCCGTTTGCCAGCGAGCGGATTCAACGAGTGGACCCCCGGACCGGCGTGAAGGTGATCCAGCTCACCAGCTATCCGACCCCGAGCGCGCATTTCCTGTACGACTGGCCGTGCATCACGCCCGACAACCAGCACGTCGTCCTGTTCTGCCAGCGCGCCGCCGCCCGCGATGCGCCATGGGATCTGTTCCGCGTTGATACCGACGGGCTGAACCTCTTTCAACTGACGGAGCGCGGCGAGAGCATGGAGGAGGGGGGCTATTACGGTCGCCCCGCCGCCCGCCTGGCGTTGGACGGTAGAACCATCTACTGTGTGTGGGGCTATACGTTGTGCGCGGTCGAGGTGGAAACCGGTCGCGTGGATGAGCAGTGCTCGCTGCACGAGCACTGCCCCCAGGGGAGTCGCGTTCGCAATCTCCACATATCCGCCGACGGGCGGCGGCTGTTCATCCTCCACGGCGCGCACCCATCGGGCGGGGTCATCCGCGTTGATCTCGACACCGGCGAAACCACGCCGGTCGAAGTCGACGGACACCTCTTCGCTTGCGACCCCACGGGTCCACGGCTCATCGTGACGAAAGGCACCGTCGAATGGGGCACGGTTGCGCGCGAAGACGGCTCGCGCAACGTAACCAACACCGGCGAACTCCAGGCGAAGTGGCTCGCGGACGAGGACGGCAACGATATTGGGAACTTCTGCCCCGAGATGTACGCGCATGCCACGCTGTTGGGGAGCCGCCTGGCCGTGCAAGGATGCGGCAAGCCGCCGCACAAATGCATCTGGCTCGCGGAGCAAGGCAGCGACCCGCGCAAGCTCGCGGCGGGGCCGTACTTCTGGCACTCCGGCGCTTCATGGAACGGCGAATGGATTGTCGCCGATACGAATTGGCCCGACCAGGGCCTCCAGCTCATCCACGTGCCCACGGGCCATTTCGCGGCGCTGTGCCACGCGGGCGCCAGCCAGGATCATTATGAGTTCGGCCATCCGCACCCGTGCCTGTCGCAAGACGGCAGCCTGTGCGTGTTCCGTTCGGACCGCACGGGCATCCCGCAGATCTACGTCGCGCACATTTCGGGCGAGTTTCGCGAGCGCGTCATTGCCGGGGAGCTGGACGGCGCGAGCAAGTGGCTCTGACGCCCAGCGAAGGGACATAGTGAGCCATTCGGCGCGCACAGCGCGCGAGCGAACGCGATGACGTCCAGCTCATACGAGTTCAGGCCGCTGGAAGTCCGAGGATTGAAGGCTCCGGTTGCAGTTGCGACCGATGTCGTCTTCGGCCGAGGCGGAAGGAGAGATCTGAAGCTCGACCTCTACCGCCCGGCCGACGGCAAGGAGTCCCTTCTGCCGGCGGTTGTGTTTATCCACGGCGGCGGGTGGCACGGGGGAGAGAAGGAGAGCTATCGCGATCTGGCGGCGCGAGTCGCGTCACACGGTTACGCGTGCGCGTCGGTGGACTACCGAGTCTCCGTTGATGCTCCGTTCCCGGCGGCGTTGGAGGACTGCAAGTGCGCGGTGCGCTGGCTGCGAGCGCGTGCGGCGGAGAGCCGGGCGGATCCGCGTCGTATCGCGGTATGGGGCCACTCGGCGGGCGGGCATCTGGCGGCGATGGTGGCACTGACGCCAGGTCAGTTCGAGGGCGAGGGAGGCAGCTCACACCTCCCGAGTCGCGCGCAGTGCGCGCTGTGCTGCTCTGCTCCGTTTGATCTTGCGGCGTTGTGGCAGACCTTGCGCCCGGCGGTGGAGCAGTTCCTCGGCGCCGCTGCTGTTGATCGCGCTGCGGCCTGCGCGCGGGCGAGCCCGATCAGCTATGTCGCGGCGAGCGCCACGCCGTTCCTGGTGTGCCACGGGGGCGAGGATGACCTGGTGCCGGTCAAGCAGTCCGACGCATTCGTCGCGGCGCTGCGCGCAGCCGAGGCGCCGGTTGAATTCCTGCGAATGGCCGGTATCGGGCATGACCTAGATCAGCAAAGCGCGGAAGTCTTCGGCCGTGCCCTCACGTTCCTGGACACACATCTGAAGCCGTCGCCTGCCTGAGCGCCGCGTCCGCGCCTGCGCCTTCGGCAACTGCATCCTCTCCCTCACGCGGGCGTCAGGCGCACGCGCAGAGTGGTGGTGCCTGTGGGCACGTCGAGCCGCACGAAGAGCAGCGTGTCCTCGATTTGCCTCCAGTCTGCCGCACCCTCGACCTCGCGCACGCGCCAGCGCGCGAAATCGTACCAGAATGACACCCCGAAGGGCAGCGCCTTGTCGCTCAGGATCGTGAACTCGAAGTCGCCGGATTCGACCATTTCCTTGCCGTAGGGCACGCGCACCTTCGGCACCTCCCGCTCCGCGAAGAAGTGCTTGTCATCGGGATCGCCGGCTCCGCGGTAATTGCGCAGCAGCACCGGCTCGAACTTGCCCTCGATGAACGCGAGCTGACAGTCCGCATCGTAGTACAGGAACGTGCGCGGCCACGGGCCGGGCGGCGTGCCCTTCGTGTACCAGTAGGCCATCGGCCCGGTGGGGATGTCGTCGAATAGCATGTACGCGGGAGCAGTGCCGTGCGGATTCTGGCGGCGATAGGCATCGGCCGCTTGGGGCAGGGTCATCAGCTCCACGCCGGGCTTGCTCTGCACATACTCGAACAACGCGTCCATCATCTCGGCGGAGTCGGCGATGTCCTCCGGCGTGTACGAGCGGCAGACGTCGCTGTACTCCATCTCGTGTGCTTCCTGATGCATGGCGAAGAAGACGAGGTCGTTGTGCGCCAGGTTGCGGTGGTACTGATCGAACATCGCCGCCCAGTAGGCGATGTCGCGGCCGTGGACGAGATCGGCGCGGGCGACATCATTGGGGTCGGAGGAGAAGATCGTCGGGTTGCCGGAGTGCACGGACTTGCAGAGGTCGCGCGCGGTCCACTCGAATGAGACGAGGGGTGCGGGCTTCGCGGCGGGAGCTTTGAAGTTATCCGGCGAGATGTAGTACGTGCCCCAGGGCGCGCCGCGGTCGGTGATTTCATCAATTTCAATCTGCTCCCAGCACGAGCCCCACAGGCCTTCAATGCCCAGCTCGGCGAGCTGATGCACCATCTCATTCGAGCGGTGGCCCGAGCCGACGATGCTGACCTTCGACCACGGGAACAGCGCGCGCAGGCGCTTGAGGTCCGCGCGCGGGTCGTCGCTCGCGCCGGGCGTCGCGGTAGATGAGCCCCAGGACAGGCCGATGTCGTCGCCGAAACGGTAGTGGAAATCCGAGAGTTCGTCCTTGAAGCCTTCCGCCGACTTCGCGTTGACCAACCATGTCACCGGCACGCCGCGACCGTGTGCGACCTCGGCCATGCGGTGAAGCCCGTCTCGCGGCAGGCCGCGGCCCCACGGCGCGTCAACGTAATAGGCCAGAGAGGTGAAGGTGAAGATCATTCGTCCCACGGCACGTCTCCTGTGCGGGATGGCGGTGCTCGGTCTGGCAGGTGATTCGTCGGCAAGGCCGGCTTCCCTGCGCGACGCGTCGCCCGAGAGGGCGGGGGTGGGTTCGCCGCCGGCATCACGCAGATTAGCCGTCGCAGTGACACGCCGCGGAACCCGCGCAAACGCGATGAGTTGCCGATCCGGCCGGATCGGGTTACTATTTCACGCGAAGGTCTGGACTGCCAGCGCAATAGAATCGAGGATCACGCCAATGTCTCATGCTTCGCCGCCTCCCCCATCCCCGCTCAAAGGCTACACCATCCCGATCATAGATCTTGCCGGCGACGCGCAGCGACAGGTCGTGGTGGACCGAGAGCCGGGCCAGTATCTGGGCCATCCGACGACGGTGCTGCTCGAAGACGGCAAGACGATGATCGCGGTGTACCCCGCCGGCCACGGGAGGGGCCGGATTCACATGAAGCGCAGCACCGACGGCGGGCTGACGTGGAGTGACCGGCTTCCCGTGCCGGACAACTGGGCGACGTCCAAGGAGACGCCGACCATCCATCGCGTGATCGACCCGCGAGATGGAAAGAGGCGCTTGATCGTTTTCTCCGGCCTGTATCCGATCCGCATGTCCGTGTCGGAGGACGACGGCGTCACGTGGACGCCGCTGGCGCCGATCGGCGACTTCGGCGGTGTGGTCACGATGGCCTCGGTGGAACGCTTGCGGGATGGGCGTTATATGGCCCTGTTCCACGACGACGGCCGCTTCCTTCGCGAGGCCGAACAGAGTGCGGATCCGCCGGTGTTCATCGCGTACAAGACGCTGTCGGCCGACGGCGGGCTGACCTGGAGCCAGCCATCGCCCGTCGCGTCGCATCCCAAGGTCCATCTATGCGAGCCGGGATTGATCCGCTCCCCGGACGGGGATCAACTCGCCGTGCTCTTCCGCGAGAACAGCCGCACCCGCAACTCGTTCGTCATCTTCTCCGACGATGAAGGCGAGACGTGGACGGAGCCGCGGGAATTGCCCGGCGCGCTGACCGGTGATCGCCACGTCGGCAAGTATGCGCCCGACGGGAGGTTGTTCATCTCCTTCCGTGACCAGACGCTGGAGAGCCCGACGCAGGGTGACTGGGTCGGTTGGGTCGGCACGTATGATGACATCGTCGCCGGCCGCGAAGGCCAGTACCGCGTGCGGCTGATGCAGAACCATCGCGGTGCGGACTGCGCGTATCCCGGCGTCGAGGTGCTGCCCGACGGCACCTTCGTCACGACGACGTACGGGCACTGGATCGAGGGCGAAGAGCCGTTCGTGGTGAGCGTGCGCTTCACGCTCGCAGAGCTTGACGCGCTCGCCCCAGGCGCGCGGTAGAACCGGGGCGGGGGCCGGCGCGGTGTGATGGAGATGGAGATCCTGATATGGCGGAAACGGTTCGAGCGTATGCCGCCGAGCCGACGTGGAAGCTGGCCCTGCGTGGAATCGTCCGGACGAGCCTGTTCGCGGTGCTCTTCATATCAGCGGGGCGCATCGGTTGGACGCGGGCGTGGATCCTGTTTGGGCTCATGCTGTTGACGGTCGCGGCCAACCTCATCGTGATCCTGCGCAGTAACCCGCGGCTGCTGCGCGAGCGACTCAAGAAAGACGAGGCGAGCAAGTCGTTCGACAGGGTGTTTATGGCCGTCGCCATTCCGGTGTCGTTGGCGATTCTCATCGTGCCGGGGCTCGATGCGGTGCGATTCGGCTGGTCCTCGCTGCCGCTGGGGTGGCTCTACGTCGGGGCAGCGCTGCACCTGTTAGGCGATGTCCCGATGGCGTGGGCGATGGCGACGAACCCGTACCTCGAGCGGACGGTTCGCATCCAGGACGACCGCGGGCACACCGTCATCACCTCGGGCCCGTATCGCATGGTGCGCCATCCGATGTATGTGGGGTTGCTCGTGATGATGGCGGGCTGGCCGCTGATCCTTGGGTCGGTGTGGACCTACGTCCCGGTCGCGCTGCTGGGGATTCTCGTCGTGCTGCGCACTGCGTTTGAGGACCGAACGCTGCGTGAAGAGCTTCCCGGCTACGCAGAATACGCCCGGCGCACGCGCCATCGCCTGCTGCCGGGCGTATGGTAGCGCGACGCGAATCAGCCCACGCCAGAGGTCGCGCCTCGGCTGTTGGCGCCGTCCCGCGGACCGGCGAATTCTCACACCGCCTTGAGCGCCTTGTCGAGCTTGTCCACGCCGAGGACGAGCATGCCGTCTTTCATCCGCTTCGGGGCGCTGCCGTAGGAGTAGTTGATGTTGACTCCGGCCTTGGCCAGCTTCGCCGAGAGGCCCTCCATCGCGCCGGGCACGTTGGGCGGATACACGACGAGCACGGACTGGCGCATCGGCTTCATCCCGCTGCGGGTCAGGGCCCGTGCCGCCTTGGCGGTGTTGTCGGTCACCAGGCGCACCACCCCGGTGTCGGCGCTGTCCACAACCGAGATGGCGAGGATGTTGACCTTCGCCCGCTTCAGGGCGCCCGCCACCTTCGCGAGTTGCCCCGGCTTGTTTTCGAGGCACACGGATAGCTGTGTCGCACGTGGCATTGTCGTTTCCTCCTTGTCACCGATGTGTCGGGACTCTTCGACGGATCATGCCCGCGTTCCCTTGTGCTTCCGGCACGCCATTGTCACTTTACGCACTGTCCTCAGCGGCCGGCTCGCAGCCAGGTGGTCAGCCCCGCCAGGCGGAACGGCTCGACGTAATGCGCGATGCTGGCTTTGACGGCGTCCAGCACTTCGCGTTCCGGGTCGGGCGCGATCCCGAGGTGCCTGGCGTTGGCATAGAGGCGCTCGCGAGCTGACTGCACCTGCGGGTCGGTGAACGTATAATGCCCGCACACCAGGGCCACTTGCGCTCGGCGGGCGTCGTCGCGGCGCAGATCGTCTTCCGTCGTGCCTTTCTCCGCGGGACGCAGCCATTTGACCCAGCGACCGCTGGCGAGGACCTTCTCTTCGACGACCGGGCGAAGATCGGACGGGTGCATATCGCTCCGCGAGTTCTCCCCTATCGCGGCGGCCTCGCGGTCAGCCAGGTCGAACAAGGCCTGCGTTTCCGCCGCGCCGAACTCGGGCGCGACGTTGGCGGCGGTGATGCCCAGGCCTGGATGCTCGGCCAGAATGTCGTCGGAGAGGTAGTCCGCGTTGTGCTCCTTGAACCCGAGGCCGTTGTCACGGGCTATGGCGGCGAGTCGTCGGGCCGTGTCGCCGTCGAAGGTGCCGATGTTCTCGCGCATCTTGATAAGCGTGCCGGTCTGGCCGACGATGAAAGCCGGACGCGGGAGCCGCTGGGCGGCGAAGCGGCCGAGCAAATCGGTGATGAAGCTTGCGAAGGCGGCGTCAGCGGTCAGCCCGCCGCTGGTTTCCTCGGTGCCGATTTCGTACGACACCCGCGGCAAGCCGCGTTGCTCGCGGGCGCCCTCGATTGCCTGCACCAATGCCAGGCTGCGCTCGATGACGGTCGCGAGCCCGACGGTGCCCGACGGGTCGCGCGTGGGATCCACGTGGAGCAGGTGGAACCCCGCTTCGACATCGGCCGCGAACGACGCGATGCCGCTGGCCATCGCCTGATCCAGAGCTAGTTTGCCGCGCAGCTCCTCGTCCCGGTGCCACGGGCCGCCGTGGTCGCGACAGATGTAGAGGAGTCCGTCGAAGCCGATTTCGTCGGCGAGGGAGTAGATCGCTTCGGCGAACGTCTGCTGCGTCCAGTGTTCGGCATAGCCGCCGCCGAAAGCGGCCGAGTCCACCTGGTTGCGGCTGGCGATGAGCATGACCGGGCAGTCCGCCTCCTTGCCCACCTCCAGGGCGGCGCGGACGACGCGGGATGACATCGGCCCCACCCCGAGCAACGTCGGCGCCCAGCCGTCCTGCTCGTAACGGGCCAGCAAGCGGGCCACGATGTCCTCAGCTCTCAAGTCGTGCTGCGAGCGACTCATCAATTCCGTACGCCTCCTTGTCGCGCGGTGCGCGACAGATGTCGAATGCCTCGCGCATTCCGCACCAATGCCGGCTTTTCCTCCCCGCGCATGTACCGTGCCGAGCAATCCGCGCGAACTGAGGCCGAGACGCCGCGCCTCCTTGGGCGTGCACGGCGTGCTGTGATTCCAGTGAGGCGACTCGTCGTATCGTCGCGCGTCTTGCTGCGATAAGGCGTTTGCGGTACCGTATGTGTTGCGCAGCGTTCACTTCGGCGCGCACGACGATTGGCCGGAACTCGGACGGGTTCAGGCAGTGCACCGCAATCATCGGCACATGGGTCTGATGCGACAGCGCAAAGAGGAGCGGCGGCACACAATGAGGACGAGCGTCCCCTTCTACGCTTACGCCGTGCCACTCGTTGCGGCATGGGCGGTCTGCGTCACTATCCAGCCGGTCCGGTGCGGGCCGATCGCCGCGCCAGGTCCGCCTGACCTGGTCGTGGATGACTTCGAGGACGAACCGAAGTGTGAAGTCGCGACGGAAGGGGAAACGACGGTCCGCACGGATCTTCGTCCCGGCATCGCTCGCGGCGGGAACCAGAGCCTACTGGTGCGGATTCACGCGAGCGCACAGAACGCTCCGCGCCACGTGTGCCGGCTGGTCTGGAGGTTCGAGGGGCCGACCGATTGGTCGCAGTTCGCGGGGATCCAGTTCTGGATGCAGGCCCTGACCGGCGACGTGCGACCGTATCTCCTGCTGCACGAGGCAGGCGGCTCGAATTACAGGGCGCGCGTCCCTGTGGTGTCGCGGAACCAAGGTGAGTGGCAGCACGTCGGCCTCGAATTCGCGGATTTCGCGTGGAACTTCGAGAGCCAACAGGACGCGAACCAGGAACTCGATGTCGAGCGAATTTCGGCCATCAGCCTGTGGCTGCAGGTGGCGCCGGGCAGCGAGACGGCATTCGCCATTGACGAACTCGGGGCGTACCAGGCGCGTCCCCAGTACGCCGGGCCGAAGGTGTCGCTGCACTGCGCGCGACCCGCTTGTCTGTTTGAGCCCGGGCAGACCATGGAGGTCGTCGCACGCGCGGAGCGCCTGCCCGACGGGGAGGCGGCGGAACTCGCTATCATCGTGCGCGACTTCTGGGGCACGGAGATTCTGTCGCAGCACCACGATTTCACCGCGAACACGCAAGGCGAATGCGAGCGCGGGGCGGGCTTCTCCGGGACCGGCTACTTCGATGTCGAGGCGCTGCTGAAAGTCCGGGGGGAAGCGGTGTGGGAGGAGACGCTCGGGGTGGCCACCATTCCCCCTTTGCCCGCGGCCGAGGCCGAGCCGCCGGAGTCCGTGTTCGGCATCTGGGTAGGGAGCCTGGACATACCCCGCCGCTACGGCGTCCGATGGCACCGCACGTACTGCCAGCCCTGGGATTTCGAGCCCGACGCGGCGGGCGGCTACCGGTATGTTGCGAAGCCTGGCGAGCCGTTCGCATTTCACAGAATCGCGGGCATGGAGCCGATTCTGTACTTCCGCGGCATGCCGCTGTGGCTGACCTCACGGCCGGACCGCGTTGATTACCGGAAGTTCAAACCGAAGAGCTGGGACGAGTACGGGCGCTTCGTGGAGTACTACTGCTCCCTGGTCGCGGATGATGTTGACTTTTACGAGGTGTGGAACGAGCCGGTGCCCTACGCGTACTGGATGGGGACGATCGAAGATGTCGTCAAGCTGCACGAGGTGACGTACAGGGCGGTGCACGCCGCCGACCCGACGGCGACCGTGCTCGGGCCATGCCCGTATTCGTTCGTATGGGATTTCCTGGAGCGGTTCTTCGAACTCGGCGGGGGGCAATGGCTTGATGCCATCGTGCTTCATGCCTACACGTCTGAGGATCCCGATGCGGGCCAATTCCGCGAGAACCTGCGCCGCGTGAGAGACCTGGCGGCGAAATACGGCGTCCGCAAAGACCTCTACATCACAGAGATGGGATACAGCACGCCCGACGTCACCGAGCGCGAGCAGGCGGAGTACCTGGTGCGCGCTTACCTGCTGGCAATGGCCGAGGATGTCAGGGTCCTGATCTGGCACATGTTCTGGGACTACGTGGGCGATGCCGAGGCGGGTCCGGGTTTTGCCATCTTCCGCCACGAATGGTCGCCGCGCCCGGCCTTCGTCGCGCTGGCGACGCTGATCCGCCAAGTGGAGCAAGCCGAGTACGTCGACGACATCGCCGGATTACCCGACAAGGTCCGCGGCTTTCGGTTCCGCAGAGACGGAAAGGCGGTGTGCGTGTGCTGGTGCTGGGACGACAAGCCGAAACAGGCGCGCATTGAGTGGCGCGGCGCCGCGGCGGTGGTGTGCGATATCATGGGCGTGGAAACGACCGTCCCTGTAACCGACGGGCACGTGCAGCTCACGCTGACCGGCAGCCCCGTGTTCGTGAAAGAGCGATGAAGCCCGCGCGGCGCGGGCGGGCGAGATCGCGTTCAAGACCAACGCCCGCCGGGGTGGGTAAAGTGCGGTTGGAACTGGTTGCGGTCGGAGAGGTGGACGGCAACCTGCTCAGGCAGGTCGCTGTCGGCGCGGAATCGGTGCTCCACATGCCGGTGACGGTCGCCCGCGATGCGCTGCCGCTTCCCGCATTTGCCTACCATCATCGCAGGCGCCAGTTCCTCGCCACCGCGTTCATTGAAGAAGCCGTGAAGCGGCGGCCGCCGGATACGACCCACACCCTGGCAGTGACCGGCGCCGATCTCCACGCGCCCCGCCTCAACTTCGTCTTCGGCCAGGCCGACTTCTCGGACCGGACAGCCGTGATTTCCCTGGCGCGGCTGCGGGAGGAGTTCTGGGGGCGGCGTCCGGACGATGAACTGCTGCTGCAACGCGCCGTGAAGGAAGCCGTGCACGAGATCGGCCACACGCTCGGCCTGGGCCACTGTTCGGACGCGCTGTGCGTCATGCGTTTCTCGAATCAGCTCGCGGACACGGATCGCAAGAGCCGGGACTTCTGCGCCCGATGCGGGCGCGAACTCGACCTCAGCGCGGCACGGAGGTGACTCATGAAGACAACACGGATACTTGCCGTCGTCGTCCTCGGCGCAGGCCTCAGCATGGCACTGGCCGTCAGGTGCGGGGAGACCGCGCGCCCGCCGGAAGCAGGCGCAGGCGTCGAGACTGCCCTGCCACCGCCCAGGCCGACTGGGCCTATTGCGGTCGAGCAAGCCCTGGCGCGGCGGCGCTCGATACGTCAGTTTGCGGCGAGAGACCTGACGTTGGAGCACGTCGGGCAGCTCCTGTGGGCGGCGCAAGGCGTCACCGAGCCGTCGCGCGGGCTGCGCACCGCGCCATCGGCGGGCGCGTTGTACCCGCTGGAGGTCTATGCGGTGAAGCGCGATGGCGTGTTTCGCTATGTTGCGCAGGGCCACAAGCTGGTGCGACTCTCGAAGAGGGATGCGCGGGCGGCGCTCGCCAATGCCGCGCTGGGGCAATCGGCGGTCCGCGACGCGCCGCTGGACATCGTGATTGCGGCGATCTACGAGCGCACGCGGGCGAAGTACGGGGCGCGCGCGGAGCGCTACGTGCATATCGAGGTCGGTCACGTCGGCCAGAATATCCACCTGCAAGCGGTCGCGCTGGGCTTGGGTTCGGTATCCATCGGTGCGTTCGATGATGGTGCGGTGGCGAGAGTTCTCGGTCTGCCTGCTGCGGAGCAGCCGCTGTACATCATCCCGGTTGGCTCGCGCCGCAGCGGCAGCCAGTAACCTGACGCGATGAGAACGGAGCTGCGGGAAGGTCTGCTTCAAGAGCCGCTCGGCGGCGGCAAGGTCCGCTGCCGCGTGTGCCAGCGGCGGTGCGTCGTTGAGGACGGCGAAGTCGGCTATTGTCGCACCCGACGCAACGAAGGCGGACGGCTCTGCTCGCTGATCTACGGTCACGTCGCGAGCATGGCCGTGTCGCCGATCGAAAAGAAGCCGCTCTTCCACTACTACCCCGGCAGTCGCTGGCTGTCCCTTGGCAGTCTGGGCTGCAACTTCCGCTGCCCCGGCTGCCAGAACTGGGAGATCGCGCACGCGGACGCGCGAGAGGCGGCAAGGGCGACCGATTATCTCTCGCCGGAGGATGCAGTCGACCTCGCGAAGCGCGACCGGTGCCTCGGCATCTCGTGGACGTACAACGAGCCAACGCTGTGGCTGGAATACACCCTCGATTCCGCGAAGCTCGCGCGCGCGGACGGCTTGCTCACGAACTATGTGACCAATGGCTTCGCGACGACCGCAGCTCTGGATCTGCTCGGCCCATGGCTCGATTCCTACCGCGTGGATATCAAGGGATTCTCCGCGGAAACCTATCGCAAGATCGCCCACGTTGACGATCCGGAAGGTATCCGCGAAGTGGTTGCGCGGGCCAGGCATCACTGGAAGATGCACGTTGAGGTGGTGACGAATGTCATCCCGACCCACAACGATTCGCCGGAAGAGCTGCGCCGGCTTGCGGAATGGATCGCGCGCGAGTTAGGGCCGGACACGCCGTGGCACGTCACCCAGTTCGCGCCGCATCTCGAGCTATCGCATCTACCGGCGACGCCGGTCGAAACGCTTGAGCATGCCCGCAACATCGGGCTCGGGGCCGGCTTGCGGTACGTCTATCTCGGAAACGTGTGGGGGCATCCGGCCGAGAACACATACTGTTACGCCTGCGGAGCACTGCTCATCGAGCGCCACGGATTCTCGATCAGGCAGAACCGCCTCGAGGGGAACTGCTGTGGCAACTGCGGGGTGGAGATCCACGGTCGCTGGGCGGCGAGAGACAAGCCTGGCGTGCTCGAGTGATTCGGCGGCAGAGGCAGACGGCAGGATGTCCCGGTGGTCGGCGTCGAAGACTCGCAGCACTATGCCTTACCGCACAGTGAGCCCTGTTATCGCTATCGCTGTAATGGTCATCACAATGGCCGGTCGGGGGGTGCCGGCCTGGGGAGAAGAGGGAGAAATGCTGGCTAGGCCTACGCCCGAGCAGGCGGCGTGGCAGGACATGGAGTTGATCGCCTTCGCCCATTTTGGCATGAACACATTCACGAATCGCGAGTGGGGCGAGGGAACCGAGAAACCGCAACTGTTCAACCCGACAGAGTTCGACGCGCGGCAGTGGGTGGAGGCGCTCAAAGCGGCCGGCATGAAGCTGCTCATCCTGACGGCCAAGCATCACGACGGCTTCTGCCTGTGGCCGAGCAAGCACACCGAGCATTCCGTGAAGAACAGCCCCTGGCGTGGCGGGAAAGGCGACGTGGTGCGCGAGGTCGCGGAGGCATGCCGCGCAGGCGGGATGAAGTTCGGGGTCTATGTCTCGCCTTGGGATCGCCACGAGCGAACCTACGGCTCGCAGGCGTACAACGAGCACTTCCTCGATCAGCTCCGCGAGTTGCTGACGAACTACGGGCCGATTACCGAGGTGTGGTTCGACGGCGCGTGCGGCGAGGGGCCGAATGGCAAGCGGCAAGAGTACGACTGGCCCGCGTACTACGAACTGGTGCGGGAATTGCAGCCCAAGGCACTGATTGCGATTTGCGGCCCGGATATCCGGTGGGTCGGCAACGAGTCAGGCGTTGCGCGGGAGGATGAGACGAGCGTCCAGCCGGCGCCCGGCGGCGAGGGCGTCCGCTGGCATCCGGCGGAATGTGACGTCTCCATCCGGCCGGGTTGGTTCTATCATCCCGCGGAAGATGATAAGGTGAAGACGCTTGACCACCTCATGGACATCTACTACCAGTCCGTCGGCCGCAATTCGGTTCTCCTGCTCAATGTCCCGCCCGACCGCAGGGGTCTGGTCCACGACAACGATGCGCGGCGGCTGGCGGAGTTCGGTGCGGAGATCAGACGGCGTTTTGGGAGAAGCCTGGCAGAGACGCGCGGTCGCGGGGACGTCGTCGAGCTTTCCCTGAACGCGCGTGCGGTGATTGACCACGTCGTCGTCATGGAGGACATTCGGCGCGGCGAGCGGGTTCGCGGATATGTGATCGAGGGCTGCGTGGGCGGCAGGTGGCGCAAGCTGTGCTCGGGCAAGATCATCGGGCACAAGCGGGTTCACCGCTTCGAGCCGGTGAAAGTGTCGGCAATCCGCCTGCGCTGCGTGGACTCCGCCGCCGAGCCGATCATCCGCAAGCTGGCGGTGTATGACGTCGGCGGGATGGCATAGGGCAGAGCACGAGCTCACTCTACCAGCGCTCAGTCGTCAGCGAGGGGATGATTGAGCGCCGATTAGCTCGGCTCCGGCTTGGCCAGCATAGAGAGGCGCGTCACCCTGGCGGGCGCGTCCACCCACGCCCAACTTGAGTCGCCGCTGAGGAATGCGTTGACGGCGTGCGCCTTCCCGTTCAGAGTGACCTTCACTCGACGCGTCTCAGGAGGGTACGGCCCGAGTCGCACGCGCGCTCCGGCCAGCGGGGCGTCGGATCTGATCTCGATCACATCGCCTCCAGTTGTCCGCGCGAAGCGAAAGCCAACCTCGCGGCGCACGACGTTGTCCCCGTCCAACGTCATCACCGGGTAGCCGTCGGCGCGCACCTCCGTCCACCCCTGTGGCACGCGGGGGATGAACAGCGTGCATGCCGGATCCGTATCGTCTGTGCCGAGGATAATCCGCGCGCACTTGATCGCCTCCCCCTCCTGCACGGCATTGCCCAAGTCGCCGGTGCGATGCCACCAACGGCCGCGCGAGTCGGTTTCACATCCCTCGGGGACAATGTAGGGCTTGTAGCGGGGGTAGTAGGTGAAGCGAGCCAACCAGTCCACACACCGGGACGCGTCCGCCATTTCGTCGAGCAGCAACGCCGCCTGGGTGATGAAGCACTGCCCGTATCCCATCGCGACGCCGGAGGCGTGGTCGGGGCGGCAGCGCGTGAGTTGCCGCCGGAATGTGCGACGGCTGCGCGCCAGCCATTCCGAGGGCATGCGGGATGTGTCCAGCCCGTGGTAGTCCGGCCAGATCAGGACCGGGGCGAGCACGCTGTGCCCGAACGGCCACACCGCGGCCTTGCTCGGATCCCAGATGTCGCCGAACTCCTGCTCTTGCGTCGGGTAGTATCGGCTGATGCCGCGCTGCAGGCGGCGCGCGTAGTCGCGCCAGCGAAGCGCCTCCTGCTCCTCTCCCGCCGCCTCGGCCATTGCCGCATAGGCGGTCAACCCAAGCCAGCACGGCAGGTCACAATAGATACTCGCCTGCATGCCGCCGCCTTCGCTGTCGCTGAAGAGAACGTCGTCATGAGCGCGGGAGATATCCGGATGATCCAGCAGCCAGCAGACGTATTCCGCGGCCTCCCGAATGGCCGCCCATTTGGCTAGCACGTAGTCGGGACGGCGGCCCGCGTGGAGCCAGGTGCGATACTGAAAGAGCATAATCAGGCCGTGGCCGTCGTTCTCCAGGTTGCCGAACCCCGCCGGCGTGCCCGTCGTCTGCGTCCACTCCGGGTGGTTGATGATGCGCACCCAATGGCCGGGCACGGGCCGGTCATTGACGTGGATGCGCGGGAATTGCTGCGGGAACCACTGCAGCCATTCATCGCACCAGCGGGCGCACGCCTGGGCGTCATCCTCGTAACCCAACTCCGTCAACTCCTGGAGCACTCGGCCGAGGTCGCGCGACCAGGCGTGATCGTAATAGGCGCCGTGACGCGGGTTCCAGGCGCCGACGCCCTGGTAGCCGCCCCAGCTCGGCGCGTCCTTGGTGGAGGTGTGGAAGGTGCCGTCGGCGTCCACCTTGTCGTCCATGTCCTGGGTGGAGTGGTAGTAGATATTCGTCAGCAGGTCGGCAATCGGCGTCCCTGCGAAGCGCACGCGCGGGCCGCGAAAGTCGCGCGGGATGTCCGGGGACACGCGTGCCGGGATGTCATTGGCACTGCTGTAGAGGAGATGACGCAGCGCCGTGACGCTGCGGTAGGTCGCGGAGGTCGCAGGCGCGTCGGCCGCCACGATGTGCTCGGCAAGCCAGCGCCGCTCGCGATCGGACGGCGCCGCCGCGCCGATGGGCGGGCCCAGGAGATCGCTCGCCTCATCCGTGTCCACGGTCACCGCGGTGATGGCGGGCGCGCCTCGCTTTGCCGGGTTATCCACAAATCGCAGCCCGGCGATGGTCTTGTCTCGCGGTCGGATCGCGCAGAGATATGCGTGGCCGGCGCCGGCGTCGGTTGGATAGATATCGAGCGAGCGCTCGAGGACGGCTCGCGCTTTCCCGTCGGATGCGAAGGGCGCGGTGGCATTGCTTCCGGCATAGTCGGCGTACCACCACGCGGTGTGCCCCAGGCGCAGCGGAATCGCGTCGTGGGTGCCGTCGGCGTATTCAATTATCACATGGCCGATGCGGTCGCCGATGAAGAGTCGGTCAGAGTAGTCCGTCGGAGTGCCCCACACCGGGCTCCCGTGATCCCACGTGTTGGTCATGCCGAGAAGGAAAACGCGCCGCGCTGGAAAGCCGCACCTCACGGTCACCTCGCCGCCCGCGGGCACGATGGATTCGGTAGCCGATAGCCCCAGGAACGGCACACCGCAGGCAGTGACGTAGCACTGGTCGCGAGCCGAACCGACGTTCCAGCCTGCCGGCAGTCCGCCTGCCTCGAAGGTCGCGCGCAGCGCGGGCCCGGCGTCAAGGTTGTTGACGCCCAGCCAGGCGTAGCCGTCAGCGCTCAGCCCGTCCCACACCTCGAACACCACGCGCCTGCCGGCGAGATCCCGCACGTTCCATTCAACGGGCGTCATGGCATCGCGGCCGGGCGCAGCGGTCTGACGCAGCAGCTTGCCCGTGTGAGCATCTCGCAGGGCAGCGAAGTTCGCACCCAAGCCGCCGTGCTCGCTGTCATGCCCGCACAGATCAAAGCGAATGACGTCCGTCTCGATCACGAACTCGGGCGAGCGCACGACGCCGGTTCCGCGCTCGCCACCGCCGAGAGAAGAGAGATACGGCGGCACCTGCTGCCTGCCGCCATCGCGCTCGAGGATGGCCCAGGTGCCGGCGGGGGCGATTCTCAGTGGGCGAAGCGTCGAGGCGGGGTAATCCACCTGGTACACGTCGGACACGCCCAGCCATGCGAATGCGTCGCCGCGGTCGCCATCCATCGCCTCAAAGATCACCCGCTCGCCGACGAGATCGGCGACGGGCCAGGCCATGAGCGTGAACGCGTCGCTGCACGGCGGCGCGGCGGCGCGCAACAGCTCGCCGTCCGCAGCCCGGCGCAGGTAATAGCCGTTCACGCCCTTGCCGCCGTACCGCCCGTCCCAACCGTTCGCCAGGAAGTGCAGAATGTTGCCGGTGACGGTGAACGGCTCACTGCGCAGCACGCCGACCGCTTGCTCGCCGCCCGCGAGCGATTCGGCGTGATACTCCGCGACCGCGCCTGCGCGCTGTCGCTGCGCGATACCCCACGCCGCGCCTTCGGTCTGCCAACCGTCAAGCGCGCCCCGGCTCAAGTCGCCGACGTCCGCGCGGCCGCCGGTGCGGCGCGACGCCGCGTCGGCGGGAGCGGGACGCAGCGTGTTGGCGCTGAGAATGAGCAAGGCCGTCAGTGCGGCGACGACTTGGAGTGGGCGCATGGTAATCCTCGGCCTGATGGGAATGCCTGACCGTACGGTTGCCGGTACAAGGCAGCCACAGGGCGATTCGTCTCGCGGCACCGCTCTCCCTCCCGCGGACTGAGAACTCGCCACGAAATCCGCGAGCGAACAGGAACGACCGTTCGCGGGGCAGGGCCTGATGAGGGCTCGGCGAAGTTAGCGTTCGCCGGCGGGGACCCACATACGACGCCGGCGGGATCTTGAACCGCCCCGCCACCGTGACCGACCTGATGACGGGGGAGAGAATGTCTGAAGAAGCATCGGCTGTCAGGGAGGACTTCAGGCCGTGGGAGGTCAGGATCTTCTTCCTGCGCTGATCCGGCGGGGTGACGGCAAGGGCGAGTGGCGCTTCGCGGCATGTCTGGGATTCAATGACGCCCATCTCACGAACTGACGCTGCGGCTGACGTGCAGCAGGCGACCGCAGACGGCGGCGCGCGCCGCAACGCATCGAGCGCCGTGACCTGGCGTGCGATCGTCGTCGGTCTCGTGCTCGTCCCCCTGAACACCTGGTGGCTGGCGGAGATCGAGTGGGTCCGCTATTCGGACAACGCGACGACGTCGGCCTTGTTCTTCCACGCCGTCGCCCTGCTGCTGCTGCTGCTCGCGTTCAATTCCGTCGTGGCTCGCGTCGCGCCGCGCTGGGTATTCTCGCGGGTGGAGTTACTCGTCATTTACATCATGGTCACTTCCGCCAGCGTGCTCGGCGGACACGATCAACTGCAAATCCTGGTCAGCACGCTGGCGGCGGTCATCGGCCGCGCGACGCCGGAGAACCAGTGGGCGACGCTCGTGCATCCCTACCTGCCGCGTCACCTCGTGGTGATGGACCCGGCGGTCATCAAGCCGCTGTTCCAGGGGAAGTCGTCGCTGTACGCTTCGGGCCACTGGCGGGCGTGGCTCGCGCCGCTGGGTTGGTGGTCGTTGTTCGCGATGACGCTGGTGTGGGTCATGTTCTGCATGGCGAGCCTGCTGCGGCGGCAATGGGATGCGGAGCGCCTGAACTACCCGATAGCCGAGGTGCCGCTGCAAGTCACCTCCGAGAGTTTCTTCCGGCAGCGGCTGTTGTGGGTGGGCTTCGCGCTGGCCGCGATACCGCAACTCGTGAACCTCGTGCACGTGCTCGCGCCGGAGGTGCCGCAGATTCCCGTCGGCGGGAGGTACTTCGCTCCTTCCTATCCGTGGAACAGCCATTACCTGCTTACGATTCCCGTGTACCTGTTTCCGTTCGTTTACGGCCTGGCGTTTCTGCTGCCCCAGCAGCTCATGTTCTCGTGGCTCTTCTTTCTGCTCATCACGCGCCTCGGCATCATGACCGGAATCTACTTCGGCGTCCGCGACTGGCAGCGCTTTCCCTATGTCATGGAGCAAGGCACGGGATCAACGCTCGGGGTGGTGCTGGTCATCCTGTGGGCGGCGCGCGGGCATCTGCGCGCGGTGTGGCGCAGCGTGTGGGGACGCGCGCAGCTCGATGATGCCGAGGAGGCGGTGTCTTACCGCACCGCTATCATCGGCTTGCTTGTGGGAGCGGCCGCGCTGTTGGGGTTCGCCATCTCGGCCGGCATGCGTCCGCACACGGCGTTCTTCTACCTCGCGGCGTTCTTCGTCATCGTGCTCGTGACAGCGCGACTGCGCGCCGAACTCGGGCTGCCGACGTTTGAGCTGTTCCTGGCGGGCCCGGACCAGGTGCTGCGCCGCGTCGGCGGCGTGCAGGCCTGGAGCCGCTACGAGTTGACCACAATGGGCCTGTTCATGTGGCTGTCCCGCACCCACCGACAGTTCCCCATCCTGACCCAGGTGGACGCGCTGCGCATGGGCCGCCGCAGCCGCATGTCTCTGCGCGGACTGACTCCCGCCATCCTGCTCGCGAGCGGCGTCGGCATCATCGCGGCCTTCTGGGCGATGCTGCACGTCACGTACCAGGTCGGGTTCGATTCGGCGCGGTTCAACGGGCCGGCGATGTGGGCCTTCGGCAGAGAGCCCATGGCGCAATTGATGCAGGACATCCAAGCGCCGGGGAAGCGGGACTTCGGCAGCATCGGCGCGTATCTCTTCGGCGCGATCTTCACCGTCTTCCTGGGTGCAATGCGCACGCGCTTTCTGTGGTGGCCGCTGCACCCGATCGGGTATCTGGCAGCGGCGAGCTACGGCGCGTACCGCATGTGGCTGCCGGTGTTCGTGACGTGGGTGATCAAAGGCTTCTTATTGCGCTACGGCGGGCTGCGCGCGTACCGCCGGGCGCTGCCGTTTTTCCTTGGGCTGATCCTTGGCGAATTCAGCGCGGGCTTTCTAAGGACTGTCATTGATCTGGCGTTTGACCTCTACTTGCCGACGTCATCGGGCATCGGAGGGCTGTGACGGAGGCGTGCCCGCAGCGCGCACGCGGAGTATCGGGCAGGGAGGGCCTGCCTGCGTCTGGCGGGAATCCGAGTTATTGTCATTGCAGACGCGGAAGCGAGGACAAGCCGGGATGTCGAAACCAATGAGTCGGCCGGCTTGCTGCCGGTTGCGGCGGCGGTGGGAAGGGCGCGCGATACGACGAGCGGCGCTCGCCGCGCTTGCGTTCGCGAGCTGGAGCCTTGTTGGAGCCGGCCCGGCGCGCGATCCGGCGGCTGAGACAGAAAGGGCGGCCATGTCGTCCGGACAGAATCCGACCGCGCGTTCGGCAAACGAGAGCGCGAAATCGCCGCACCCCAGGCTGGCTCAGCGCTTGTTCCTCGGTCAGGAGGAAACCTTCGCCCTGGTGCGCGCGGGAGAGGGCAACGCAGACCTGGAACTCGGCATCAAGCCTGGGCGGGCGGACGTCCTGTGGGATGCGCGTACGAGGTCGGCGTGGGATCTCCAGCGCGCCGTGATAGACGTGGCCGGGGACGGCGACCTGCGCGAAGTGGAATGGGGGCCGAACGACCGTTGGGTCGCATCGCTCACCGGCGACTCCGGCGCGCAGCGACTGACCTGGACCAACACATGGGGCGACGAGGGGCGGCTTCGGTTGTACTCCTACGCGCAGGGCCTTAAACAACCGCAGCTCGTGTGGGAATCCGCTGCGGAGCGCGGCACCTATTCGCCCTATGCGCTGGTCGGCGATTTCGATGAGGACGGCAAACCCGAGGTCGCCGTGTCACGCATGGGAGGGGTGTCGGTTTTCGACGGCGTTACCGGCGTGCGCGAGACGGCGCTGTACTATCGCGCAGGCCACCACCGCCACTACGGCTTCTTTGGCGCGTATCCCGACGCCTCGGGCGGCGGCACGCTGTTCGTCGTCGTCGGCGACTTCTCCGGCCACGTGGATGTGCTGTCTTACCGCGGCGGCGAGTTGCGCCTGCTATGGATGACACTGTTCGATCCTCAGTCCGAGCAGGGCATTGACCGGCGCTTCACGATCAACCGCGTGCTGCCGGACCCGATAGCCGACGTCAACGGCGATGGCGCCCGCGCGATCCTGTT